>CALFRH010000150.1 GCA_937919225.1 uncultured Parvularcula sp.
CGATGCGAAAACAAAAGACTATAGCGACAACGTGAGTACAAACGAACGTCTGTCGGTATAGAGGTTAGGATGCTATTCCTAAAACCCCTGGACAATCCTGCTTAATGTTGCCGCGTCGAGAGCAAGTCCGAGGCAACACAAACTACGTATTCATCGAGTCAAAGAAATCTTTGTTCGTCTTCACCTGACGGAGTTTATCCAGCAAGAACTCGATGGAATCCATTGCATTCATCGGCGACAGAATTCGACGAAGCACAAAGATCTTCGCCAGCTCGTCCTTCGGAATAAGAAGGTCCTCTTTCCGTGTGCCGGACTTGGCAATATCGATAGCAGGGAAGGTCCGCTTATCCGCCACTTTCCGGTCAAGGACGATTTCTGAGTTACCCGTGCCTTTGAATTCTTCGAACACCACCTCATCCATGCGGGACCCGGTGTCGATAAGAGCTGTCGCGATGATGGTGAGGGAACCACCCTCTTCAATATTCCGCGCCGCGCCGAAGAAGCGCTTTGGCCGTTGAAGGGCGTTCGCGTCCACACCGCCGGTGAGCACCTTGCCAGAGCTTGGCACCACTGTGTTGTAAGCGCGGCCTAGGCGGGTGATGGAATCAAGCAGAATCACCACGTCGCGACCATGTTCGACCAAGCGCTTGGCTTTCTCAATGACCATCTCGGACACCTGCACGTGGCGGGCAGCAGGTTCGTCAAAGGTGGAGGAGACGACCTCTCCGTTCACCGACCGCTGCATGTCCGTCACCTCTTCGGGCCGTTCGTCAATAAGCAGCACGATGAGATAACATTCAGGGTGATTAGACGTAATGGCGTGAGCAATATTCTGCAACAGGACGGTTTTACCCGTCCGCGGCGGTGCCACGATAAGCGCCCGCTGTCCTTTCCCTAAGGGGGCCACAATATCAATCACCCGGGAGGAAAGGTCCTTCTCCTTCGCCTCCTTGGTTTCCACCTCCATCCGAAGGCGCTCTTCAGGATAGAGGGGCGTCAAATTATCGAAGTGAACCTTGTGCCGTGCCTTTTCCGGCGGCTCAAAGTTGACCGAGTTCACTTTTGTAAGGGCGAAGTACCGCTCGCCATCCTTCGGGCTGCGGATCTCGCCGCTCACCGTGTCGCCGGTTTTCAACGTGAATTTCCGGATTTGTTGGGGCGAACAATAAATATCGTCAGGACCCGCAAGATAGTTCGCATCCGCTGAGCGCAAGAAGCCAAACCCGTCAGGTAGGATTTCGAGGACCCCACTGCCGATAATTTCGACCTCTTCTTCCGCCAACTCTTTCAAAATAGCGAAAAGGAGGTCCTGTTTGCGAAGGGCGGAGGCATTCTCAACACCCACCTCTTCGGCAAAGGTCACTAGGTCTTGGGGGGATTTTTCCTTGATCTCATCAAGGGTGATGGTTTTGGGCAGCATGACAATCCTGAAGGAGGGTGCATCCATCGAAAATGATGGGCAAAACGACAAATTGTAGGTCGAATAAGGGAAGGTAGGCCCGAGAACTCGGGATGCCTCACTTAGGCTCAGCCCTCAAAAACGTCAATCCCGAGGGATCGGCCCTCAATGATCTCACCCAAACGGCTTCACGATCACCATGATCACAATCACAATGAGCGCGAGGAACGGCACTTCATTCATAATGCGCCAAAATTTCTCTGTCCGCGGCCGCTCTCCAGCGGCGAATTTTTTTGTGGCCGCCGCGTAGAAACCGTGGATCCCTGAAATCCCTAAAACAGCCACGAACTTCACCAAAAACCAAGCTTGGCTCATCCAAACAGGATTAGCGACGAGCAGCAAAACCCCGAGCCCCCAGGTAGCAATCATGGACGGGTTGATAATGAACTTCAGCAGGCGATATTCCATCGCGACGAAGAAACGCTCGGCCTGCCCGCCCTTTTCCGCCTGATGGTGATTCACAAACAGCCGCGGCAGATACATCATTCCCGCCATCCAAGCGATGACGGCCAGCAAGTGTAGGGACTTTATCCATGGGTAAAGGGTCTGAAGCATTGTTAGGGTCTTTTGAGATAATATTAGCAGGTATGTTTGCCACGGCTTGTCCGTTGCATCCACTGAGTTAAGCAACGTCGCTCAGCGCTCAGGGACACCACGGACAAGCCGTGGTGAACGAGAACTCAAAGGCTTGGTTTAAGGGCGACCCCGCCTCACAAAATCAACCAGCTCACCGACATGCTCCGGCGGGGTTTCAGGCACAAAGCCGTGGCCAATATTGAAGATATAAGGCTTGCCGTTGAAGGTCTTCAGCAGTTGATCGGCTGCTTTCAGCATCGGATCGCCCCCTTTCACGATCAGCAACTGATCAAGGCCGCCTTGCACCGTTGCGTGGGGCGACAGCTCTCTCGCCGCAAAACCCCAAGGCAGCCCTGTGTCTATCGACACACCGGCAATATGCGGGTCTTCAGCAAGCAAATTGTAGAGCGGTCCAGCGCCGCGCGGAAAAGCAATGATGGGCACATCCACCGCCGCCCTCACCCGTTTAGCGATCTCTATAACTGGCTTGGCGCAGTAGTTTTCGAAAAAGGACTTCGGTAGTCCCGCGGCCCAGCTGTCGAACAGTTGTAGGACCTGGGCACCTGCTTTCGCCTGAGCAATCAGATAGTCTGCCGTGCTGTCCACCAACAATTCTATTAAGCCATCAAAGGCGTCTGGGTGTTTGTAGGCAAAAAGGCGCAACGCTGAGGGGTCTTTCGACCCACGTCCGGCCAACATATAGGTCGCCACCGTCCAGGGCGCGCCGGCAAAGCCAATAAGTGCTTTATCAGCTGGTAGGGCTGCCCGAACCGTCGACACAGTCTCGCAGATTGGGCCCAGCGCGTCGTGCAGCCCATCTGTCGAAAGACTTTTGAGGAGATCGCTGGTAAACGGGGGATCGAGCCTTGGTCCCTCTCCTGTTTCGAACCAAACTTTCTGCCCCATAGCGAGAGGGATGAGGAGAATATCCGCAAATAGGATGGCTGCATCTAGGTCATACCGCTCAATCGGTTGTAAGGTGACACGCGATGCCTTCTCCTGATCAAAACATAAGTCTAAGAAAGATCCGGCCTCTTCTCGCACGGCCCTATATTCTGGAAGGTAGCGCCCTGCTTGCCGCATAAACCAGATGGGTGTCGTGGAGAGGGTTTCCCCTTCAAGGGCACGAAGCATTGCCGGGATGGCCATGGCATTACCTTACTTAAAATATGAGTTCGGAGTCATAAGACGGTTGAGGTTGGGGAAAAGCGGTATGGCTGGAATATTTCCCCATTGTCCACAGTTTCCCCGAAAATGTTTTGTCACCCGAACGGGTATGGCGGGCCCTACTTTGGGTGTACTCTTTGCGCACTTTTAAGAGAGCTTTCCCCTTTCTTAACAGTTTCTTTGCACAGGACCGGTTTTCCAGAACCGCCTTGGGATGGCTGTGGTAGTTCCTTTAAAAAAGCCGTAGGTCGAAATCGATGAGACTCTTTTCCCCAAAACCAGGTCGGGGCCTTGACCGACGATGAGTGTGACCCCCTCTGCCATCAGTAGAAGTAATACCTGGTTCCATGTGCACCTTGTGTCGGACTCAACCGGCGAAACCCTCAGCACCCTGCTCAAGGCAACGGCGGCGCGTTTTGAGAGAGCGCAGCCGTTGGAACATGTTGCTTCCCTGGTTCGGAGTCACGTGCAATTGGATAAGGTCCTCGCCCGGATTGAAAACTCTCCGGGCTTGGTGATGTACACAATCGTTGATCCTGGCATGCGACGGCGGTTGGAGGTCAAATGTGCAGAACTGCAGATCCCAGCCATTTCAGTGCTTGATCCGCTTCTTAACGCTTTCGCGGAGTATCTGGGCCTTGAACAAACCCTGCGCGCGGGTCGGCAATATGAGTTGGATGAGGAATATTTCCAACGGATCTCAGCCATCGACTACACCCTCGCCCATGATGATGGGCAACTGACCTGGGACTTAGAAACGGCAGATGTCGTCCTTGTGGGGGTAAGCCGAACGTCAAAAACGCCCACTTGCATGTATTTGGCCCACCGGGGGGTGAAGGCGGCGAACGTTCCCCTCGTCCCCACGACACCGCCGCCGGAGGAGTTGGAAAAATTGCGCCAGCCCCTTGTGGTGGGACTGACAGCCAGCCCCCAGCGCTTATCCCAAATTCGGCGCACGCGCTTAACCAATCTGGCGGCTGACCAAGATGCGTCCACCTATTCCGATGAAGATGAAGTGCGTAGCGAGATTACTGCCGCAAAAAGGTATTTTGTGAAGAACGGTTGGCCCGTCATTGATGTCACCCGCCGGTCGGTGGAAGAAACCGCCGCAAAAATTCTCACCCTCATGTCGGCCCGTCGGGCCGGAGACATATCAAAAGCATGACCCGGATTATTCTCGCCTCAAAAAGTGCGTCGCGCCGGGCGCTTCTCGACGGGGCTGGTGTCCCCTTTGAGGCAGTCGGCAGCGGCGTCGACGAAGACATTATAAAGGGGCAAGAAAAGGCAAAGGGCGCATCCCCCGCCGCGATTGCTCTTGCCCTCGCTCGCGCGAAGGCCCTCGCCGTTCAGGCGGATGCGGAAGATTTGGTGATTGGTGGCGACCAAGTCCTCGATTTCAAAAACACCCTCTACGACAAACCCAAGTCTATGGGGGAGGCCGCCGAGCGTCTGACCGCTATGGCGGGACAAACCCACTATCTCCGGGGGGCTCTTTGTCTGGCCCAAGGGGGCGACGTCATATGGTCCCATGAGGAAACGTCGGCACTCACCATGCGCGCGGCGTCTCGGGAAGAGGTTGAAGCCTACCTAAATTCCGTGGGCGACCGAGTGCTCCGCACCGTCGGCGCCTATGAATTAGAGGGGCCCGGCGTGCGTCTTTTTGAGAAAATCGAAGGCGACTATTTCTCCATCCTCGGCCTCCCCCTTTTGCCTTTGCTTGATGCGTTGAGGACGCGCGGTGTCCTCCTATGGTAGCCGGCGCAATCTCTCAAATGGGGGTGATCGGTCACCCCATTGGCCAAACCTTATCCCCTCCTCTTCATGGCCGGTGGATCAAGGCTCACGGGCTGACGGCTGACTACCACGCGGTGGACGGCGAAAGCTTGGAGCGGTTTCCCGATATTGTGCGGGACTGCGCGGCGAAGGGCTGGTTTGGGCTCAATGTCACTATTCCCTTTAAGGGAGCTGCCGTTGCCCTCGCTGACGAGGCCAGTCCCGTCGCAGAGGCCATTGGCGCGGCTAATCTCTTGAAATTCGAGGGAAATCGCATTCTGGCCGACAATACGGATATGATCGGCTTTGCTGAGGCAGTGCGCCAGAGCGGTTGGGACCTACAGAAGGAGACTGTCCTCCTCGTGGGGGCTGGCGGGGCCGCGCCGGCGGTGGTCTATGCCCTTCAGGATTTGGGCTTCTCTGAGATCCTAATCACCAATCGCACGATGGAAAAAGCCTATGAAATCAAGGACCGTTTTCAGTCCGTAACGATTGTTCCATGGGAGAAGCGCGAGGATGTGCTGCCCCAGCTTAATTTGCTTATCAACGCGACGAGCCTGGGGATGCGGGGCCAACCCCCCCTGCCCTTGTCACTCTCATCCCTTCCCGCTTCAGCGGCGATTGTGGATATTGTGACCACGCCAGCTGTCACGCCGTTGATGCGGGAGGGCATCGATAAAGGCTGCCGCGCGATGAATGGGGTGCCTATGCTGGTGCACCAGGCGATTCCCACTTTTGCGGCGTGGCATGGGATAACCCCCGATGATCCTGTGGCGGCCGGGGCGTTCCTCCAAGATGTGTTGGCGGCGAAGTTATGATTGTGATTGGCCTCACCGGCGGGATTGGGATGGGCAAATCCACCACTGCTCAGTTCTTTGCCGATGCGGGCGTGCCTGTTTGGGATGCTGACGGCGCGGTCCACCGGCTCTATGCGCCAAAGGGCGCGGCGGTTGAACTGGTCACAGCCCGCTTTGGTGATGTGAAGGATGAGACCGGCGGGATTGATCGCCCTGCCCTCGCCCAGGCCTTGATGAAGGATGAAGCCGGGTTCGCTGATCTCGAAGCCATCGTTCACCCCCTCGTTTTTTCAGACCGACAGGCGTTCCTTGAAATTCATAAGGCGTCGGGGGCGCCGATGGTGGTGTGCGATATCCCTCTCCTATTCGAGGGCGGCGGTGATGCGATTGTGGATGTCATTGTGGTGGTGACCGCCCCTGAAGATGTGCGGCGTGCCCGGGTCTTGGCGCGCCCCGGCATGACGCCACAAAAATATGAGGCCATCGTCGCGCGGCAGGTGTCCGATGCCGACAAGCGGGCCCGCGCGGATTATATCATTCACACCGATAAGGGGCTTGAGGTGGCGCGGGAGGCGGTTTTTGCCACCTTAGACGATATCGGGAAAACCAGGCCTTCAGTGTCTTAGACGAGTCGGCTTATTCTAAATCGGTAGAGAGGTTCGTCGTCCTTCCTCGTCCTTCGCGACGGCCTCATCCTGAGGAGCCGCCGCATGGCGGCGTCTCGAAGGACGAGGCCTCCTCAGGATGAGGAAGTCAGTTCTTAGCTGACGAAGCCTTTTATGCGTGAAATTATTTTCGATACCGAAACAACTGGATTAAGCCCGAAAGACGGTCATCGTCTTGTGGAAATCGGGGCCGTTGAGATGGTCAATGGCGCGCTCACGGGCAAGAAATTTCACGTTTACATCAACCCTGAGCGGGACATGCCGCTTGAGGCCTATAAGGTCCATAAAATCTCCGAAGAATTTCTCCAGGATAAACCTTTGTTTGCCGACCCTGATGTCGGACCAGCCTTTGTTGAGTTCGTCGGCGATGCAACGCTTGTGGCGCACAATGCCTCCTTCGATATGGGTTTTGTGCAATATGAGTTGGAGAAGGCGAGCCTTCCGGCCTTAAACGGTGATGTTGTCGACACAGTGAAAATTGCCCGTAAGCGGTTTCCAGGGTCGCCCGCTTCCCTTGATGCGCTGTGTTCGCGCTTCGAGATCGACACCACCCAGCGGGAGCGGGACGGCCACGGCGCGTTACTCGACGCGCGCCTTCTGGCCGAGGTATATATTGAGCTTACCGGCGGGGCGCAGGCGGGCCTGGCCCTCGGTGGGCGAGGGGGCTTCGCCGGCGCCAATGGCGAGGCGCAACCCCGGCCGATCCGCGGGGCGCCGCGGCCCGTCCTTTTATCGGACGATGAAAAAGCGGCCCATCAGGCATTTATTTCGGAGATGGACAGTCCCGTCTGGGCGAAGGTGGCCCGGGGGTAGTCATTCTTTGTCCCGTGCAGTGCGAACCCACCCATCGGCTTCACCGGCTTTGGCAACGTTCAGTTTGAGGGTGAGGAACGCCTTGATCTCGTGAAAGGAAAAGGGCTGATGCGCGAGTTGATTGTAGGTGCCCATAGCGAGGAGCAGCGCTGCCCCAAGAATAGTTCCGGCGAGGAAGAGTAAGAAGAACGGCCCACTCACACCAAAAAATATTCCGATAAAGGATAAACCACCCGCGCCGATAAGAAAAGCGAGTATCTTCATTACCGGCGGCACCCATAAATCAAGCAGAGTATAGAAAAGGGCGGTATTGCCGTTGAGCCCTCCTCGAAGAAGGGCAGGGACAAACCGCCGTTGGGCATCTCGGCTCCCCTTTTCCCAGCGTTGACGCTGGATCACTTCCTGGCGCGCCGCCGGCGGAAGGCTCGAGGTAACAAGTGCTTCGGGTACAAATTCGGTCGGGGTACCGTTCACCGCAAAAGATAATCCCATTTCCAAGTCTTCGGCGAGGTTCCCATGATCAAGATGAAGTTTTTCCACGGCGGCCCAAGGGATGAGCATGCCCGTCCCGGTGATGCGTGCTGGGGCGTTAAGAGCCTTAAGACCCCGCTGCCGTAGGCTGTTCATAACAAAGAAAGCAAAGGCGCTTAGCCCTTGACCTACAACACCATCCGTATGGGGCACCATACGATAGTCAGCCTGAACGGGATGGCCACTGGCTCGAGACGCCGCCATGAGGACGGCGATGGTGTTTGGCTCTACGCGACAGTCGGCGTCGAGAAATAAAATGTGCTCGGGCGGTGTACCCCCTGCACCTAACACCTGCCGCCCATGGGCAAGGGCGTAGGCTTTACCTCGTTTCTCCGTATCGATACGGATGGTGACTGCTGCCCCAGTGCTACTTGCAAGGAGGGCCGTATCATCATCGCAATTGTCTGCCACCACTAAGACTTGCGAGAGGGGGATTTGATCAGTGAGATCGTCTAACAAATCTAGAATTTGCCCGCCCTCATTATGGGCGGGGATAAGAATACGTAGGCCTTTAAGGTCAACACTATCCGCGGCGGAGCTGTGACCGTCTTGCTTAAATGTATGAAGGCCCAAGACTATCTCTAAGCTGAGGAAAAGGGCAGGGACTGTGAGGAGAAGAGCTAGTGCCCAAAGGCCAAGCGAAAAAAAACTAATCATCGGATCAGCCCTTCTTCAATGATTGCGGTGAATTTCTCCATCTCAATGACAATATTGTGTCTTTGTCTAACCGTTTGTCGCCCAGCCCGCCCCATCGTCTCAAGAGTCTGGGCATCTGTGTCGAGAACTCTTTCCATCGCATCCGCAAGGTTGTCGACATCGCCTGCGACGATGAGATGTCCGTTCGTGCCATCTTTCACGAGCTCAGGAATACCATTAATTGCTGTGCTGATGACGGGCCGCCCAGCGGCCATCGCTTCCATGATCACGACGGGTAGACCCTCGGCAAAACTCGGAACGACAAGGGCGCGACCCCCAGCGAGAGTTTTTTGGACGTCAGCGGAGGACAGGTAGCCCAGGAAAGTCACGTCGTCCGCCAACCCTGATTCTGTGACCTTTGCCTTTACAACATCCATAAGCTCGCCCCCACCAACCATGGTGAGGGGGATAGCACCACGTCGGGTTTTCACACGTTTAGCTGCCTCGATGAGGAGAGGCACACCTTTTTGTTCGCTAAACCGACCTACAAAAATGAGGGGACCGGTCGCTGGTAGGGGTGTAGGGTCGGGGATTGTGCCAAAGTCGAGGCCGCATTGAACCACTTTAATTTTATCCCATTCGTTGACGGGGACCCAACGCATCAGCTGGCTTCGTCCAAAGGATGAAATAGCCACCACAAAGGCGGCTCGGTGGATCTTCTCTTGGAGGCTGAGACCCACAGGATCGTCAAACTCTTCGGGGCCGTGGACGGTAAAGCTGAAAGGAATGTTCGCCAATTTCGCCGCCATACCGGCAATAAAGGCGGCGTTCGTCCCAAAATGCGCATGCAGATGATCCGGTGGGTCTTCTCGTAACCAGCGGGTAAGAACCACAGCTTCGGCTAAGTATAAGAGGTGTTTCAGCACCCCCTGCTTAGACCGGCGACCTGCGCTAAAGACGTGAGGCATAAGCTGGAGGAGGGAGACCAGCTGTCGTGGCGCCTCCGCGAGAAGCGCTTTGGCAAGAGTGCCCTTTGACTGGGCGAGGATGGTTTTTGTCTTCTCCGCCTCCCTTTGATCAATAGGGTCAGGCAGTGCCGATGGACTTCCCCTCAACGCATAACGAGAGACCTTGTGGCCTTGGCGCTCCAGTTCCAGGACTTCTCGCCGGATAAAGGTATGGCTAACAGCGGGGTACTGATTGATGAGATAGGCGATGTGCATGGCGTCTTGGTCCCCATTCCATCTAGCATTGTATCAGGACCGTATTACCCAATTTCTAAAAGCCCATGTTGGCTGCGGTCATCCACCACTTTGTCTAATGTGTCCCGGGTGATGCGGGTTTCTCCATGGGCAAACGCATAAACGAAGGCTGTATCACATAAAATGTTGATCCGCCGGGGAATGCCGTCAGTCCTCGCATGAAGGCTGCGTAGGGCATCCTTGGTGAAGAGGTCGGTTTGACCGCCCGCCTGGGCGATACGACTTTCCACGTATGAGATGGTTTCGTCAGAGGAAAGCGCTTTTAAGTGATAGTGAGAAACGATCCGTTGCCGGAATTGCATCAGAATTGGCTGGTTGAGAATACGCGCCAGTTCCGGCTGCCCCAGTAAAACCAATTGTAGGACCGGTTGTCCGCCCATTTGCATATCTGATAGGAGCCGCAGCTCTTCCATCACGCCTTCGGAGAGAAGTTGTGCCTCGTCGATAAACAGGACGGCCTTTCGGCGCTTGGTATGAAGCTCGGACAAAAAAGACTGAAGTCTGCTTAGGTTCCGGGTCGGGGAGGCCTCGCCGGGGTCCATCCCCATACCGTAAAGCACCCAGGCGCAAACATCCTCTCCAAGTCCCACAGCGCCATTGAGGCGGCCAAGCACGTGCCCGCTCGTGTCCTGGCTCAGGATATGGTTAAGCAGGGTGGTTTTCCCGCTGCCAATCTCACCGGTGATGACCACGATCCCGCTGGTCGCTGTAAGGCCGTAAATCAGCATGGTCCGAGCCATCTTATGGCCCTCGGCCCAGTACATCATTTCCGGTTCTGGATGGCTTGCGAACGGTTTGCGCCCGAGGTGGAAGTGGGCTTCGTACATGAATGGTCCTTTAACCCCGAGCGTGTTGACCCCGTTAGTATTTTTGCCGTTGGTGGGTCCCTAAAGAAAAGGCAGCCCCTTGAAAAGCGGGGGGCCGCCTTCAATTGGGCCGAGCCCTTATTCTTCTGACGGCAGATCCGCTATGGCATCGTCAATGGTTGCTACGGGTGTTTGGCTTGACGGGTTATGAAGTTCTTTAGCCTTTAAGAACCGCTCCCGCGCGATGGCGATGCGGCCCTGAGCAGCGTCAATCGAAGCGGCATGGTAAAGGACATCGGGATTATCCTCTAATCCGTTCAAGGCAATGCGGATATAGCGCATCGCTTGCTCGACGTTGCCGGCCTTAAAATATGCCCAACCAAGTGTATCGGCGAAGTAGGGGTTTTGGGTCCCCTCAAAGTTTGTCGCAATCTCAAGCGCTTTGTCATATTCCTGACGCTCAAGGAGCAATGATGCCAAATTGTTGGCGGTGAGGTTGGTCAGAAGACCGTCTTCCTCCAATGACTGGAGAGCCTCCATCGCGGACTCGAAATCTCCCGCGCGGATATATTCGTTTGAAAGATATCCCCGGATGCGCGCTGTCTCGGTCGCCTTGCTGCGCCCCTCCAAAAGGGCGGCGATGGCTGCGTCTCTATTCCCCATGTCGGTTTCCGCCAGATAGCTAAGGATATAAAGGCTCTCCGCGTCGGGGAAGACTTCAAGACCCCGACGCGCATAATTAAGCGCCTCGGGTGCGTTATCATTGCGACGCGCCATATCACCCAGCATGGCATAATCATCGTCAATCACGGTGTCGGACTGAAGCCGGTCGGTGAGGCTCGCTCTAGCTTCCGCATCGCGTCCCAACCGCTCGAGCAAATCGATGCGAAGGGCTAGCATTTGACGGTTATTCGGAGAGCGAGCGAGGAAAGAGTCCGCAATGGGAAGGGCTTCCTCATATTTTTGCTGACCACGGAGGGCTCTGACCAGCATTGCTTCGGCCCTGTCCTCATACTCAGGGATTAGAAGAAGGCGGCGTGCGGCCTCCTCAGCATCGTCATATCGGTTCTCGAAGATAGAGGCTTCAGCATCTTGGAAGACGGCATCGGGGTCATTTGGATTGCTGCGGCGATAGCGCTGTAGCAATTCGACGGCCCGTTCTTGTTCATTGTTCCGAACAAGGAATGGCCGGTACTGGTTGATAATCTCTTTAGTGTAGCCAGCTTGGTCGATGGCGCGTGCAAACTGGGCATCGGCAAATTTGACCTGCCCGCTCTGCTCATAGGCGAGGGCGAGGTACACCATGCCTTCTGTATTGTCGGGGTCGACATTGAGGGCTTCCCGGAAGAACTGGATCGCTTCTTCCGCATTTTCCTCGGTGAGGGACAACTGACCTTTGGTGATAAGGGCGTCGGGGTCCCGCGCATCGAATTCCAGAACTTTGTCAGCGGCCACGCGGGCGGCGTCAAAGTCCCGTTCGGCCATGGAAACATCAGCCACGCCGTTGAGGGCGCGTACTCGGTCTTCTTCGCTCAGTCCCTCAAGTTCGGACAGGCGGCTGAACTCATTGCGGCACCGATCAAACTCCTCGCGATCACAATAAAGGGCGGGCAAGGCGAAGCGCAGTTCAGAATCGTCTGGGTTCGCGGTAATGTATTGTTGCAGCGTATCTTCTGCTTGCTGTTCGCCTTTGAGGCGCCGGTCAATCGCAACAATCCGGGTCAGGACTTCCGTTTTCTCTTCGAGGAAAGGCAGCGCTTCTGCATAGACGTTTCGCGCGGTTTCCAGATCACCGTCTTTTAGAAGATAATATTCCGCAAGGCGGCGACGATAGATCCCATTCTCGGGGGACAGACGAATAAGTTCGTTAAACGTCTCAATCACGACCTCCCGACCGCGGAATCGCTCAGCGAGCACAAGTTTGACGATGAGCAGCGTTTCTGGATTGTCGGCGGCCTCGATGCCTTCTTCAATCGTAGCGATGGCTTCTTCAAAATCTTGGGATCGGATGCTGCCGGCAGCCAAAAGGTTGAAGATCTCAGGATTATCCGGGTCTTTCGCCAAGGCGCGCTGTAGAATATCCGTCGCCTCGTCGAGGTCGTTCTCAAGGACGAGGGCCGCGCCAACGGTGGTGAGGGCGGTGACATTTTCTGGCTCTTGTTCTAGTACCCGTTCGGCATGCTCTTTGGCCTTCTCCCCTTGGCCGCCAAGAAGGGACACCCGCGCGAAGGCGTTATTGGCATCGATATCGTTGGGGACCTGGTCGAGAATCCGCACCAGCATCCGAGCATGGCGAACATAATTCTGCTGCCGCTCAGCGATAAAAGCGGCCCCACGCAGGGCTTGAAGGTTCGTACCGTCTTGGAAAAGGGCGTTGTTGAACTGCAGCGTGGCACGCTCAAAATCGCCTTCATCCATATAGGCCTGTCCGCTTTCGGCAAACTTGATGGCCTTTTCTTCTTTGCTTTGGCACCCAGCCAAAACCATGGCGACTGCAAGCAGGGATGCGGTCAGCAGGCGGCGTTTCTGTGATGGTTTAAACATGGAAACGGTCTCTCTTTTGCCCAAAACTATGCGGGAATGGATTGGCTTGGATGGTGGCTTCGTTGCGCCTTATGGATGGCCATGCGGCGAGACGATAGCGGCAAGTGGTTAAGGTGTAAAAGTGTTCTGGCGGACGCTGTCCCGCCTGTCATATCAAAGGGTAGGGAGCGGTCCATCCATCGTTGATGGGCGAGGAGGAAGATACCCACGCACTGCAAGTCAATAAGCGCCGTATCTGTAAGGCTGACGGTAAGCGGGTGCCCTTTTGTTTGCGCCGTAAAGAGGGCCTCTGCCAGCGATTGGGCGGCGTCCTTGCCGCGCAGGTCGCCTGACAGGGTTAATGTGTCGCCCAAGAGAGATATTTCGCCCGGAACTTTTAGGTCCGCTTCGTTCTGTGTTTTCAAGGCGCGTCGGACGGTAAGGGCATCCGACACCAATCTGGGGAGGAAGAGGGCATCTTTGGCATAGCGTTTCCAAAGGGCGGGGTCTTGGCCAATACGCCACGCCCATTCGAGATGGGCGGACTGCATGGCTTTAGGCGCCCTTGCGATTGAGCCGGCCGCGAAATCCACTACGGCCCCAAGAGCGGCGATCACGGGGACATTCAGGCGATCGCGGTTCTTGTTGAGCCATTGCTGTGCCCGCGCTGCGCCGAGGGCTACAATAAGGAGGTCCGGCTCAGCAGCATTAATATCGCTGATGAGGTCATCACGGCTTAAGGCGTCAAGATCGCCATAGCCGGGGTTCACACCGCCGACCCCCAGAACGCCACTTTTCCCTTGCGGAAAAGCACGGCTGGCGTCTTCTGCGGAGGTATCGCGGCCCCCAAAAAAGTAGACTCTCAATGGCTGAGCTGGATCGCCTTTATCCTCAAAGCTCCCAAAAAGGTCTGATCCTGTGACCCGCTCCGGCAAAGGGACCCCCATAAGGTCAGCGAGCTTAACAAGAGGGGCGCCGTCCGCCGTTACCAAGTCCGACCGAAGCACGGTTGCACGAAAACTAGGATCTTCTCGCGCCATCACGACCCAGTCGAGATTGACAGTACTGAGCCAGTGACGCCGATCTGTACCAGCGGCGTCCGTCGCCCATTGGCGCGTCGTCTCCAGGTCAATAAGATCAATGGGAAGGCCAAGAAGGCCGATCACATCGCGACAGTAAGGATTTTGGGACTGCATCGCCACCATACGGGTTGTTTCAAACACCAATGCACCAGCAAAGAGCATGCCGGTCTTACAAGGTCAAAGGTCGCTGAGGGCTATTTGCCTCTATCGGCGCTGGTCGGCCAGCCCTAATGGTGGGGGATCCTTAACTGAAGTCGACCGCGCGACCGTCCTTTTCCCAATCGCCAAACCGAGTGGGATCGGTGTCCCGAGCGGCGCCCCCGACTTCTTTAGGCGCCTGGGCGGCTGCCTCTTGCTCGCGGCGGTCCCGCGCCTCCCGTAGGGCGGCAATCTGCGTTTCGTCCAACCACTGCCCGTTCACCTTGAGGGGGATGCCGTCCTCGGTCGTCGGGACGGGGTCCTGTGCATCGGCGCCGTCTTCTTCAGGGGAGGGGGAGTCTTGCAAATTCGTCATGGTGACAGTCCGTCTTGCGGGGCCTTCATCCTATAGAAGTCCGAACCGATATGCTTACTTCTATAAAATAGGCACTTTAAGCAAAAGGACGATGAGACAGAAATGACCGCTATGATGCGAACGGGGGCCTTAATTGCGGGCATGACCGCCCTTTTTGGGGTGGTGGGCCTGCTTCTTGGTGGTCAGGCGGGGATGCTCATCGCCCTTGGTTTCGCCGGCATTATGAATGTTTTCAGCTATTGGAACGCCGATAAAATCGTCTTGCGGATGTATAAGGCGACGGAGGTGGACCCCAATAGCGCAGACCCAAGGGTGCGCCGCTACGCGGAGGGCGTGATCGGCCTGGCGGCCCGGGCGGACATGCCAGTGCCGAAGATTTACATCATCGACAATCCGCAACCCAACGCTTTCGCCACGGGCCGAAACCCTGACAACGCAGCGGTAGCGGCCACGACGGGTCTTCTATCGATGTTAAGCGAGGAAGAGGTGCTTGGGGTGATGGCCCATGAGCTGGCCCATGTGCGCAATCGGGACACATTGACGATGACGGTAACAGCCACGCTTGCGGGGGCGATTACGGCTCTCGCTAACTTCGCCATGTTCTTCGGGGGGAACCGAAATAATGGCGCGATGGGTCTTGTCCAGACGCTGGCCATCATGATTCTCGCGCCGCTTGCGGCGAGCCTTGTGCAAATGGCGATCAGCCGAACCCGGGAGTATGAGGCGGACCGCATCGGGGCAGAAATTTGTGGTCAGCCCCTATGGCTGGCATCCGCATTGGCAAAGATTGCCAACGGCGCTGCGCGCATTGAAAATCCGACAGCGGAACGTCATCCAGCCACGGGTCAGATGATGATCATCAATCCCTTATCGGGCCGGGGGGCGGATAACCTCTTCTCCACCCATCCCGGTACCCAGAACCGTATTGACCGCCTTGTTCAGCTTGCAGATGAATGGGGCCAGTCAGTGTCCCGAGAAGCCGTGGCTGATACGGGACGCAAGGGTCCATGGGGGTAGGATCATGCCGCAATGCCATCAACGGTGAGGCATGATCGTGATGGCGGTCTAAAACTCCACCGCGAAAGACGCGATGACTTTACGTGGGGCGGCGGTGCCCACGCGGATGGCGGCAGCTGGATCGCTTGTGGTGCCTGCTTGAGCTTGGCGGTACTGTTCATCGAATAGGTTCGATATGTTCAGCTGTAGCTTCCAATTCTCGCGCTTGTAATAACTTGCCAGGTCGACTTGCGCCCATTCCTGGTAGGTGCCCTCGTTCGCCGTCGATATGAATACTTCATCTTGGTAGAACAGGCCCCCGCCGATCCCCAGATCGCCGTCGGCCACGGGTACCTCGTAAAAGGTGAACACATTAAAGCTATTCTCAGCAATACCGGGGAGCGTATTGCCTGGTGTGAACGTCGTATCGCTTGGGTCCACCGCCCCCTTAGTGATTTCATTGTCCTGGTAAGAATAGCCGCCCTGCACCCGCCAATCATCCGTTAGCTGCCCGACAATCTCGATCTCAAACCCACTGGTTTCAATTTCACCGATATTATCAAAACGAAGCTCTGTACTTGGTGTTAAGTTTCCTTCCTCATCAAACGGGTTGACGATGAATGGAGTTCCTTCTTCGGTGACACTGAAAATGGCGGTGGTGATCAAAAGCCGCTCGTCACGCAGAGCGAGTTTTGCTCCGGCCTCGTAGGAGACAGAAGTTTCTGGATCGACCTGCTCGTCGTTTAGATCCAAGAAGCCGCCTGAAGGGCTATAGCCCTCAGAGTATGATGCGTAGAAGGACAGATTTTCAAGCGGTGTGTAAACGACCCCACCCCGTAAGCTGAAGTTATCGTCTTCGAAATCATCAAAGCCGTTCTCAAACTCAGAATATCGCCCGCCGATCAACACCGCCCATTGGTCGTTCAGGGTGATATAATCAAGGACGTTAAAACCCTGCTCTTCAAAGTCTTGACGTAGATCAGAACCCCGATCTTGGAGAATGAAGCCGATCGTAGATGTTGGCTGCACAAATGTGGGATCCGTTGTGTCGATAGCCGACAGATTGGTTGAATACTCGCCGGTGGCAATATTATACTCAACATTCTGACGACCTCTGAAAATCGTTGATTCCGTTTTGAATTCTTCGAACGTATAGGAGGCCAGAATTTCATGATCGAAGCCAAGACCGTCTGTGAAGTTGAGAAAATTCCGAACCGTAACCTGGCTGGTCTCGCCGGTTCCAATGGATTTACGTGGTTGGATTGCAACAATGTTCTCATCTCCCGGATCGCCCCCAATGGGACCGATCACTGTTCCATCTGCGAAGTTCAGAAAGGTTTGTGAGCTATCGAAATTGGTTTTATCATTCTCTGTTTGCGAATAGATAGCTTCAACGCGCCAAAAATCTGTGACTTGGGCATTCGCGATAGCATAAAAGCGGGTAGATTCAGTCGTGCTGTTCTCGTTCCAGCCTGGGATGCCAAAGAACTGTTCCTCATCTTGACGGTTGGAATATCTGTATCCGTCAATTGCATTGCCATCGAGGACTTGGCCGCGGTCTTGGGTATAATTGTCATCAATATATTCGTATCCGAGCAGCAAATTGAAACGCTCATTGGGTGACCAGGCTAGGGTGGGGTTTACCAATAGCCGTTCCCGGGCGACTTCGTTGCGGAAGCTCTCTGAATCTTCATAGGCAACGACAAGACGGTAGGCCAATTGTTCATTCGTCCCTGGAACGGCGCCAGTGGTATCGCCTTCGAATTTATAAAAATCAAAGCTACCGCCTATAAATTCAAGGGAGGTGGATCGTGCTAGCTCGGGTTTCTTGGTGATGTAGTTGATAATGCCGCCAGGTTGCCCCTGTCCGTATAGAAGGGCCGATGGGCCTTTGAGCACCTCAATGCGTTCTAAGTTCGCTGTTTCTGTAGACGGAATATTTGAGGCATTGTTTGCGTTGTTAATGCGGGCCCCGTCCTTGTAGATGGATTGGGAGGCATCAAAGCCGCGAATGGAGAACTTCTCTTCTCCGCCATTGCCGGTTTTGAATTTGGTGACCCCCGCCACATTTCGCAGCGCATCATCTACATTATTGACTTGCTGGTCTTTGAGCAAATCCTGGGAAATGACGCTGATCGCCGCGGGTGTTTCAAGCTGGGTGAGATCCAATCCGACAGCGGATGTTTGCCCCTTATTGGCAAGATAATCGCGGCCAAAGCTGGTGACGACGATGGTTTCGGTTTCTTCGTTGGATACTGGCGTTTCCTGCGCCAAAGCCCCTGTTGCAAAAAGGCTTATGGCGGATGTGGTGATCGCAAGACATTTCATTTGAGTGCCCCGTTATTCTGCTACGTTAGATCATTGTGGCATACTATTATGAGAATAGCATGCCCAAAGGGTGCGAATGAAAATGGATAGTGATGTTTTCATGCTCAAAACCTCATTCTTGCGGCCTGTGAGGAGAAAAAGTCACAGGATCGAGATGCCCTCGCGGGGCGAGGGTCAGGGGTTGAGCGAGGTTTGGTGGGGTTGGCGCTTTGGCTGCCTAACCGAAATCATCTGAGGCTATTGGGCATCGGCGTTTCGCGTCGGCTCATTATTGATTGGAACGATTTGGCCCGTAGCCGGCGCTCACTGACCGCCGACATTTTGGGCAGTGTGAGCGGGAAGACGGGCGACCACATCTTCGGGGTTGGGGCGGGTGACGAGCCACGCGCTGACGATCGCAAGCGACACACCGATGACCGTTAGGAGGGAAGCCGACAGGCTGGCAAAAAGAACAATGGCCACGAAGGAGGCAATCATCCCCCCCACAGCGAATAGCTTTCCCGTTCGGCAGATAGCGCCATGGTCAAACCAGTCCCGGAGGCTGGGCCCAAATTTCGGATGATCGAGCAGAGCCTGGGCCAATGGGTCATCACTTTTTGCCAGGCACCATACCGCTAGGATCCAAAATCCCGTGGTGGGCAGGAGCGGCAGGACCGTGCCAATCGCACCGACGCCAAAGAAGCCATATCCTAAAAAGCGAAAGAACGCCTGATTTCTGACCCGATTTCGAAGGCCCTCAATGAAACGACCCATACTCATCACCATTCCCAAGGTACGCCACACGTAAGAAATGAAGGCCCCTAGCCCTGACAGTCTTTACATAGCGTCCTATTGACGCATGAGAGGATGGATATACCCTTAAAGGTCGCCAGGAAGCCGCAATGGGGCGTCTAGCGAACCCTACATCGGCGCTCGCTTGGCAAGGATCCGTTGAAGAGTGCGCCTGTGCATGCCCAGCCGTCGAGCGGTTTCAGAGACATTGTGATTGCACAGCTCATAGACCCGCTGGATATGCTCCCACCGCACGCGGTCAGCGGACATCGGGTTCTCAGGCGGTTCGGGTAGCGCGCCCGGGGAGGCGAGGAGCGCCTTTTCCACATCATCCGCGTCAGCGGGCTTGGCGAGATAGTCGATGGCGCCGGCCTTCACAGCGGCAACGGCGGTGGTGATATTCCCATAGCCGGTCAGGATGACGGCCCTTGCGTCCGGACGTCGTTCATGAAGACGGTTCACCACTTCAATGCCATCGCCGTCCTCTAGGCGTAAATCGACCACGGCAAAGGCAGGCGGTTGGGAGCCAATAATTTGGGTGGCTTCGCTCACGCTTTCCGCGAGGAGGGGGGTAAACCCGCGCTTTTCCATTGCTCGGCCCAGGCGGGTGCGAAAGGGCATGTCGTCATCCAAGATGAGGCAAGTGGTATCGTCGGGCAAATTGCGGTTGGTGATATCGGTATCGGCTGCGGCTTGGTTCATAGGTCAAACAATCGTTGCTTCGGCGGGCTTCGCATCCGCCTCCTGTCTTATAGATATAGGTGTTGCGCGGAGATTGGCGACTGGCCAGCTGAGTTCTACCCATGCGCCAGATAGTCGCCGCCCATTGCCGAAGGAGATGGTGGCACCCGTTCGCTGAAGCAGTGTCTTGGCGATGAAGAAGCCCAGCCCGAGTCCGGGCTTGCGAGAGGATTTCTTCATCATCTCGCTACGGGGGAAGGGTTCGCCAAGACGGCTCAGCACTTCTGCGGGGAAGCCTTCGCCATCGTCCTCCACCATGATGGCCACCGACCGCTCATCCCATTTCGCTGAAAGTCTGACGGTGGTGGCGGCATATTTGACGCCATTTTCGATAAGGGTGCGCAGGGAATAGATGACCTCCGGCATGCGCTGTAGATGGTCCGGCGTGGGGCCCTCACTATCGGGGTCAAAGACGAATTCCACCCGCGGCGTGCCTTGCTCCAGAAAGGGTTTGGCCGCCTCCCGCATAATATCATCAAGCGACATGACGCTGTGCTGGGCGTCGGGATTGTCGCCGGAGTTGGACAACCGGCGGAGGATCGATTGGCATCGTTGCGTTTGCGAAATAAGCAGTTGAGCGTCTTCCTTTAAGGGCCCCTCGGGAAGTTCCCGTTCCATCTCCCGCGCTGTCACCTGGATGGTCCCTAATGGGGTGCCCAGCTCGTGGGCGGCGGCGGCGGCAAGCCCACCAAGGGCGGTGAGCCGCTCCTCCCGCGCCAGGACCTTTTGAGTGGTCTGGAGGGCGGTGCTGAGCTTAGATTGCTCAGCCGCCACCTGGTAGGCGTAAAGGGCGGTGAACCCAACGCACAGCATTAGGGCCAGCCAGGTACCAAGGTCGTAAATGGCAGGACGATCATAGCCCTCCGCCTCTTGCCACGGGAGGGGCTGATGGAAGAGTGAAATAGCCGTTATCGCCGAAACGACGACAGCAACCACCATCAGCGCCTTTCGCGGCGGTAGGGAGGCCGCGGCCAGCATCGCTGGTAAGACGAGCCACACGGAAAACGGGTTCTGAATCCCGCCAGTTAGACAAAGGATCGTGGCAATCTGAAGCGTATCGAAACAAAGGTGCCGCACCAGCTCATAGGGTCTTAAAGGCCGGGTGAGGTTCGACTTAAAGAGGGTGTAAACATTGGCCCACATCGCCACGGCCACCACGGCGAGGATGGGCCCAATCGGCAGTTCGTAGCCGAGCCCCAACCGCACACCGAAGGTGACGATCAACTGACCGGCAATGGCGAACCATCTCAAATGCACAAGGGTGCGCACCCGAATGACGCGCTTCTGCGATGCCTGATCCATCAAATAGGGGTTTACAGTGTCCATGGTGGCTCCCTTATACCCAAAATGGCCGCAACATTGTGCGGCAAATGGCAGTGAGGAGCAGCATCATGCGATCATGGTTAACGGCGCTTTGTCTTTCGCTCGTTGGTCTGGGCCTTGGGGCCTGTGAGCAGGGCGCGGCGGATCGGCCAGCCGCGGGGGAAATGGCGCTTAACAGCCTTTTCGACGCTGATTTCGATCTCATTGATCACCATGGGGAGGCCGCCACTGATGAACGTTTCGAGGGCAAACCGATGCTTATTTATTTTGGGTTTACCAGCTGCCCAGATGTTTGTCCGGCGGCTTTGGGCACGATGACCGCCAGTCTTGATCGATTGGATAAGGATGCCGAGAAGGTTCAGCCCCTCTTCATCACAGTGGATCCCAAGCGGGATGACCCTCAACGCCTATCTGATCATCTGGCCTATGATTCACGCATTTTGGGGCTGACGGGCAGTGAGGAGGCGCTGGCGGCGGCACGGGACGCGATGAATATCTTCGCCCAGGAAATGCCCCTGCCGGACAGTGCCATGGGGTACACAATGGACCATCAGTCGATGTTTTTTCTTACCGATGCAGGGGGCACCCCTATAGTGGCATTAAAGGATAATTTGCCTCCAGAGGATGTGGCAGCCATCATCAAACGGCGGGTTTTTTGATCTCTTTTGAGATTTTCCCTCATTGTCTGCCTTTACCTTGGGCACAACGTACTATTTCATAAAGAAGAAAGTCACGTTTGCAGTGCACAATAGATGCATGGGGCGGGGTATCGTGCCGCCATCATAAGCAAGAGGATCTGCCCGATGTTGTATACGGCCTATGAGCTAAGCCATCTGGCGGCTGCCCCTTTCCGCGCCGCGGCGAAGGCGGCGGCGGATTATTACGATTCACCCCTTAATCCGGCTAAGGACAGCTGGGTATCGCGTGCGAATAATGCCTCTATGCGGGTGTATGAGGCGGTGACGCGGCGGTATGGGAAGCCTGAATGGCAATTGCCCTCAACGGAAATCAATGGAACATCGGTGCCCGTTACGGTTGAAACCGTGCTGGAAAAGCCTTTTGGGAGCCTTATCCGTTTTAACCGTGACGAAGCGGCGTTAAAGGCGGCACGGGGCAAGGATCCCGACCCCCGTGTGCTGATTGTTGCGCCAATGTCGGGGCATTACGCCACCCTTTTACGCGGCACCGTCCAGGCTATGTTGCCGGACCATGATGTCTATATCACTGACTGGGCTGATGCGCGGAATGTGCCCGTTCTTTTTGGGCGGTTCGACCTGAACGATTATATCGACTATCTCATTGAATTCATTGAGTTCATTGGACCAAGCGCCCACACGGTCGCAGTGTGCCAGCCGGGCCCTGCTTTGCTGGCTGCGGTGGCGGTGATGGCCGCTGCTGATCATCCGTCCACACCTCATTCCATGACATTTATGGGTAGCCCCATTGATGCGCGGAAAAGCCCTACGGTAACCAATCTTCTTGCCGAGCAACGGGCGTTTGAGTGGTTTGAAAGGAATATGATTCAAACCGTCCCGGCGCCCTATGCCGGGGTCACGCGGCGGGTCTATCCTGGCTTCCTCCAGCTCTATAGCTTCATGTCGATGAATGCTGAGCGTCATGTCAACGCGCATTGGGATTATTTCGAAAATCTCATTCGTGGGGATACGGATTCAGCATCTAAGCATGAACGGTTTTATGACGAATATCTTTCCGTCTGCGATATGACATCGGAGTTTTATCTCCAAACCATTCATGATGTGTTTCAGGAATATCTGCTACCGCGCGGGCTCTTCACCCATAGGGGGGCCATCGTTGATCCGTCGGTGATCAAAAAAACGGGACTCCTAACGGTTGAGGGAGAGCTTGATGATATTTCCGGTATCGGACAAACCCAAGCTGCCCACGATATTTGCACCGGCATTCCGGATAAGGATCAAGAGGATTATATCCAAGAGGGTGCTGGCCACTATGGTGTCTTTAATGGCTCTCGGTGGCGGAATATCATTCAGCCCAAGCTCGCGGGCTTTATTCGCGACCGTTTCAGTGTGAAAGCAGAAAAGGCCTTTCTTGCCAGCGGGAAGGCGCAGCGGGCGGCCTAGGCAACCCCATGGCGTTCTAGGTCCGGTTGGGTGTATGAGGCGCTCATGCCTCAGAACACCCCCCTTGGCGCCGATAGCCGCCTCTACCTCGTTGATGGATCTGCCTATATTTTCAGGGCTTATCACGCTCTGCCGGCGCTAACCCGTAAGTCCGATGGCGCGCCTGTGGGTGCCATCTCTGGTTTCTGCAACATGCTGTGGAAGCTTTTGACGGACGCCCAGGATGCGGCCCAGACCGAGATTGGTGTCCCCACCCATTTTGCCGTGGTGTTCGATCACAAGGGCGATACGTTCCGTAATGAGATCTACTCTGAGTATAAGGCGAACCGCGGTGCGCCGCCGGAGGATCTTGTTCCTCAGTTTCCCATTATTCGTGACGCGACCCGGGCGTTTGGGTTGCCGTGCCTTGAACAAGTGGGGTTCGAGGCTGACGACATTATGGCGACCCACGCCCGCCTTGCCGAAGAGGCGGGGGCGGAGACCGTCATTGTCTCGTCTGATAAGGATCTTACCCAATTGGTGACGGACAAGGTGGTGATGTTCGATCCCATGAAGAATAAGATCATCGACACCGACGCGGTGATCGAGAAGTTTGGGGTGACCCCTGACAAGATGATCGACCTGCAGGCGTTGATGGGGGATAGCACCGATAATATTCCCGGCGCGCCAGGAATCGGGCCGAAAACGGCACAACAATTACTGGAAACCTTCGGGACCCTTGATGCGTTGCTGGAGCGTACGGATGAGATCAAGCAAAAGAAGCGGCGCGAAACCTTAGAAACGTGTCAGGACGATATATTCATGTCTCGGCAGTTGGTGACGCTCGACCAACATGTCCCCGTTCCTGACGATCCGGCCAGCTTTGGGGTAACCCCTTTTGATCATAGCCAGCTGGTGGCGTTTTTAGAGGAGATGGAGTTCACCACGCTCACCCGCCGGGTGCGGGAGGCGGGGGGCCTTGATGACAAGGGTTCAGCGAAGCCAAAGGCCTCCGTTACCGCGGAGGAGGTGCGGGAGATCGTCTATGACCCCGCTCGCCTTGAAGAGATTTTGGACGAAGCCCAGGATGGGGGCATTCTCGCTATTGATACGGAGACCAACAGCCTGAACGCGATGCGCGCACGGCTGGTGGGCGTTTGCCTTGCCACCAAGGCGGGCTACGGTGCTTATGTCCCGCTAACTCACGGGGCTGATGGCTTGGACCTGGATGATGAGGATGTGTCCCGCCAGATGGATCTTCAGACAGCGGTAGATCTCCTCCGCCCCGTGTTGGCCGACCCTTCGGTTCTCAAGATCGGGCAGAACCTCAAATATGACGCCCTCATCCTATCGGCCCACGATTTAGAAATTGTCAGCTATGACGACACCATGCTGATGTCCTATGCCGCCGACGCGGGTAGCCATAATCATGGTATGGATGAGCTGTCCGAGCGGCATCTCGGCCATACGCCTATCGCCTTTAAAGAGATCGCGGGGACGGGAAAAAAAGCCAAGACTTTCGATCAGATCCCCATCAAGGACGCCGCACCCTATGCGGCTGAGGATGCGGATATCACCCTTCGCCTGTACGAGGTGCTGAAGCCTCGCCTACGGGCGCAGCAGGTGGCCACCGTATATGAAACCCTCGATCGGCCAATCGTGTCTGTGATTAAAGACATGGAAGAGGCGGGGGTGAAGGTGGATCGCACCCGCCTGTCCCAGCTGTCGGCAGAATTTGCCCAGCGCATGGCGGGGCACGAGGCGGCGGCCCATGAGGCGGCAGGGGAGAGTTTCAACCTTGGGTCCCCCAAACAAATTGGCGAGATCCTGTTTGGCAAGCTTGGCCTTGAAGGCGGTAAAAAGACAAAAACCGGTGCCTGGTCGACGGATGCTGATGTGCTGGAGGGGTTGGCGGCAGAGGGTGTCCCCGTCGCTCAGGAAATCCTCGGCTATCGCTCCATGCAAAAGCTGAAAAGCACCTACACGGATGCTTTAATTGAGGCCATTCATCCCGATACAGGCCGGGTGCATACGTCCTTTTCCTTGGCGGCCACAACGACAGGGCGATTATCGTCGAATGACCCGAACCTCCAAAACATCCCCATTCGGACGGAAGATGGACGAAAGATTCGGACGGCGTTCATTCCGGAGAAGGGGAATGTCCTTATTTCCGCGGACTATAGTCAGATTGAGCTACGATTGTTGGCGCATATTGCCCGAATTGAGCCCCTTCGAGCTGCCTTCCGGGAGGGTCAAGATATTCACGCCATGACCGCTTCGGAAGTGTTCGGTGTACCGATGGAGGGGATGGATCCCATGGTCCGCCGGAATGCGAAGGCGATCAACTTAGGCATCATTTACGGCATCTCCGCCTATGGTCAGGCCCGACAGCAGGGGATTCCGCGGGGGGAAGCCAGCCAATATATCAAAGACTATTTCAAAAAGTTCCCTGGCATTAAGGCGTATATGGATGAAACAGTCGCCCAAGCAAAAGAGCAGGGTTATGTAACGACATTGTTTGGGCGGCGATCCCACACCCCCAATATCAATGCGAAAAACCATGCCCAGCGAGGCTTTGCCGAACGCCAAGCCATCAATGCGCCCATTCAAGGGTCAGCGGCCGATGTGGTCAAGCGGGCGATGATCCGTGTGCCCCAAGCCCTGAAAGATGAAGGCCTTAAAGCGAAAATGCTCCTCCAAGTGCATGATGAATTGGTGCTTGAATGCCCCAAGGTAGAAGCGAAGGCGACCTGTGCTCTTCTGAAAGAGGTGATGGAAAAAGCCGCCCTGCCGGCGGTCGATCTGTCTATCCCCCTGGTGGTGGAAGCGGGTGTGGGGGCCAACTGGGACGAAGCGCATTAGAGCGTCGCGCCAGAAGCATGCCCTCCGCGCCGGCGGAGGGCGAGAATCGGTTTTGGCATTTCGCGACGCGACAAACAAAGAATCTAGAGCAAACTTGTGACGCAAAGTTAAGGCAGTTTGCTCTAGGCGTTTCATTCAAATCGCTGCCTCTCTGCTCATTCTCGCGCTGGCGGGGATCAGGGGGAAGTACGGGACCCAATGCTCGCGATCTGATAAGCCGAAGGGGACGGGAATCATTTCTTCGTGCTGAGCAGGTTTCGTAAAATCTCTCTGATGCGGATGGCCCTTCTTGGGAAAACAAAGATCATAAAAATCCAAGCGCCCATGATCAAGTTGTGGGCGGATAGGTCGATGAGCTGAGTATATATATTCACAATATGTGAATATATATGATGCTTAATTGTGAATGGCTAGTCCCATCGGTGCGTCGCAGTTTGCGGGAATGGAGACATTGCCAGACCGATTACGGAAACGAGCGAGTGACTTGAGTCTTTCGAATGCTGAGGTCGCTCGTCGAGCAGGCCTAGGCGAAACACGATATGCGAACTACACGTCTGGTCGGAGTGAACCCGACTTGGCTACCCTCGGTCGGCTTGCTGAAGTGCTTCAAACCACACCGAATATCTTACTTGGCGTGGAAGAGGGCGAGAAAACTGATATTGCGCAGGACCGCCTCTTGGCAGCTTTTGCGGTTCTTGATCCCACTGACCGCGAGGTCCTGGTCGCCTGCGCAAACGCCATGGTGAAAGTCCGCCAGCGGACGTAAAACTTCTTATAGGTTGGTTTTGATAAGGCGTCGTAAAAGATCTTCTAAACGTCCTTACCATCCGCTCATCCCCACGAAAGTGGGGATCTGTTATTCTCGCATCTGCAGATTCCCGCCTCACGCCGGGATGAGCGGCGGCCCTTTCTGTTCCTGGCGGGACTGCTCTTGATCTTCCCTGCCAGACCGCCAAAAGACGGTATAGCTTGGCGTGCAAGAGGAGAGCCCCATGACGGAGTTAATCGGCCGGTTTTTGAGTTTCGAAGAGCATCTGGGCCGGGGGCTGGTCAAGTTCGCCTATTATGTCGCGCTTTTCTATTTAGTGGTGCTCAGCCTCTATGACATGGTTGGTTTTTTGTTTGGCGGGTTTCGGCTTGGACAATTCCTCCTGGTACCCTTTAAATTCTTGATTTCAATATTGGTGCTACGGGTGGTGGCTGAACTGGTGATGGCCATCCTGTCCATTGATGACCATCTTCAACAGGGAGCGCGGGCCACCGATGATGGGTTCGAGGCGGGGCTGACACCGTCTACGCCTGCGCCGTCCACAACCATCCACGATGCGGCAACGCCTGCTCCGCCGACGGCGCCGGTTGAGGAGGCGTCCGAGGAGACCACCGGCGAAGCAGAAGAGGCTGCGCGGAAGGCCGAGAAAAAGGCGGCTAAGAAAGCCAAGAAGGCAAAGGAAGACGCTGACGATAAAGGGGCGTAGAGAGCATTGCGGATAAAGCTTGCTCCGGACCCCGCTCCGGGGGTGGTTCCGGTTATCCGCATAAGCTGCGCGACAAAACAAAGATGGTGTGGTTTGAGGAAGTTGCCTTGAGCACTGATCAAACACCCGACTGGGCGTCGGGCGGTCAGCCCGCCCCATCGGAGGCGCCACACGCCGCGAGGCAAGAGAAGCCTCTGCCGGGGCATTCTTCAGCTTTGAAAGGCCCCCCGGACCTTTCAATTTTGCTGCGCAAAACCGGTTACGAATGGTGCGAGTTGACGAAGTTAACTTGAACCCATCGGCCTCAAGTAGCGAAGCGGTAGGCCAAACAAAAATGGTGCCGCTTACGTGACTCGAACACGTGACCTACGCATTACGAATGCGTTGCTCTACCAACTGAGCTAAAGCGGCAATGAGAGGCCTCATACCCAACTTGGGAATAGGGCGCAATTCTTGTTCAAAAGAGAAAGGACCACCCGTCTGAGGCGCATCATTTTGTGCCGCTAAGGGCCCGCGGTGATGATGACGAGAAGAGCGTTGCTAAGCCACGCTCTCCAACGTCCGTTCGATCTTTTCAACGTCAAAGCATTCGATGACATCGCCAACTTTGAGGTCGTCATAATTGGCAAAGCTCATGCCGCACTCCTGGCCCGCCGGGACGTCATTGACGTCATCCTTAAAGCGTTTGAGTTGGCTAAGCTCGCCCTCGTGGATCACGACATTATCGCGCAGGAGGCGGACTTTCGAGCCGCGCTTGACCTGACCTTCGGTGACGCGACACCCCGCCACTTTGCCCAATTTGGAGATGTTGAAGACTTCCAAAATCTCAGCATTGCCAAGGAAGGTCTCCCGCAATTCGGGATCCAGCATCCCCGTGAGAGTGCCTTTGATGTCGTCAATAAGGTCGTAGATCACGGAGTAATAGCGAACTTCAACGCCAGACTTCTCGGACTGATCCCGAGCCTGCTTATTGGCGCGGACATTAAATCCGACAACTGGCGCGTTCGACGCCTCGGCGAGGATCACATCGCTTTCGGAGATCGCCCCGACACCGGTATGAAGGACGCGGACACGTACCTCTTTGTTGGACATCTTTGTCAGGGCCCCAACAATCGCTTCCACTGAGCCCTGCACGTCAGCCTTGATGACAAGCGGTAGATCTTTGATCTCAGCATCTTGAAGCTGGGCCATCATCTGTTCGAGCGATGTACCAGAGGTGGCGGCGTTCGCCTTCTCCCGCTTGGTGCGCTGACGATATTCAGCGACCTCGCGAGCGCGCGCTTCTGAGTCCACCACAGCGAATTGCTCGCCGGGATCGGGCACACCGTTAAGACCCAAAAGCTCCACCGGTTGTGCGGGCACGGCCTCTTTTACTTGTTTGCCCTGGTCGTTGATCAGTGCCCGTACCTTACCCCATTCTGAGCCAGCGACGATCACATCGCCGCGTTTGAGTGTTCCGCCTTGAACGAGGAAAGTGGCCACGGGCCCCCGACCTTTGTCGAGTTGAGCCTCAACAACCGTGCCAAAGGGCTGACGGTTTTTGTCGGCTTTGAGTTCCAGCAGCTCCGATTGCAACTGAATGGCTTCGAGGAGGCCTTCAATATTGATTTTCTTAAGGGCCGAAACCTCAACATCTTGCACCTCACCGCCCATGCTCTCCACCTGGAGTTCATGTTGGAGAAGGTCGGTCTTCACCCGGGTTGGATCAACGCCGGGCTTGTCAATTTTGTTGATCGCTACAATGATCGGCACACCTGCCGCCTTGGCGTGGTTAATGCTCTCAATGGTTTGAGGCATGACGCCATCGTCGGCTGCCACCACAATGATGACAATGTCCGTCACCGTCGCGCCGCGGGCGCGCATAGCGGTAAAGGCCGCGTGGCCTGGCGTGTCGAGGAAGCTGATCAGGCTGCCGTCGGGTGCTTTGACTTGGTATGCGCCGATATGCTGGGTGATCCCGCCCGCTTCCCCCGACACCACATTCGCCGAACGGATGGCATCCAGGAGGGAGGTCTTTCCGTGGTCCACATGACCCATAATCGTGACCACGGGTGGCCGCGCGGTAAGGTCTGCGTCCGACGCATCTTCGGCAATCAGCCCCTCTTCCACATCCGCATCGGAAACCCGTTTGACGGTGTGACCGAGATCTTCGGCAATAAGCTGCGCGGTATCCGCATCAAGGGAGGCGTTGGCCTGGACCATCTGGCCCTGCTTCATCAGTTCCCGGATGAGTTCAGTGGATCGCATGCCCATCCGTTTTGCGAGTTCCTGGACGGTGATGATCTCGGGGATCACCACTTCGCGGACTTGCTTGGCGTCGGCTGAGCCGCGTTTGGCCCGGGCCTGCTTTTCTCTTTCGCGGGCACGGCGCACCGAAGCGAGGGAGCGCTGGCGCTCATCATCTTCGAGGGCTTTGGCAATGGTCAGGCGGCCTGTCCGGCGCTTGGGCGCCTCTTTGCCTTTGCTTTCATTGTTCGCGCCAAAGTTCCGCTTTTGCTTGATGCGGCCTCCAAGGGCGGACAACGGGTTGTCTTCGTCGCTGGCAAACGCTGCTTTTTCTTTGTCGCTGTCCTTCGTGCCGCTGGCGGAGGACAATCCTTTTGCTTTGGCTTCTTGGCGACGCTTGCGCTCTGCCTCTTCGGCTTCGAGAGCCTTTTGCGCCTCTTCCTCAGCTTTCTTGCGGGCCTCGGCCTCCTTGGCGCGCTTTTCTTCTTCTTCCTGCTGGGCTTTCCGCGCGGCCTCTAGGCGTGCTTTTTCCTCGGCTTCCCGGCGCTCACGGTCGGCCCGTTCCGCGGCCTCGCGCTTGGCTTTTTCCTCGGCCGCCTTTTTGGCAATGGCGAGGGCCTGAGCGCGTTTTTTCTGCTCAGCGTCTGATAGCTGACGCAGGACTTTAGGCCGGCCCTTGGGCTTGGCTTCCGCCGTGCCTGACGCGGCTGGAGCCACTTTCTTGGTGGCTGCCTTCTTCGTCACTACTTTTGGAGACGCAGAGGCGCCCGCCGCTGGGCCTTCACCCGGCGCGCGAACACGGCGCTTCTTCTCCACGACCACCGTTTTGGTTTTGCCGTGGGGAAAGCTCTGCTTTACCGCGCCCGTCTCCGTTTTCTTCAGAGTCAGGGGGCGCCGCGCGCCTTGAGATTTTTCCTGCGTTTCGTCGCTCATAGGTCTCCAAATGGGCTCCGAATAAGCCCCAAAAAGGGTTGCCCCTTCCGAAAGGTCGCGTTCATTCGCGGCTTTCGGAAACCCCTAGTTTATCACATCCGTACGGGGGCGAGGACGCGTCCATACAGCGCCGATGCCCCTGGGTCCACACTTGGGGCCCGTGAGTAAAGAGAAATAGTCACTTTTCTATAGGTGCTGCACCTGGATCGCCGGTGAAGGCTTGCCATCGGCGAAGGTCATAAAGGGCCCTTTCAGCGGCTTTCCCGGGCAAAAGACCCAAATGCACAACACCCACATCCCCAACAGCATGACTGAGCGTCCCACTGTCGACGGAAAGAGGGATATGGGGGACAGGCCCATGATGCTCAAGCGCTTGGCTGATTTTTCTCACCCCGTCAGGGGCCGCATCATTGGGGCAGATGTAAGCTAAAAGGGATGCAGCTTTTGATCTGACGCTGTCAAAGCCCGCCACCAATTGGCCCGCCCGCCGTGCCAGGCCCAACTGGTTAAGGGCCTTGTCCTCTAAAAGGCGGCTGAGGGTATCGGCGAAGGCATCGGGCGTCGCCCCATCTGGCAGGGGGGTTGCGGCGCGAAAGCTTTTCGCAAAGGCGTTTTTCTTAAGCGCTGCGAGGAGGGTGCTTCTCTCAGCTGTTAGCCAGGCGCCACGTCCGGGAAGTTTTTCGCCGAGGTCCGGCACGAGGGTTTCGTCGGGACCCTGCACAAATCGAATAGCGAGGGCGCCGGGGGTAAGGCCCTCTCCCGTGGCGACGCAACGACGGTCATTATGGCGGGTTTTGGGCATGGGGTGTTCGCTTTTCTGATCGTGCCGCTTTAGGCGTTCACCACGGCTTGTCCGTGGTGTCCAAAGCATCCAGTGCCAAATCTTAGGGTAGTGGGGCCCACGGACGCTGACGCGCCGTGGGGAACAATAATTGGCGGACAAAGGCGTGAGCCCATAGCTCCTTTCCGCCCAAAGATGGATCCCGGACATTGGCTTTACCAACGCCGAGGTGGCGGCACTTTTCAGCCCTCCACCGTTTCGGCGGCCTCCTCGCCTTCTTCCTCTTCGTCTGTGTCCCAACCGACTCGGCGGCGCGCTTCGGCAATCATGGTTTCGGCAAGATCAGGCTTCATACGGAACTTCTCAAGCATGCCTTCATAGTGCTTTTTCTCGCCGTCCACCCGCTCGGTCCAGCCGGTAAGGTCGTCCGCCACGCAGCCCGCGAAGTCCTCCAAGGTTTTCACCCCTTCTTCGGCGAGGGCGATCACCATTTTAAGGTTGAGGCCTTCCACCGTCAGAAGATCGTCAGCCACACCCATCTCCATGCGCTTGGCGTCGAGCTCTGCCCGTTCTTTTTCAAGCCATTCAAGGGCCCGGGCCTGAAGCTCTTCGGCGGTTTCCTCGTCAAAGCCTTCGATCTCGGCGATTTCTTCGATCTCGACATAGGCGATTTCTTCGATGCGGGTGAAGCCTTCCGCCACCAGAAGGTTCGCAATCATATCATCAACGTCGAGGACTTTCATGAAGAGGGCAGAGCGTTCGGCATATTCTTTCTGCCGTTTTGCGCCCTCTTCCTCTTCGGTCATGATGTCGATTTCATAACCCGTTAGCTGACTGGCGAGGCGAACATTCTGACCACGCCGACCAATGGCGAGGGAGAGCTGTTCGTCGGGAACCACGACTTCGATGCGTTCTAGTTCTTCGTCGAGGACCACTTTGGCCACTTCCGCCGGGGCGAGGGCGTTGACGACAAAGGTGGCTGTATCCTCCGACCAGGGAACAATATCGATTTTCTCGCCGCCCAGTTCGCCGACCACGGCCTGCACCCGGCTCCCCCGCATCCCGACGCAGGCGCCAACGGGATCGATCGAGCTATCGTTGGAGTAGACGCCAATTTTTGCGCGGCTGCCCGGATCACGCGCCACGGCTTTGATTTCAATCACGCCATCATAAACTTCAGGCACCTCTTGCTCGAACAGGCGGGCCATAAATTGCGGGTGAGAGCGGGAGAGGAAAATCTGCGGGCCTCGCGGCTCACGGCGCACATCGGCGATATAGGCGCGGACGCGGTCCCCTTGGCGCAAGGGTTCCCGCGGGATTTGCTGATCCCGGCGAATAATGGCTTCGCCTTTGCCAAGATCAACAATCACATGGCCATATTCAATGCGTTTAATGAGACCGGAGATCACCTCACCGATACGGTCTTTATAATCCTCATATTGATTATCCCGCTCGGCATCCCGGACCTTTTGGGTGATGACCTGCTTTGCGGCGAGGGCGGCCACTCTGCCAAAGTCCACCGGGGGCAGAGGGTCGGAGAGGAAGGCGCCGACTTCCGCCTCGGGGTTTTGTTTGAGGGCGTCTTTAAGGGCGATTTCCGCCGCTTCATTCTCGACCTCTTCTACCACTTCCATCAGGCGCCAGAGGCGGGTTTCCCCGGTTTGAGGATCAATCTCAGCTCGGACATTGGTTTCCTGCCCATAGCGAGAACGGGCAGCTCGGGAGAGGGCGTCCTCCATCGCTTCGATGACGATGGTTTTGTCGATCGATTTCTCTCTCGCGACCGCGTCGGCGATTTGCATCAGTTCGATCTTATTGGCTGTGACGGCCATGGGCGGTCTCCTTTAGTTCGTCTCGGAATGATTATCGTCGGTTGCACGTGCCTTCTCGGCGGCTTTGGACCGCCTAAGGCTTTCGGTGATGAGGTCGTCTGTCATCATGAGCTTCGCGCTTTGAATAAGAGCGAAGGGGATGAGGGCGGTGTCCTCCTCCCCTTGAAGGTCGATGCAAATATTGTCGTCTTCGGTGCCGGCGAGGGTGCCGCGGAACCGCTTTTGCCCCTCCACCAATTGGGTGAGTTCCAGCTTGGCTTCGAACCCTTCCCAGCGATCATAGTCTTTAAGCCGGGTGAGGGGCCGGTCGATACCGGGGGAAGACACTTCCAGCATATATTGATCCGGTAGCGGATCGGCATCCTCCATCACCACGGAAATGGCACGGGAGAGCTTGGCGCAATCCTCTGCCGTCATGGTGCCGTCGGGCCGCTCGGCCATAATCTGAAGGGTCTTGGTATTCGACCCCGACAGCCTGAGGCGCACAAGCTCGAACCCCTCCGCATCGATGATGGGGGTGAGCAGCTCCACAAGTCTGTCTTCTAACGGGGTCAAAATGGCCTCATTTTCATATGGTCTCAGGCCACAAAAAAAGCGGCCTCGGAAGAGACCGCTTTTTGTTTTCCGAGGTGTGCCCTCCAATTAGGCGCAAAGTGCGGCCTTGTCACCCCTTTTGCGCAAAAAGCGGGCGTTAAGGTCGCGCTGGCCTCGCCGTTGCATGGAAGCATGACGCCTTGTAACCGCAACCTTACTATGAGCATCGCCCTCATCATCGTGAATTACGGGACCGGCGCATTGGTTCTCTCCCATCTGCCGCAGATAAGGGCGGAGATGGCGGCGTTCCCAGGGTCTCGGCTGTTCATTGTCGATAATGCGTCACCGAATGGGGACGGGGCCCTTGTGGAAAAAGAGACCGCGGCGTTTGACGATGTCACGGTCATTGCGGCACCGCGCAATGGCGGCTTTTCCTACGGCAATAATCTAGGCTTTCGTGAGGCGCTGAACGGCGAGTTCAGCCATGTCTATCTCTTAAACCCGGACGCCTATCCCCTGCAGGGATGTCTGAAGACCCTGATAACGTTTCTCGATGTACGTTCTAAAGTGGGGGCGGTGGGCAGTCGGTTGGAAGGGGAGGACGGCACGGTGCAAACATCCGCCTTTCGGTTCAGCACGATCGCGAGTGAGTTCGAAGGCACCACCTGGACCGGGGTCTTCCGTAAGCTGCTTAACCGCTATGTGGTGGCGCCGCCCCCCCGGGGTGAAGCTCACACCACGGACTGGTTGTGCGGGGCGTCGATCCTTTTCCGGCGAGATGTGATTGAACGCTTAGGTCCCATGGATGAGCATTACTTCCTCTATTATGAAGAGGTGGACTACCAGCGGGCGGTCTGGGACGCAGGGTTTGAGATTTGGTATGAACCTGCCGCCCGGGCTGTGCATTTGGTGGGTCAGTCAACGGATATGAAAGACGGCAAGCAACGGGCAGGCCTTATTCCGTCCTATTGGTACGACTCCCGGCTTTATTACTTCACCAAGAACCATGGGCGCCTTTATGCCCTGGGGGCGGATATGGCATGGATTGGCGGTAAGGCGGTGCGCGCAGTGCGCTGGCTGGTGACAGGCAAGGGGCTGGGCCCCACTTTGGCGGAAGTACGAGGCATTTTCTCCGCCCGCAGAAGGCGGCGCGTGACATGACCACTCCTTTCGCGGCCAGTAGCGGCAATCAGAACCCGTCCGGCATCGGCTTTTGGTCTTTGGTGGCTGAAGATCGCCGGACCCAGGAACATGGGATGGGTAGCCAGGGGTTCTGGGCGCTTTATGCTCACCGTTTTGGTAATTGGCGGATGGGCTTGCCGAAACTTCTCCGTATACCGGCAACCCTTTCTTATCGGGTCATGGCGAAATTCGTTCAACTGCTATGTGGCATCGATCTTCCCTTCACGGTGCAGGTGGGGCGTCGGGTCCGGCTTGAACATTTTGGGGGCATGATCCTTATCGCACACTCTATTGGCGATGACGTGACTATTCGGCAGAATAAGACGTTTGGTATAAAGAAGATTATGGGGGAGCGCGCTTGGCCCCGCATTGGTAACGGTGTCGACATTGGCGTGGGGGCAGTCATCATTGGTGATGTCAGTGTGGGCGAGGGGGCGATGATTGGTGCCAATGCGGTAGTGCTAGAGGATGTGCCCCCGGGTGCAGTAGCGGTGGGGGTGCCGGCGCGGGTGATTGAGCGGTAGGGTTAAAAGGTGACGCTACAATTTCCTCATCCCGTGCGCGGTGCGTCACGAAGTGACGCTCTGCAGGCACGGGATCTCGTTGGTTGTCTGAAGCCCCCGCGGGTCTACGCAGCGTCATTGCATACTGCAGCATGCCCGGGTTGACGATAGTGGGGCGCTTATCTTTGTAGGATGCGCCTTAACCAACCCGCAAAAACCTCAAATAGGTATCTGGCCGACCCTCCCGCACGCCTTTTGCGTCATAGCGGGTTTGGGGCCAATCGGCTGGTCGGTCTCGCCAGTCGGCGGCGGTTCTCGCCTGCCAATCAAAGTCATGAGACTGACGATTATGCAGCACGATATGCAAAAGCGTCCATCGCACATAGTCGGGGATATCAGAACTCACCCGCAACTCACCCCCGGGGCGCAATAG
>CALFRH010000151.1 GCA_937919225.1 uncultured Parvularcula sp.
CCATGCATGTGTCGGGGAAAACGAGCGTTGGACATGAGAAAGATCGCGCGATCATTGTTGGGGTTGATTGGCGGGATGATCGCGAGTGTCGCGGTCGCCGAAGAATCCACTTCGCCCACTTTCCATGATAATGGTCTCGCCAACCAAAAGGCCCCCACCATTCCGCTTGGCTATCATTTCGTTTCGATGTCGGAATGGAACGGTGGTTATATGGGGTTCGAAGGGGTCGTTGAAGGGACCCCTGACCATAGCGCCCTTGTGGTGAATATCCCTGCTGGTCCCCGCCGGGGGGCCTATGTAGCCGCGGCGTTCGCTGATGGGGGGACCCATTATGGGGGCCTCAAAAACCTCGTCGACGGCGAGCGCATCACAAAACCGCTGACCATGCCCTGGGACATGGCCTTCGGCTATGACACCTTCGCCCGTCATACCGATGAGTTCGACTTTAGCCGCATCACCAATCTGGTGGCAGGTATTAACCTTTCTGAGGCCGTCCGGATCGAGGGGGAAGTATCCTACCTCCAGCATGATGTGGATGTCTTCCGCTCCTTCGTGATGGCGAACCAGGACCTTGACGCTGACTACCGGGTCTTGGGCATTGATGCGGACAAGGTCTTGATTGGTAATATTGGGCGTGTGCGGACGAAAACAAGCTTTGCTAACGCGATATTCGATCTGCCCTTTGGTAAGAAGCGTGCTCTTTCCCCTTATATTGGTGCCGGTGTCGGTCTGGCGGAAGTAGACATTGATTTTGCGCCGGATGGTATTTCAATCATTGACGAAAGCAAAATGACGTTTGCGCATCAGTTGATGCTGGGCGCGTCGTTCCGCTCCCGCGAGGGGATGGAGATTGTGATGAACGCCCGCTATCGCGGGATGATCGACGGTGATTTTGTTGATGTCTCACAATTGGTTGATGGGTTCACCATTGAGAATGAGAACTTCGTCGGCGAATTGGGTTTACGCAAAGATTTTTAGCACCGCCCCCTTTCAAGTGAAGCTATAGGGATCGATGTCCACTGTGGTGCGGACCGACGACGGCATCTTCACCTCGGTAAGCCAAGCTTTCAGCACCTGCTGGATTGAGATGCCGCGCTCGGTTTTTACCAAAAACCGTATACGGTAAGTCCCCCTCAGCCGGTAAAGGGGGGCCGGGGCGGGTCCCCAAATCTCAAGACCCGGGGCTTGGGGGACAGTTTCAGCCAGCATGCGCGCGGTTTCGTTCAATCGCGCCTCATTGTCCCCCGATAGGATAAGGGCCGCAAGGCGCCCATAGGGGGGAAAGCCAAGGCCAGCGCGTCCCTCGAGTTCTGCTGCCGCAAAGCCGTCCCGGTCTTGCGCTGCAAGGGATTGGATCACCGGGTGATCGGGCTGATAAGATTGGAGCATGACAAGGCCGGGTTTTTCGGCCCGTCCGGCCCGTCCCGCTACCTGGCTGAGGGTTTGAAAAGTGCGCTCCGCCGCGCGTAAATCTCCCCCCGCAAGGCCAAGGTCAGCATCGACAGCGGCGACCAGGGTCAGGTTTGGGAAGTTATGCCCCTTTGCCGCTGCCTGGGTTGCGACAAGAATATCGATCTCGCCCTCTGTCATCCGCTTAAGGAGGGATTTTGCAGCACCCGCCCCAAGCATGGTATCAGAGGAGAAAATTTCAACCCGCGCTTGGGGCCAACGGGCAGCGGCCTCCTCGGCCACCCGTTCGACGCCAGGGCCGCACGGGGTCAGGCTATCCTCCGCGCCGCAATGGGGACAATACTTTGGCTTGGGAATGGAATAGCCCGTATGGTGACAAACAAGCCGCCCGGAATATTTGTGCTCGACCAACCACGTATCACTCTTTGGCGCGGTCATCCGCTCACCGCATTTCCGACAGAGGGTAACGGGGGCATAGCCTCGCCGGTTAAGGTAGAGAAGGGACTGTTCACGTCGTTCAAGACGGTCATTGACCGCTTGGATGACAGGGGGGGACAGCCACTCTCCCCGTTCCGGCGGTGTGGCCCGTAGGTCCACAATATCAGTATCTGGCAGGCGTGCGGGCCCAAACCGTGAAGGAAGGTGGACAATGCCATACCGGCCCTCCTCTACATTGGCGAGGGTTTCAAGGGAGGGTGTGGCAGAGGCGAGAATGACCGGAAACCCCGACAAGGCGCCCCGGGCGACGGCCATATCACGCGCCTGGTACAGAACGCCATCATGCTGCTTATAAGCGCCCTCATGCTCTTCATCGACAACGATCAGTTGAAGGTTTTTGTACGGTAGAAAAAGCGCGGACCGTGCGCCGACCACGAGGCGGGCGGAGCCGTCAGCCACGCGCTTCCACACCCGTCGACGCCCTTTATCAGATACGTCCGAGTGCCAGTGGGCGGCAGGTGCGCCGAACCGATCCTCAATGCGCTTGAGAAAGGGTAGGGTGAGACCAATCTCCGGCAGCAGCATGCAAACCTGGGCGGTGGGGTCCACCTCAAGGGCAGTCGCGATGGCTTCAAGATAGACTTCGGTTTTTCCCGAGCCTGTCACCCCATCGATAAGGGTCGTGCTGTAGCTCCCAGTTTTGACAAGGTCCTTCAGAAAATGAGCCGCCGCCTGTTGTTCGGGGGAGAGGGCGCGCCCCGCCCGTGTAGGATCGGGCGGTAAAAAAGGTGGATCAGGATCAATATCAAGATGGGTGAGGGCTCCTGATTTGATAAGTCCCCGGACGACTCCATCGCTGACCCCCGCGGTATCGGCCAGGGCCCTTGCCGTCAGGGGGGGAGCGTCCGCCGTTGGAGCCGCCGCCAGCACCGCGGCCCGCTGGGGGGTCATTTTTTCAGGTGGCGGAGCACCAGAAGCGAGGCGGTAGCCGGTTTGAGGTTTCACACTTGCCAATGCTTGCCCCGACCGCATCACCATGCGCAAGACCACCCCTCGGGAAAAAAGTGTATATCCCGCGACCCAGTCGACAAAGGCCATCACGTCTGACGATAGGGGCGGGGCATCAAACACATCCGTCACGGGGCGGAGTTTCGTGTCTGGAACGGTCTCGTCGGGGGTATCGGGCCAGATGACCCCAATCACTTCCCGGGGGCCGAGGGGCACCCGGACAAATTGGCCAGGGGTCGCTGTCACCCCTTGCGGTAACGCATAGTCATAACCGTCCCCCACGGGCAGGGGCAGCAGCACCCGCACCCGTTTCAGGGCAGCGGGGGCCATTTCCTCAAATAGGACGGGGGGGTGCGTCGCCATGAGAACGCCTTAGCGCCTGTTCAAGTTCTGTTCTAGGTGATTCTAAGCTCACGCCCTGTCATCGCTTTTGTCTTTCGCACCCTGGTTGCTCCGCGGCGTGGGCGCTCTTAAAAAAGGGGTCTTGCAACAGGATTGCCAATGGAACCCAACGCTGCTGCCGCCTCCCCCCGGGGTGAGATCATTGTTCTAGGGATGCACCGTTCAGGCACATCGGCGGTAACCGGTGCCCTGGCGGCAATGGGGGCCTATGTGGGGTATCCTGAGGAGTTGATCGCAACTTCGTGGGAGAACCCGAAGGGGTTTTTTGAGCGGATTGATGCGCGACAATTATGCGATGGTTTCCTTCACGGCGCGAATGCCGATTGGTGGCGCGTAGCGGGCTTTGACGCCGGCGCCATCCCCCCCAGCGTGGTTCAATCCCTCCGCCCCGCCCTTGATGGGATGATGGCGAAGCTTAATCGTCGCGCCGTCTGGGCTCTTAAGGAGCCCCGCATGTGCCTATTGATGCCGGTGTTTGAGGCGGCGCTCCACGCCCCTAAGACGGTGTTTGTTGCCCGGCACCCGGTTGAGGTCGCTGGCTCTCTTAAGCGGCGCAATGCCTTTGCCTTGTCTGTCGGATTGGCCCTGTGGGAGGTGTATACCGTCCGGGCACTCACTTATATAGCCGACAAGCCGCATGTGCTTGTGAGCTACCCCCGATTATTGCGGGACCCAGTGGCGGGTATCGGGCGGTTGGCGACTGGGCTTTCCGCTCTGGGGGTGGAGGGTCTGAAGGCTTCAAAAGCGCGGGGGAGCATTCAAGCGGACCTGCAGCGGGAACAGGCGACGGACCCTGCCTTGCTTGCGGAAATGACACCTCAGCAACAGCGGCTCTGGGCCGCCCTTGAGGAAGAAGAATGGCCGGACCCGGCGGACCTAACCATCTCAGCGCAGACCCTTGAAACGCTGAGGGCGTTTGAGCAGGAGCGGGACGCCGAGGGCGGCATCGTATTTGCGGTGGACGCCCACAAGGAGGGACGCGGAGCATCGGCCCGTGGTCCTGGCCTTCATACCTTGCCGCGGCGCGCGCTCGCCCGGGCAGCGCGCCTTTATCGTCAGACGACGGGGGTCACCTAACGCGATGACAGAAGCGTACAAGATCCTATTTGTTTGCTTAGGGAATATATGCCGATCTCCGGCGGCGGAGGGGATATTTCGGGTGAAGGCGGCCGTTCACGGTTTATCCGTTGATCTTGATAGTGCCGGCACGGGGGCATGGCATGTGGGTCATCCACCGGATGAAAGGATGATCGAGGTCGCCCAGGCGCGGGGATATGATTTAAGCGCGCTGCGGGCCCGCCAGGTCGATATTGGCGATTTCTACATTTACGACCATATCCTGGCGATGGACCAAAGTAACTTTAGGGACCTCAAAGATCTTCAGCCAGCCGATGGAAAGGCAACATTATCAAAGATGCTTGATTTTGGCGTCGGCGACGATGTGCCAGACCCATATTATGGGGCGGTGGATGGATTTAATCACGTGATCGACCTGCTTGAAGAGGCCAGTGATGGCCTTTTACACCACTTGAGGGCGCCCAATGCCTAGGGCCGGGATCCTTGGCATTGGCTATAGCGCGATGCCTTTTGCCGAGCAGCTTGTGGCGGATGGATGGACTGTTTGGGCCACAACGAGGCGTGAAGACAAAGCATCTTCCCTCAGATCATTCGGGATAGAGCCGCACCTATGGACCGCCCCTGACCCATTACCTCCATCCCTTATCCAGAAGACGGATTTGTTTGTCATTTCCCTAGCGCCAACGGATGATGGCTGCCCGGCTCTTATGGCCATATCCGAAGAGGAGGTCCCGCGCGGTAGCCAGTGTCTTTATCTGTCCTCATCTGGCGTCTACGGCGATTATGATGGCGCCTGGATTGACGAAGATGCGCTCTGTGTACCCACCACTGGCCGGGGGCGCCGGCGCCTGGCGGCTGAACGGGCATGGCAGGGGGTGGCTGAACGTGCCGGAATGCAACTCACCCTTTGTCGGTTGGCGGGGATTTACGGGCCTGGCCGCAATGCGTTGGCAAGCCTTAGAGGCGGCACCCGTGGTGCCCGGTCGGGATTGAGCCAGCGGGTGATTAAATCGGGGCAGATATTTAATCGTATCCACCGGGATGATATTGTCGCGGGCCTGCTGGCGTTGGCAGGTCATGAGCGCGCGCCTCTTATTGTGAACTTTGCGGATGATTTCCCCTCCCCGCCGCAGGATGTGATCACCTATGCGGCGTCTCTGTTGGGAATATCGCCGCCACCAGCGGTCCCGTTTGATGAGGCAGATCTCTCCCCAATGGCGCGCAGCTTTTATGCGGATAATAAACGGCTGCGGAATAATCGACTAAAGTCCCTTCTCGGGGGGGCGTTGCGGTATCCAACCTATCGCGAGGGGCTTTCATCTCTTGTCCAAATGGAAAAGGGATAAAAGGGAGACCCCCTAAAGCCTCTCCTCTGCAATCGGAATAAGAGAGATGCGTTTCTCGTACTTCTGGACGGTCCGTCGATTGGGAAGGGGCCCAATCAACTAATCCAAAGGCGGCGTCTCGAAGGACGAGGAAGTGATTCAAACAGATCGCATTCTGCGCCAAGCACATTCCCGCATAAATTGTCATAAAATATTTACAAACTATAGGTGGTGGCCTAGAAGACGCCATATTGGAGGCGTATCGCCAGGATCGCCACAGGGTTGGGAGGTGAAAAAAATGTCGCGTTAAGCCGGACAGGACCTTTGGTCATGCCGTCGGGCGCGCATGGCAAAAAGGGTACCGTAGAAATGACAAAAGATCAGGCGAGCGAAACGGCCACTATTATTCTTTTTCCTGGGGGAGACCATCAGCAGGCAGATGCTGTGCATTGTTCCGTTGACCGGTATATCCGCCGACAACTTCACCTTCGTCGCAAGGCGGCGGGCCTTACCGTGCGGCAAGTCGCTGATCGCGCGGGACTGCCATTGGAAGAGTTGAGGGCATATGAAAATGGCGAAGGCGTTTTATATGCAACAACCCTTGCCCGTATTGCAGACGCTTTAGGTTTATCCGTTGAGGCCTTTTTTCCTGGCGCCGCTGATAGCGCGTATCATGGTCTGTCAGGGGGTAATGTACCAGCCGCATCATAACGCCGCCCATAGCAGTTTATTCTTTTATTATCCTTGCACATATTATTATTGCATCAAGTAAAATAAGCTCTGTGCCTATGGATAATAAAAGACTGCGATGGGCGGCAAGCTTGAAAGACCCGTCCTTAGGCTGCTTTTTTTAGGGCCCGGCGGGCTTTCTTCAGCTTAGACTCCTGGGTCGCGATACGCTTCTTCCGGGATTTGATTTCCTTTTTCAGGGCTTTGACTTTTTTTGTCGCCATGACCGTTCTCCATCTACTTTTTGTGCGCAATTTTGGTGGTGTCGGCCTCGTTCATATCTTCATGCTCTCGCATAAAGCTCTTGATAAAGGCGCGCACCTCCCTGGCGGCACTGGTATCCAGCTCTTCACATAGGCCGACAAAATCATCCCGGTCGCGGGCGTTCATCCGAATGACAAGCTGACTGTCTTTTTTAAGCTTCTTCTTTGTCTTCTTGTCCTGGGCCACGGGCCGGGAGTCCTTCGCGTCTATGCAACAGATAGCCAATGTATATACGTTTTTTCGTGTAAGCGCAATGGGTGCGCCTAAAAAAACTCACTGGGCCATGTTGAGGCGCCTCATGCGCTTAAGGATCTATGCGGGCCAAGGGCGAGGTGACTGTATCGGCACAATTCGATGCGACGTGAGAGCACCCGCGACATTCACATCAGTAGCCGTGCCATCTTGGCAGCCAGCGGTTCTATTCAATTTGAACGATCCGCTTACGGCTCTGTTTACGGTTAATTTACGGTCCCTTTAGCTGTTTAGGTTAAACGCTCCCTATCAAGTACCCGTTTTGCGTGTGTGGCCCTGGCGCATCTCGGCAAAGTAGTGGCGTAGGAAAGGTGTACCCATGACCAACATAAGATCTGGTCTGACGATTTTTGGAGCTTCGGCCGTCATGATAGCGAGTGGGACGAGCCACGCGCAGACAGCGGACGTCATTTTTAATGGAAACATCGCCGATGCTTGTACAGTGGTTGCGGACTCCCCCGGTACATTAGCCGTTAACGGAACAAATACCCTGTTGGCCAGTACTGAGGCAGGGGGCGGCCCCGGTGCGGCGACTGTCACGGCGAGCAGCTCGACATTCGAGGTGACCGTGGATGCGCCAACCGGGTTTGATACCGCGCCTGCGGGATCTGACACCAATACCACTTTCGGAACGACCTATGACGCTAGCGGCGCGACGACGGCGTCAAGCGTGGCCGGCACCACCGCAACGGCGCTCGGGGCTGGTGTCACCACCTTGGCCGTGAACGCAAGTGCGACCAAAAGTTCCGGGATTTACGAATCTGGCAGTTATAGCTTAACGACGACGGTCCGATGCGCGGCGCAGAAATAGCATTCCTCTTTGCTCTAGGTTTGACGGCGCCCGTTGGCGTCGCTGCCCAAAGTCTGTCGCCGATGAAGTCCGACGTGGTCACGTTCGGGGATAAGGGATCCGTTCGGGTCTACCTTCGGAACCCTTATGTCAATGCACGTCGCTTCACGATGGATGTGTTCAATCTTGATTGGGAACCGGTGAATGATGTGTTGTACTCCTCACGCCAACTTTCTTTGGCACCGGGAGCGTCAACATCGGTTTTTGTGGTGGCCCCCTTAAGCGGTGAGCGATCAAGGCAGTTTTATGTATGTGCAACCTCCCGCGCTTATCGCGGGGGCGGCGCGGGGGTTAAAGGCCAAGTATGTGGCAAATATCGTCTCATCCGCTACGCGTATTAGCGATCAGCCTGTTGTGTGGTGTTGCTTCTGGGACAGCGCAAGCCCAGGAGGCGAACAGTGCACCGGGCCAGCCGATCGTTATTCCATCGCAAAGTTCCGTCTACAATCAAAATAGTGTCTCATTGCCATCGGCGCCCAATGTATCTGGTCAAGATATTGTTCGTGGTGCGGATGGAACCAGTTGTCAATCGGCTGTCGCATCCGGTGGGCCTTATGTGGATATGGGCGTTATTGGATCCCAGGACTTCTTTTCCCGCGAAAGTTCTGCCCTTTACGGCCGAATAGTTGTGCCTTTGGGGAAAAGAGCAAGGCGTGTCGACTGCACTCGCCTCTATGAGCTTGAAATCTCTCGCATGAAGATGGAGATCGAACTCCTACGCATGGGGACCATGATGCCGATGGGGGAGGGGCCAGGCCCCCTCATTGGTGCCAGTTTGACGGAGTCAATTGATCATAGCGATCAGCCCTCTTTGGCGGGGTCACCGTCCCTTGGGATGGAGGACGATTTGGAGCCGCAAGGGGGCGGGTTTTTTCTGGGGGGCGCGCCGGTGGCTCAAGACACGTACAGCCCTCCGCTTGGCGTTGACGATAATGTTGACGTGGCCTCTGCTCAGCCGCTTACTTTAACCCCGCCGGTAGAGCCTGACCCAATGCCGGCAGCTGATCCTGCGCCTGTCATTGCGTCTACACCGTCACAGCTAGTAGCGGTGGCGCCAACCCTTCCTCCTATTTCTATTGTGGGGCACGCGGCGCCGATGGCCGCAGCCCTCACCGAGGCGATGGCAGAGGAGCCGCTTTCGCGCGTGCCGTCAGCCACGCACTTCGTCCAGCTTGGGGCCTTCTCCACCTGGGAGAGGGCGGAAAAACGGCTTGACCGAGCGCCGAATGGGAGAGCTGATGGGGCGGTGAGGGCGTTTTATCGCGATGGCCGTACCCTTTACCGGGCCCTGTTGGGGCCAATGTCCCGCGCCGAGGCGGTGGCGAAGTGTGATCAACTTCAGGCGGCGTGTTTTGTTGCGGGGGGATAGACCTTTCGGCTAAGGCGCCGCGTTGATGACATATCACGACGGTAGCGCACGATGATCGACCTAAACCATGCTCCCATCCTCACGTTTTCCTGCCCCGATGCGCGGGGGATCGTATCGACGGTTTCCTCTTATCTGACGGAGGCTGGATGTAATATTCTGCAGTCTGCCCAGTTTGACGACACGATCACGGGTCTTTTCTTCATGCGTGTGCAGTTTGACCCTGGAGACCATGCCACGTTAGAGGAGCTGCGGTCGGGCTTTGCCCCCATCGCCCGTCGGTTGTCCTTGAACTGGCAATTACACGATATGCGCACCCCTATGCGGGTACTGGTGATGGCGTCAAAGGCGGATCATTGTCTTGTTGATTTGCTGCACCGTCAAAAGCGGGGGGCTCTCAACGCGGATATTCGCGGGGTGATTTCCAACCATCCTGATGTTGAGCCCGTGGCCCAGTTCTACGGCGTTCCCTTTCACCATATGCCTGTCAGTGCAGAGACGAAAAAAGAGCAAGAAACAAAGCTCAGGGCCTTTATCGAGGAGGAGCAGGTGGAACTCACGGTCCTTGCCCGATATATGCAAGTGCTGACGCCAGAGTTCTGCGCCGATTATGAGGGGCGGGTGATCAATATCCACCATTCCTTCTTGCCGAGCTTTAAGGGCGCGCGGCCCTATCACCGGGCCCATGAGAGGGGTGTGAAGCTCATCGGGGCGACGGCACACTTTGTCACCCCAGACCTTGATGAAGGGCCCATCATCGAACAGGAGGTGGCCCGGGTCGACCATGCCATGACGCCGAATGCGTTGGTGGAAGCGGGCCGCGATGTGGAGCGTCAAACCCTTGCCCGCGCGGTACAATATTATGTGGAGCGCCGTATCTTGCTAAACAGGGTGAAGACGGTGGTCTTCCGATGAAAGTCGGTGCGTACTTCTTTTGAATGTATAAGGATGAATAATGGTAAAGGGTGACGCGGTATTAAAGGGGAGCTGTCTCTGTGGTGATGTGAAGTATCGAACAGCCGGTCCTTTGCAGGAAAAGACAGCTTGTCATTGTACCGCGTGCCGGAAATGGTCTGGGCATTATTGGGCATCCTTTAATATCCACGAGGATGATTTGGTGTTAGAGCAAGGTCAGGAGAGCCTGGCATGGTATCCCAAAGACGGGACCGAGCGTGGGTTCTGCCTTATCTGCGGGTCGTCGCTTTTCTGGCGTCGTGAGAACGATATCCAAGGCCGGGTGGCCGTTGCCTTAGGAACGGTGGACGGCCCCACAGGCGTGGCGCTGGACGAGCATATTTTCGTGGTCCGTAAGGGCGATTATTATGCTGTTCCGGACGATGCGCCGCACTTTGATGGGGATAGTTCATCCGCCTAGAATAAGATTTCTTCCATTTGCGCGGATGGACCACCCATGGTGTAAAGGCTGATGGCAAAAACTCCCGCTGGTCCTGAACTTGACCATCTCATCACCCTACTCGCGAAGTTGCCGGGTCTTGGCCCCCGTTCGGCAAAGCGGGCAGCGTTGCATCTGTTAAAGAAACGAGACGTACTGATGCGACCCCTGGGGGATGCGCTGGAGGCGGCGGCGGCCAGTGTCACGGCGTGCGAGATTTGCGGCAATTGGGACAGCACGAACCCTTGCCGTATTTGCGCTGATGAAGAGCGGAACAATGGCGTCATCTGCGTGGTGCAAGAGGTGGCAGACGTTTGGGCGCGTGAGCGGGCGCGGGCCCATAAGGGCCGTTACCATGTGTTGGGGGGTGTCATTTCCCCCCTTGATGGGGTGGGGCCGGACGATCTTAATATCTCGTCCCTATCCCAGCGGGTGAGCGCCGCGGATGTAAAGGAAGTGATCTTAGCCACAGCGGCCACTGTGGATGGTCAGACGACGGCCAATTATGTGGCCGATCGGCTTGAGGGGATGGATGTGCAGGTCACGCGCCTCTCCCACGGCGTGCCGGTGGGGGGTGAGCTTGATTATCTCGATGAAGGCACGCTGACCGCGGCAATTAAGGCACGGCAGCAATTTTAGGAAAGGCACTGACTTATAGCAAAGGGCGTTCGTTTGTGCTCACGTCGCCGCTATCGTCTTTTGTTTTTGCATCGCTTTTCTGCACGATGCTCTGGCCCTCTCATCCCATCACCTTTTCTCGCACATCGTCTACGGCACTGACGGTTTTCCGAATATCGAACAAGTCTTCCGCCCGTTTACGGCCTTCCCTTTGCAGTTTGAGGCGACGGTTACTCTTTTTGATAAGCATGCGGAGGGCCTCGCCAATCGTTTGAGGGGTGATGGCGTCCACATAAAGAGCGTGATCGCCACTGACCTCCTTCAGCCCACCGCGGCCGGAGGAAATAAGCGCTGCTCCGCCCGCCATCGCCTCCATCGCGGTGCGGCCGAAGGTTTCCTCCAATATTGAGGGGACGACGACGATCTCAGCCTTCTCAGACGCGACCATCGTTTCGGCAAAAGATCTGTATCCCCAATATTCGCCTCGCCCTTTGAGGGGGCTGAGATAAAGCTTCACCGCCTCGCCATAGGTTGAAAATTCCTCATCAGGCTCACCGATGACAATGGCGCGCCAGTCGGGAAAATCGGTGAGGACCGTGGCGGCGGCCTCGGCAAACTCTAGCACCCCCTTATTGGGAATGACCCGGCCAGCGAAGACGACGATCTTCTCCTTGGCTTCAGGGGTATAGGTCACCGCCTCGGTATCAAGGCCATTCCATGTCACACCGCTGCGATGGGCGAGAGAGGGATAGTCTTTCGCAAAGGTCTCTTGGGCGAAATGAGAGACGAAGGTGAAGTGCGTAAACGGACGGAGGCGCCGTGTGCGAAAGAAACGGCTGGCGCGCCCCTTCGGTCCCGTAAGCTGTCGATGACGGAAAACAAGAGTTTTGGTGTCTTTCAGCCCCCTCGCCACACGCTTGGCCACCCGCATATGCTGGCGGAATTCGACGAGGCCGGGGCCGATATCATTGATCTTATCAAGAACGGCGGCGGCGTAATCCGCAACGCCCGCGCGGGGTACAGGGATGAAATTGACGTCTTCGAAGGGGGTCTCGACCTCAGGACCGATGATGTGAAGGTGGTCCTTAAGCCTCGAAAACCGGTAAGCGTCCCGAACATTAAGGTCGATGGCCGAGGCGCCGTCGGCGGAAAAGCGTGTGTTTGGGGGGCAGACAATGACAATGGGTTTCATCGGGAGCATCCGAAGCTTCGTTTGCCACGGCTTGTCCGTGGCATCCATAAGAAGAGCCTATCCCCTTTTGCGGCGTGGACGCCACGGACAAGCCGTGGCGAACACATCGCGTTAGGCTCTGGATCAGCCCTTAGTACCGATAGGTCTCAGGCTTAACCGGCCCTTTCTGCCCCACACCGATATAATCGGCCTGCTCCTCTGATAGTTTGGAGAGGGTTGCCCCCACCTTGTCGAGGTGGAGCTGAGCCACTTTTTCATCCAAATGCTTGGGCAGGACGTACACTTTGTTGTCGTACTTCCCGTCTGCATTGTTTTGGAACAGCTCGATCTGCGCCAGGGTTTGGTTGGTGAAGCTCGCCGACATCACGAAGGAGGGGTGACCGGTGGCATTGCCAAGGTTCACAAGACGGCCTTCAGAGAGAAGGATCATCCGCTTACCGCCGGGCATTTCGATCATATCCACCTGGGGCTTAATGTTCGTCCACTTATAGTTCTTGAGCGCTTCAACTTGGATCTCATTGTCGAAGTGACCAATATTGCAGACGATGGCCATGTCTTTGACATCCCGTGCATGGTCGGCGGTGAAGATGTCTTTGTTGCCCGTGGCGGTGACAACAATGTCCGCCCGCGGCACACCATCCTCCATCGTCACCACTTCGTACCCGTCCATAGCGGCCTGTAGCGCGCAGATGGGATCAACTTCGGTCACCATGACCCGGGCGCCCGCACCGCGGAGGGAGGCCGCAGAGCCTTTGCCCACATCGCCATAGCCCGCGACGACAGCCACTTTACCGGCCATCATCGTATCCGTACCCCGACGAATGGCGTCGACGAGAGATTCTTTACAGCCATATTTGTTGTCGAACTTCGACTTGGTCACCGAGTCGTTCACATTGATGGCGGGGAAGGGCAGGGTGCCGTCCTTCTCCCGCTGGTAAAGCCGTAACACGCCGGTGGTGGTCTCTTCCGTGACGCCTTTGATGGAGGCTTTGACCTTGGAATAGAAGCCAGGATCCCGCGCCAAGCGCCGCTTGATGGTGGCGAACAGCGCTTCTTCTTCTTCATTGGACGGATTGTCGAGAACCGATGGGTCTTTCTCCGCGTCGGCACCAAGGAGGATGAGGAGGGTGGCATCCCCCCCATCGTCGAGGATCATGTTGGCGACTTCACCGTTCGGCCATTCCCACAGCCGATCGGCATAGTCCCAATATTCTTCCAAGGTTTCACCTTTAACGGCAAAGACTGGGGTGCCATTGGCGGCGATGGCGGCGGCGGCATGGTCTTGGGTGGAGTAGATGTTACAGCTTGCCCACCGGACCTCAGCGCCAAGAGCCTCCAGGGTTTGGATGAGCACTGCGGTTTGGATGGTCATGTGCAAGGAGCCGGCGATCCGCGCGCCCTTGAGCGGCTGGGCGGCGCCGAATTCCTCGCGCGTGGCCATGAGGCCCGGCATCTCATGCTCGGCGATTTCGATTTCCTTGTTACCAAACTCGGCAAGGGAGATGTCTTTGACGACGTAATCCTGGTCCATCGGGGGCCTCTTTCGTTGAATTCTGATGGGCCCATAGCAGCGTCGGTAGAGGATATAAAGCTTTCTTTATATGAGGCGGAGGCGCCCTCGGCGCCAAACTCTCGCAGCTATTCTTTCACCTTGCGGTTCGCCTTTTGGGGCTTAGGTTGCTTTCAAAGACACTTTATCCGGGAGACGCCCATGTCAGAGACCTCTAGCCCCTCTGCCCTTCAATATCTTGACCGCGCGATGGGGGGCCTAAGGCGCCTTGGCCTGGTCCCCGACGCAACCGGTGGGGGAAGCGCGGCGCCCATCGTTGCGCTCCTTGAGCAAATCACCGACCTTGATCCCGACCGGGTAGCGGCCATTGCCCGAACCCTCGATCAAGCGAGCCTCTTTAACGATGTGGTGCGGGAGCAGGTGGCGGGCATCACCGTCGGTGAGCGCTATGAGGGGATCACCAGTGCGTTTAACTCCATCCGTGACGACGCCAAGGACATGGTGGATCAGTATGCCGATGGTAAAATCTCCACCATGGAGCGGATTGCCAATGCCTGGATGAAGATGACCCGCGGGGACATCGCCACACGGTTTGGGAAAATCAAAGACCTCTACCTTGAGGTTCAAGAGGAGACGGCCAACCAAATCGAGCGGGAACAGAATATCTTAGAGGCTTATCTCGATTTTCGTGGGGCGATGAAACAGTCCGAAGTGATGGCGTTGGAAGTTCAGAAGGTAGCAGAGACCAAGCTTGATGAAGCCCGCAATAGCGTGAACGCCGCGGTAGCGAAGGTCGCGGGCTATGCTGGGGAAGATGCGGCGGAGCGCGCCACGCTCGAGCTAGCGCGGGACGAGGAGCTGCGCCGTTTGCAGGCGGAGGAAAAACGCTATCAGATTGCAAAAGATCTGTCCGATAACATCACCGTCTCCTACAATACGTCCGAAGTCATCATGGCACGGCTGGTCCAGACAACCACCGCGAAGGAACGGGTTTATGCCCAGTCGGTGAGCTTTTTCTCCACTAATGAGGTGGTGCTGACGGCCCTCACCGCCAGCTTTACCGGCATGTTTGGCCTGCATGAAAGCACGCAGACGTTGGAAGCGATGAAGGACGGGGTGAACCAATCCATTGAGGTTTTAGCTGAGATTGGCGGGAAGGTGCAGGAGGCCGCGACCCGCGCGGGGTATGGGCCTACGGTCTCTGCGGCATCGGTGAAAATGCTGGTGGACTCCGTTGTGTCGTACCAGGAACATACGCAGACGATCATCGCTGAAATGCGCGCTGAGGCGACGCGGAACTCAGAGGAGATCCGCGATGCGGTGGAAGATGGGAAACGCCGCCTCACTAAGCTGATTGAAGAAGGGGCAGGGTTAGCATTGGTGCCGCGATCTTGATCATGTTCTCTGTCATCCCGGAAAGGGCGTGAGCCCTTGTCCGGGATCCATAAGCTTGGGTGTCAACTCCTATGCACAATTACCGACATTCCCGCCCTATAGATCCCGGTCTCGTCCTACGGACGAACCGGGATGACGAGTAAACATCAACGTTTCATGTCCAACACAACCTCCTCCCAACCCCTCGATGATGTCCTCCTCGCCATGGATGTGGTGGATACGCTGCGTCACCAGGAGGACATCCTTGCCCGCGAACTGGATGCCAGTGCGCGTAAGGATAAACTCATCCGCCGCCTGAGGGAGATTTATGACGCCCAAGGTATAAAGGTGCCGGACCATGTTCTGGAGGAGGGGGTAAAGGCCCTTGAGGAACAGCGGTTCGTCTATACGCCGCCCAAACCCTCTCTCTCCGTCGCGCTTGCAAAGGCCTATATTGCCCGCGACCGTTGGATAAAGCCCGTGGCGGGCGTCATTGCTGCCCTGATTGTCGCTCTGGGCGGTTACCAGTTTGGCATTGCTGGACCTGCCAAGGCCCGGGCAGCGGCAGAACGGGTCCAACTGACAGAAACCCTGCCCGCCGACCTTGAACGCCTTCGCCAGGCGATTGAAACGTCAACGGAGGACCGACAGGCACTGATCCTTGCGGAGACCTTTTACCAAGATGGCATAGCGGCGGTGGCGGGCGAAAAGGCTCGGGACGCGCGTGCGGCGGTGAAAGACCTTGAGCAGCTGCAAACCGACCTGGCGCTTCGGTACGAGGTGACCATCGTCTCCCGCCCTGGGGAACAGTCTGGTGTCTACCGTATCCCCGATAATGTGCCCGGCGGTCGGAACTATTACCTTATCGTTGAGGCCATCGGCCCGCGAGGGAACGCTCTGCCCGTGACTATTCGCAGTGAGGAAGATCAAGCCACGAAACGCGTCACCCGTTGGGGACAGCGCGTTCCAGAAGCTGTTTACAATCAGGTGCGCGCTGACAAACAAGACGACCAGATCGTGCAAGATGCGGTGATTGGGCTCAAGCAGCCGGGCCAGCTTGAACCGCTGTACACAGTGGAAACCCTCGGCGGCGCAATTCTGGAATGGTAGGGGGCATAAGGAAAGATGGGTAAGAAAAAGAAATATATTGACGGCCCAGATGTGTTACTTCGCTTTGATGAAGAGATTGCTGATGTCCGCGCCGCCCTGCGTGACGCCATGGATGAGGCGGAGGAGACCGACGCACAGCGGGCTGCCCTCCAAGATGAGCAACTGACCCTCTATCGGGCCTTGGCGGAGATTCGTCTCGATCTCATGCGGCGTGACGATATGCGTGATGATCTTGACCGCCTGCACCAAGAGGCCGTCTCCCTTATTGATCAGCATGAGGCCTATGTCCAAGGGGAGCGCGAGGCGCTTGTGGTGGCCGCTACCGAGATTGAGACGTTGGAAGAGCGACGGCGTACGCTGCAGACGGACCATGAGGCGGCTGTTGAGGCCTATGACGAGAAGGTCACCGCCGTTGAGACGGCGTTGCGGGATGACCCAGCCTATAAGGCTGCGGAGATCGCCAACGAAGAAATGGCCGCGATGGCGGCCCGGGCCACGCAGAAGCGTGAGTTGGCAGAGGCTGACGCCGCGGAGAAGGGAGCGGCGTATCGTGAGGATCCGCTTTTCTCTTACCTTTGGGCGCGCCGGTTCCGCACCCCTCAGTATAAGGCGCTGCCGTTTTTTCGTACCCTCGACAATTGGGTGGCGGGGTTGTGCGACTATGATCAGCATTATTTGAACTATGATCGGCTTACTCAGTTACCTGAACGGCTCGCCACCCATGCGGAGCGCATTGAGGAAAAAGCCGCGCAAACCCAGGAGGCCTTAGAAGCGCTTGAAGAAGAGGCTTTGGTGGAGGCGGGAGCGGCGGCTCTGGGTCAGAGGGCGCAGGATCTGCTGGAAAAGTTAACGCAGATTGATGCCAATATGGACAATGCGGAGGACCATCATCGCGCGGTGGCTTTGCGCCATGAAGCGGCCCTGACCGCCGAGGAGGGGCCGGCGGTCAAGGCACGGCGCCTGTTGGAGGACGGGCTTAAGCGCCTTAGCTTTCCTGACCTCCGTGCCCTTGCAGCGGAGACGGTGGGTCAAGACGATGATCAGCTGGTTGATGAATTGGTGCGCCTTAAGGCCGAAGAAACCGTGCTTGGCCAAGAGGCGCGGCAAACCCTTCGCCGCCCTAAGACCCTGCGAGAGGATTTGGGGAAACTCGAAAAACTCCGCCAGCTGTTTAAAAAAGAACGATTTGATAGTCCCTATGCCCGGTTTCGCCGAAGTCAGTTCGAAGACCTTTACTATCGCTTTATTCGGGGGTCGGTGAGTGTACAGAATGCCCTGTCTACCCTTCGCAAAGGGGTGAGGCGGGCCAAAGGCCATAATGGGTTTGGGGGGCGTCGGCGGGCTCAGAGCAACGGCATGCCGGGCGTTTTTCAAGATATTCTATGGGATGTCGCGGTGGAGGCCACCCGCGCCTCTCGCCGGGGCGGCTTTAATGGCCCCATTGGCGGGTCGTCGGGACGGTCTTATGGCGGGCGACCCTATCGCCGCCGGGCCCCTTCGCCCCGCCCCCGCCGGTCGTCCGGTGGATTTCGAACGGGCGGGGGTTTTTGAGGGGGGCTGGCGTTCCGTTCGAGCGCGTTCCTCGCCCTTCGAGACGACCTCATCCTGAGGAGCCGCCGCAGGGCGGCGTCTCGAAGGACGAGGTCTCCTCAGGGTGAGGAAAGCTCACATCAAGGTCGGCCTCTAAGGCCGTATCTGCCCCTCTCCGTGCACCACATACTTAAATGTGGTGAGTTGCTCGGCGCCGACGGGACCGCGCGCATGGAGGCGGCCGGTGGCGATGCCAATTTCCGCGCCCATGCCAAACTCGCCCCCATCGGCGAATTGGGTGGAGGCATTGTGCATCACGATGGCGCTATCCACTTGGGCCAAGAAATAAGCCGCGGTGGCTTCATTCTGGGTGAGGATGCTTTCGGTGTGCCCCGACCCATGCTCCCGGATGTGGGCGATGGCGCCTTCGACACCATCTACGATGGCGAGGCTGATGATTGGGGCGAGATATTCCGTTTTCCAATCATCATCGGTTGCCGTTTCGAGCCCGTCCTGGAGTGCGCGCGCGGCCGCATCGGCGCGGATAGTGCATCCGGCGTCCATCAAGGCGCTTGCGACCATGGTTGCAATGTGTTCAGCTCGCGCTCTATCTTTCAGCACTGTCTCCGCGGCACCGCAGACCCCTGGCCGTCGCATTTTCGCGTTGACGGTGATCTCCGTGGCGACGGTATCATCGGCCTCGGCGTCCACATAGATGTGGCATAGCCCTTCAAGGTGGCCGATCACCGGCACGCGCGCTTCGGTTTGGACCCGTTCCACAAGGGAGCGACCGCCTCGCGGCACCACCACGTCAATGGTGCCATGGGCGCCGGACAGCATCGCGCCGACCGCAGCGCGGTCCGCGGTGGGCACCACTTGGGCCGTCCCCTCGGGCAGGCCGGCTGCCGTAAAGGCGTCGGCCATGAGATCCCCTAGGGCCTTTGAGGTGTGAAGGCTGTCGGACCCAGGCCGCAGGATCGCGGCGTTGCCGGATTTTACACACAAGGCGGCGGCGTCGACGGTCACCAATGGGCGTGCCTCATAAATGATGGCAATGACGCCGATAGGCGTCCGTACCCGTCCAATCTTTAGACCGTTCGGTTGCGTCCACTCGGCGATTGTCGCCCCGACAGGATCCTCGAGCGCGGCCACAGCGCGCAAGCCCTCGGCCGCCCCGTCCAATCGGGGCCCATCGAGGGCAAGGCGGTCCTTAAGCGCATCGCTAAGGTGGGCGCCGGCCTCTAGATCCTTGTCATTGGCGGCCAGCACCATGTCTTTATTGGCTTCAATAGCGTCCGCCAGTTTTTCAATGGCGGCTTTCCGGACGGTTGCCGGGAGGGGGGCCAACGCAACACCCGCAGCACGGGCGCGGGCGCCCATGGCGTTCACAATGTCAGCGACAGTTTCTGTCATTTTCCATCCTCCAGTACAAAATCATCTCGGTGGATCACCAGCTTGGCAGACCCGTCCTCTATCGACCGGGCATCGGTGCGGGCAAGGCCAAAACCGATCCCAATGCCACCGCTTTGGATGCGCACCACATCGCCCACAATAAAGGGGGCTTCAACCTGTTCTATGCCAACAGCTAATAAGCTTTTGCCTGCTTTCAATGCGGCGGCGGCCCCCTCATCCACCTCGATGGCGCCTCCTTGGGGGTTGAGCCCCTCGAGCCAACGGCGCCGGGCGGGCGCGCGGGCTTTGCTCGGCAGGCAGAGGGTCGCGTGTTTGGTGCCGTCTGCCACGGCCTCAAGGGCGCGGGCGCCGACGCCACTGGCAATAAGGGTGTGCGTGCCCCATGCTCCGGCTAGCTGGGCAGCGTCGAGTTTGCTGGCCATGCCCCCTGTTCCCACGGACGAGGCAGGGCCAAGACTTTGGCGATCCCAGCTCGAGAGTGCCTCGGCTGTCAGGCACGGAATATGCTCCGCATCGCCATGTTCGAAGGGATTTTTCGTATAAAGACCATCTGTGTCGGTAAAGAGGATGAGAAGATCGGCGCCAATGATTCCCGCCGTCATGGCGGCTAGGCGATCATTGTCACCATAACGCAGCTCGTCCGTCGCCACCGTATCATTCTCGTTGATGACAGGGACCGCGCCGGTCGACATCAATGTGCGCATGGCAGCGCGCGCATTCAGATACCGTCGCCGGGTGCCCGTAATGTCAGGCGTCAGCAGCACCTGGGCTGCTGTTAAGCCGACATCGCGCAAGGCATCCTCCCAAAGTCGTAAGAGACGAATTTGCCCCACCGCAGACAGCGCCTGGCGGTCGGCCAGGCTATTGCCCATTTCGGGCAGACCTGGGCGGCCCAAGGCAACAGCGCCGGAGGAGACAAGGCACACCTCGCCCCCCTTATCGATGAGAGACCGGACATCCGCGGCGAGGCCGGGAAGGTCGGCACCCTCCTTCCCAGGTGGCGGCGCCAAAAGCGATGAGCCGACCTTCACCACGACGCGGCGGGCGTTGCGCGCCGCGTCGGCGGCATTCGCAGGGGAAAAGGCTGACGCTTGAGACATTGGAGTGATGACCGTCCTGGAAAAGAGTGCGCCCCTTACACGACAAAGCGGTCCCAAGGGTAGTCGGTCTGGGCAATAGAGCGTGATAGCGTGGCGAAGATAGAATGCTGCAATTTAGCAACACTTTTTGCTATAATCATTGAAGTTGCAGCTTCTTTGTCATATTTCTGCAATAGACAGGTTGCATTGCAACATAATGCGCGATTATCGTCCACAAGCGAAAAGCGGAGGCGATATGAAGCTCATCACTGCCATCATCACCCCTCAGAAACTGGATGATGTGCGCCAAGCCCTATCCGGACTGTCGGTGACCGGCCTGACGGCGACCGATGTTCGTGGGTTCGGCCGACAAAAGGGTCATCGCGAGGTTTATCGCGGCGCTGAATATGAGGTTCAGTTCACGCCGAAGGTGAAGGTGGAGGTCGCTGTCCCTTCGGCCCTGGCGGATCGGGTGGTGGAAGTTCTCGTAGAAGCTGCGAACACGGATCGGATTGGCGCGGGGAAAATCTTTGTGCAATCGATCGAGACGGCGGTGCGTATCCGCACGGGCGAACAAGGCGAACAAGCGCTCTGATCTATTAGGGCTGGCCTCAAGGAATATTATTTATGATTAAACGACAAATGACGAAAGCCGTAGCAATGACGGCCTGTGTTATCGGTGTCGGTGTTGCGCCTGCGTTGGCTCAACCGGATGCTGAGGTTCAGTACATCTTCAATAGTCTGATGTTTCTCATCGGCGGCTTCCTTGTCATGTTTATGGCAGCAGGTTTCTGCATGCTGGAGGCCGGCCTTGTCCGGTCAAAGAATGTCGCGGACATTTGCTTAAAGAACATCTCCCTCTACGCCCTAGCCGGCATTATGTATTATGTCGTTGGCTACAATCTTATGTATGCGGATGTTGGGGACTTCATCGGCGCCTTCTCGATTTGGGGGCCTGGTGAGCTTTATGATAGCGAGATCGCGCCGGAGGCGGGCGGGTATGCGTCGGCTTCGGACTGGTTCTTCCAGATGGTATTCGTTGCAACCGCCGCATCTATCGTGTCGGGCGCCGTGGCGGAGCGCGTAAAGCTCTTCTCTTTCCTTATTTTCGTGGTGATCCTCACCGGGCTGATCTATCCCATCCAGGGCGCCTGGAAATGGGGTGGCGGCTTCCTCGACCAAAATGGGTTCTTGGATTTTGCGGGCTCTACGATTGTGCACTCCGTTGGTGGCTGGGCAGCGCTTGTCGGTGTGTTGATGATTGGGCCACGGACAGGCAAATATGGCGATGGGGGTCGGGTGATGCCGATGCCGGGGTCGAGCCTTCCCCTTGCCACCTTGGGCACCTTTGTTCTGTGGCTTGGATGGTTTGGCTTTAACGGCGCATCGCAGCTGGCTCTTGGAACAGCGGGAGATGCGACCGCGATTTCGCAGATCTTCGCTAATACCAATATGGCTGCTGCGGGCGGTGTGGTGGCGGCACTGATCCTCACCAAAGCGCTCTACCGTAAAGTTGACCTCACCATGGTGCTAAACGGTGCGCTGGCGGGGCTAGTGTCGATCACGGCTGAGCCGCTCACCCCCAATATTGGCGAGGCGATCCTTATCGGGGCAACCGGTTCGGTGCTTGTCACTTTAGCCATCCCAATGCTGGATAAGTTTAAAATTGACGACGTAGTAGGCGCCATCCCGGTGCACCTGGTTGCTGGTATCTTTGGCACGCTGGTTGTGCCCGTCACGAATGATGATGCCAGCTTCGTTACGCAGCTTGTGGGCGTTGTCTGTGTCGCGGCGTGGGTTATTCCGACCAGCGCCATTGCGTGGGCGGTTCTCAAGTTCACCCTCGGCATTCGTCTGTCACCTGAGGAAGAGTTGGCAGGGGGCGATGTCAGTGAGCTGGGCCTTGAGGCCTATCCTGAGTTTGTCGATCGGACGGCCGCTGCCAGCTATGGCGCTGCCGCCACGGCGGCTCCCGCATCAGGGGAGCGTGTTGCGAGTGGGACAGCTTAGGCTGTCTCACCTGAAGTTTCGTTAAGGGGCCGCGATCCAAAAGAAGAACCCCACAATAAAGCAAACGGGAGAGGCGTTCCGAACGCGTCATTTTATCTGGGAACTAAGGAGCAGGGTTAATGCGAGTAAAAACTATCCTTATGGCGGCTGCGGCTGTTTCATCTATCGGTGTGGCTAATATTGGTACGGCAAGTGCTGGTGAGGCTTTTGAAGTCAGCGGCAATGTGGCGTTCACGACGGACTATCGCTTCCGCGGGATTTCGCTAAGCGACAACAACTTCGCTGTTCAAGGCGGCTTCGATGTGGGCCACTCATCTGGCCTCTATGTGGGAACATGGGCGTCGAATGTTGAGCTTGGTGATGGTCAGGGGTCTACAGAACTTGATCTTTATGGTGGCTACGCCGGCGAGGCTGGTGCCATCGGATATGATGTAGGTGTCATTCTCTACGCTTATCCTGAGTCGGACGATCTGAACTATTACGAATTATACGGTTCGATTTCCGGGACTGCCGGTCTTGTAGACCTCACAGCGGGCCTTGCCTACGTGCCTGAGCAAGACAATACAGGCGATGAAGACAACACGTACATCTATGCCTCGGCCGGTCTTCCTCTCGGCGAGTCACCATACTCTCTCGGCGCCCATATCGGCTATGAAGATGGCGCCTTCGGCGATGAGAAAATCGACTACTCCTTGAGTGTTGATAAGGCCTGCGAGGACTGGGGTATCGACCTTAGCCTCGCATGGATCGCCACTGAGAACACCGAAGGTGTTGGCGACGCTTCTGACGACGCAGTCGTCTTTACAGTGTCTAAGTCAATGTAAAGACAATTGCCGCACCGCCAGGCGGTGCGCCATTTTGATCTAAAACCATAGCGCCTCGTAGACATTCTGTCTGCGGGGCGCTATTGGTCTGCGGCTTTGGTAAGCGATGACGGCAAAGTGACCAAAGTCACGGGCGGTTGTCGGCAAAACGCAATAGAAAACGAAAAGGCCAAATAGGCACAAGATTTGTACGCGCCTGGTGGCGTAGAGTGTGATATATGTCTGACATGCTCAAATTTGTGGATACACCGCGGCAGACGCCGGAAAAGCGTTCGCCGGACGACCGTCGAACGGATTTCGCTGAGATTTATCAGGGGTTTTCCGTTAAGGGCGCTGAGGAACAGGCCTCCCGCTGTTCCCAGTGCGGGGTCCCCTTTTGCCAATCTGGGTGCCCTTTGGGGAACCATATTCCCGATTGGCTGATGTTGGCGGCTGAGGGCCGGATGGAGGAGGCGTACGCTGTATCCTCATCCACCTCCACCATGCCAGAAATCTGTGGGCGAATTTGCCCGCAAGATCGCCTGTGCGAGGGGTCGTGCGTGATCGAACAATCCGGCCACGGTACAGTGACCATTGGGGCGATTGAACAACATATCACGGAGACGGCGTGGGAGAATGGTTGGGTTGAGCCGATAGCGCCGAGCCAGGAGCGTTCCCATTCTATCGGTATTATTGGGGCTGGACCTGCCGGGTTGGCGGCTGCCGACCGTCTGCGGGCGGAGGGGTATCAGATTACCGTCTATGACCGCTATGATCGGGCGGGCGGTCTTCTCACCTATGGCATTCCCGGCTTTAAGCTTGAAAAAGATGTGGTCATGCGGCGCATCGATCGGCTGAAAGAGGCCGGTGTGGTGTTCAAAGCGAATACGGAGGTGGGGTCTACCGTCTCCTTCGAAGAACTTCAGCGCCAGCATGACGCCCTTGTCATTGCCACCGGTGTTTATAAGGCGCGGGATCTCTCCGTACCCGGTGTGGGGAATAGGGGCGTCGTGGCCGCGCTTGATTACCTCACCATCTCGAACCGCCAAGGGTTTGGGGACGATGTACCCCAGTTCGACTCCGGCGAGCTTAACGCTGACGGCAAGGCCGTGATCGTTGTGGGCGGCGGCGATACGGCGATGGACTGCGTCCGGACCGCGGTGCGCCAGGGGGCAACTAGCGTTACCTGCCTTTACCGTCGTGACCGCGAGAATATGCCAGGGTCCGCCCGGGAAGTGCAGAACGCTGAGGAAGAGGGTGTTGCCTTCCACTGGTTATCAGCACCGAAGATGGTCCTTGGTGAAGCGGACAAGGCGACGGGGGTGCGTGTGGCGCGAATGCGCCTTGGCGCTCCTGATCAGTCTGGCCGTCAGTCGCCAGAGGAAATTCCGGGTGAGACTGAGGACTTAAAAGCAGACCTTATCATTAAGGCACTGGGGTTTGAGGCTGAGGATCTGCCCACCCTGTTCGGTCAACCGGATTTGCCGGTGACGAAATGGGGTACCGTAAAGGTGAATCCATCTACCTTTGAAACCCCAATGCCGGGTGTCTACGCGGCCGGGGATATTGTCCGGGGTGCCTCCCTCGTCGTGTGGGGCGTCCATGATGGGCAACGGGTGGCCTCCTCAATTCATGAGGCACTCAAGGATAAGCCGTCAAAGGCGGAGACGAAAGACGCGAGTCTCGCGTCCGTGGCCTAAAGCTCCTTTTGGTGGGGCCGATCTGTTGAGAATGTAAAGAGGAGTGGCGTGGCGCCCATGGCGATAGCGGTGACAGCCCTTCTGAGGACTGAATGATGCGTGATGAAAACAATATGACGAAGCAAGAACAACGGGCCAGGCTCGCAGCGCATGGCCTCTACGACCTGAATGATGAGCGGGATGCCTGTGGGGTTGGTCTTATTGCGGCCATTGACGGGGCGCCTCGCCGGGAGGTCGTGTCCAAAGCCATCTCGGCATTGAAGGCGGTTTGGCACCGGGGTGCCGTGGCGGCTGATGGGAAAACTGGCGATGGGGCTGGTGTTCGGGTCGGTGTCGCCCAGGATTTCTTCAAAGATAAGGTGGCCAGAGGGGGGAATGAGCCATCCCCCGCCGACGTTTGTGTTGGAATGATATTCCTGCCGCGTACAGATTATGGCGCCCAGGATAAGGCGCGTGCCATTGTCGAAGCCGAACTCTTACGGTTTGGCTTTCATCTTTATGGCTGGCGTCAGGTGCCGGTGGACCCCACCATCATTGGGAAGGCGGCAAACGACGCGCGTCCTGAGATTGAACAGATTCTGTTCTATGACCCTGCCTGTCGGCCCGCAGCGACGTTGGAGCGGACCCTCTATATTATCCGCCGCCGGATTGAAAAGCAGGCGCGGGCACTGAACCTGCCCGACTTTTATGTTTGCTCCCTTTCCCCCCGGGACGTCATCTATAAGGGCATGTTCCTGGCGGAGGATATTGACCTTTTCTATGCCGATCTGCGGGATGAGCGGTTCGTCTCTTCCTTTGCGATTTTCCACCAGCGTTATTCGACGAACACGTTCCCCGAATGGCGGCTCGCGCAACCCTTCCGCATGTTAGCCCATAATGGGGAGATCAATACCCTGCGCGGGAACCTCAATTGGATGCGCAGCCATGAAATCAAAATGGCGTCAGCCGCCTTTGGAGATCATGGGGAAGATATCAAACCTGTCGTGGAACCTGCGTCATCGGATAGCGGCGCTTTAGACTCCGTGTTCGAAGTGTTAGTTCGCGCTGGCCGGTCAGCGCCGATGGCAAAGGCCCTTCTCATCCCCGAGGCTTGGTCCAAGCGGGCGGAGACTTTTAGCCCCGAGCGTCGGGCGCTTTACGAATATTGCAATGCCGTGATGGAGCCCTGGGATGGGCCTGCGGCCGTTGCGGCCTTTGATGGTCGGTGGGCGATTGCCGGACTTGATCGAAATGGCCTGCGGCCTTTGCGCTATGCGAAAACTGACGATGGCCTTCTGGCCGTCGGCTCTGAAACCGGCATGTGTCCTTTGAACGACAAGCAGGTGATCGAACGGGGCGCGGTGCCCGCCGGGGGGATGATCGCCGTCGACCTTGAAGAGGGACGGTTCTACAATTCCGATGAGATGATCGATCATTTGACCGCCGCTCATCCCTATAAAGACTGGCTGACCAATGTCGAAGCCCTTGATGATCGAATCCTCACGGGACCGGAGGATCGGTTATTTGCGGATGCGGATCTTAGCCGGCGCCAGTATGGGGCCGGATACACGAATGAGGACCTTGAACTCATTCTACGTCCTATGGCTGAGGATGGTAAGGAAGCCATCGGGTCCATGGGGGACGATACGCCCCTAGCGGTTTTGTCGTCGCAATATCGTCCGCTATCCCACTTTTTCCGCCAGCGCTTTAGCCAGGTGACGAACCCGCCCATCGACCCCTTGCGGGAGGGACGGGTGATGAGCCTTAAGACCCGGTTTAAAAATCTTGGTAATATTCTTGCCGAAGAAGAGGCGCAAACGGATGTTTTCGTCCTCGACGGGCCTATTCTCACCAATGGCATGTATAGCCGTATGGGCGAGGTCTTGGGCGAAGGGGCGGTGGCCCCTATTGACTGCACGATGAGCCCGGCAATCACCGGAACCCCCGGTACGGCGTTGCGTGCGGCGCTGGCCCGTATCGCTAAAGAAGCCTGCGATGCTGTCCGCAATGGGGCCAGCCATGTGATCCTATCAGATGCAGACCAATCGGTGGAAAAAATGTCCGTGCCGATGATCCTCGCCACAGGCGGGGTGCATCGCCAACTGATTGAAGAGGGGCTTCGGTCCCGTTGTTCGATCACGGTGCGCTCGGCCGAGTGTGTGGACAGTCACTATACGGCGGTTCTTATTGGGGTTGGGGCCACCACGGTGAACCCTTATCTCGCGCTTGATACCCTGGCCAGTCGCCATGAAGCGGGGCGGTTCAAAGGGCTGTCGCTTTCTGATTGCGTGCACAATTACAAAAAGGCGGTGGAGGCCGGCCTCCTTAAAATCATGTCTAAAATGGGCGTGTCTGTCCTATCTGCCTATCGGGGCGGCTGTAATTTTGAAACGCTTGGCCTATCCCGGACCTTGGTGGCCGAATTCTTCCCCGATATGAGCAGCCGCGTGTCCGGCCTTGGTCTGCCTGGGATTGAGGCGTCACTGTTGAAGCTTCACCGGGACGCGTGGGACCCGGCCTTGGTTCGCTTGCCGGTGGGCTCATTCTACCGTGTGCGTTCCCATGGGGAAAGCCATGCCTATGAAGCCAAAGCCGTCAGCCATCTGCAAAAAGCGGTGCGGCAGGGTGATTATGGTGAGTACAAGGCCTTTTCTGAGGCGCTTTCGAAGCAGGACCCAATCCAACTACGGGACTTGCTCAACTTCCGTAAGTTTGGCCGATCTGCCCCGGTTGAAGAAGTGGAAAGCGTCAACGCCATCCGCCAACGGTTTGTGACGCCGGGCATGTCCCTTGGGGCGCTATCACCTGAGGCGCACGGGACGCTCAATGTCGCGATGAACCGGATCGGGGCGAAGTCCGTGTCCGGTGAGGGGGGGGAGGATCCCGCCCGCTATCGCCGCATGCCCAATGGCGATAATATGCACTCAGCCGTCAAACAAATCGCCTCCGGCCGGTTTGGGGTAACGGCAAAATATCTCAACGAATGCCGTGAGGTTGAGATTAAAGTGGCCCAGGGTGCAAAACCTGGTGAGGGCGGACAATTGCCTGGCTTTAAGGTGACCGAGTTTGTCGCCAAGATGCGGCATTCGACACCCGGTGTGACCCTTATCTCACCGCCGCCGCACCACGATATCTATTCCATCGAGGATCTTGCGCAGCTCATTTACGACCTCAAGCAAATCAATCCCACCGTGCGCGTGTGTGTGAAGTTGGTGGCCTCTGCGGGGGTGGGGACGATTGCGGTGGGCGTTGCCAAGGCGAAGGCCGATGTCATCCTTATCTCCGGCAATGTTGGCGGCACAGGGGCCAGCCCGCAGACGTCGATTAAATTTGCCGGCAGCCCTTGGGAGCTGGGCCTTGCTGAAGCGAACCAAATCCTTACCCTGAACGATTTGCGGGATAAGGTGACCCTTCGGACGGATGGGGGCCTGCGCACCGGCCGCGATATTGTGATTGCAGCCATGCTGGGGGCGGAGGAGTTTGGCGTGGGGACCCTGTCCCTTGTTGCCATGGGATGCCTCATGGTTCGGCAGTGTCATTCGAACACCTGTCCGGTCGGTATTTGTACCCAGGATGATGCCCTTCGGGATAAATTTGTGGGTACTGCGGATCAGGTGGTGAACCTCATGACCTTCATGGCTGAAGAGGTACGGGAGATTCTCGCTTCTATTGGCGCGCGCTCCATTGAAGACATCATTGGACGGACGGATTTGTTGCGGCAGATTTCCCGTGGTGCGTCCACTCTTGATGATCTTGACTTAAATCCGCTGCTCGTGCGCGCCGACGAAGGATCGTGGCCCCCGCGCTCCACCCGGGAGGGGCGGAACGAGGTGGCTGAGACCCTCGATGCACAGGTGGTGATGGACGCCCGTCCGGTTTGGGAGCGGGAAGAGAAGATGCAGCTCACCTACACGGTGAAAAACACCCACCGTGCGGTGGGCACCATGACCAGCGGAGAGATTGTCCGCCGGTTCGGGGCGGAAGGGTTGCCCCATGGGCATCTCACGCTCTCTTTACGCGGATCAGCGGGCCAATCCTTGGGCGCTTTTGGGGCTAAAGGACTGCGCATCGAGGTGGAGGGAGATGCCAACGACTATGTGGGCAAAGGCCTGTCGGGCGCCCATATTCTCATCCAACCCTATTCCGATGAGGCGTGTACGGATTCTGTTATCGTTGGTAACACATGCCTTTATGGTGCCACCGAGGGTGTCCTTCTTGCCGCGGGGCGCGCTGGCGAGCGGTTCGCGGTCCGCAACTCCGGCGCGGTCGCTGTGGTGGAAGGCGTGGGCTCCAATGGTTGCGAGTATATGACCGGCGGGACGGTGGTGATCCTTGGCCCCGTGGGAGATAATTTCGGTGCGGGCATGACCGGTGGTGAGGCTTTTGTCTTTGACCCCGACGAGCGGTTCACGGCTCTTGTGAACCCAGAACATGTGGGATGGTCTCGCCTTGGGGACCATGAAGCGTCCCGGCTCAAAGCCCTGGTGGCTCAGCATGCCCATGATGTTAGCTCACCGGTGTCAGCCGACCTTCTTAGCCGGTGGGATGAGGTTCAGGGCCAGTTTTGGCACATCAAACCCATTGGCGCTGAGGTTTATACGCCGTCAAAGCCGACAGCTGCGCACACCTCGACCCGGTAAACGCCCAAAAAGGGAGAAAAGTTGCAATCTTTTCTCCCTAAAGGGCAGAAAATGCTTTATGATTTGTTGCAGCGGGCTGGCCCTTGTGATATGGGCGCCTTAGTTTTACGGAGAGATACCGTTTAAGGGTAATGAGATGAGGAAGTTGGTTTCAGCCTCGGCGTTAGATGCTCTGGCGGCCCCTATCGGGGCGGCCAGGATAGCGTCACGCGTCCTCCTCCTAGTCGTCGTCCTTATTAGCAGCACCCTCCGGGAGCGGCATCGGTAACGGCTAAACACCAACCCGACGCGAAGCTCCCGAAAGGGAGTTTTTTTTTGATCCGAAACTTGAATGAGACGAAACACCAAATGACTAGATCGAAGCGCAGTGACTCGATAACCAAAGGCCCATCCCGCGCGGCCGCGCGCGCCATGCTTCGGGCTGCTGGGATGCAGGATGACGACTTTGAGAAGCCCATCGTCGCGGTGGTGAATACCTATTCCTCCGTCTCGCCTTGCAATTTGCATTTGAAAGAGTTGGCGGACCCGGTTTTGGAAGGGGTACGTGCAGGGGGCGCTTATCCGGTCGAGTTTGGCACCATTGTGGTAACCGACGGGATCACCATGGGCCATGAGGGAATGCGGGCCAGCCTGATGTCCCGCGAGTTGATCGCTGACTCCATTGAATTGGCTGTCCGCGGTCATGCCCTTGATGCGGCCATCGTTTTGGTGGGCTGCGATAAAACCTTGCCTGCGGCGGCCATCGCTTTGGCGCGAATGGATATTCCTGGGGTCGTACTTTATGGCGGCACCATCGCCCCGGGCTGCATTGATGGCAAGGATGTCACCATCCAAGAGGCGTTCGAGGCCGTGGGCGCTCACGCACGCGGTGATTTAGATGATGCTGGTCTTTTAAAGGTGGAAAAGGCTGTGTGCCCCGGGGCTGGGGCGTGCGGTGGTCAGTTCACGGCCAACACGATGGCGATGGCGCTGGCCTTTATGGGCCTTGCGCCATTGGGGGCCGGGGATCCTCCTGCGCTGCACCCCGACAAAATGAAGGAGGCCCATCGCTGCGGCGAGTTGGTGGCCAAGCGGGCGCTTGAAGGGCCTGATTCCCGTACTTTCGTTACCGAGACGAGCCTTCGAAATGCAGCGCTTTCGGTGGTGGCGTCCGGTGGCTCCACCAATGCGGTGTTGCACCTCGCGGCGATCGCATCCGAGGCGCAGGTACCGTTCAGCATTGATGTTTTTGACGAGCTGTCTCGCGCGGCGCCTGTCCTCGCTGACATGAAACCCTTTGGTCAGTATGTGGCCGCGGATTTGTTTGAGGCGGGCGGTTGTCGCGTCTTCGGTCGACGGTTGCGGGAATTGGGTCTTCTGCAAGATGCGCCGACGGTGTCCGGCCGGACCTTGTTCGAGGAGCTGGATCTAGGGCACGAGGCCGATGGCCAGCAGGTCATCCGCCCGGTGGACAAGCCGGTGAAGAAGACCGGCGGTTTGCGCATTCTGTATGGTGATCTTGCCAAAGAAGGGGCTGTCCTCAAAACCGCCGGGTACACAGACGGTACCTTTGAGGGGGCTGCGAAGGTCTATGATTGCGAAGAGGATTGCTTCGCTGCTGTTTCGGCCAATGAAATTGAAGAGGGCGACGTCGTTGTCATCCGCTATGAGGGGCCAAAAGGCGGCCCTGGTATGCGGGAGATGTTGGCCGTGACCGCCGCGCTCGCGGGACAGGGCCTGGCCGGTAAAGTGGCGCTGTTGACGGACGGTCGCTTCTCCGGCGCGTCCCATGGTTTTGTGATTGGTCATATTGCGCCCGAAGCGGCGGTGGGCGGCAATATTGCCCTCATCCAAAATGGTGACCTTATAAAGATTGATGCGAATGCGCGGACCATTTCCGCGGATGTGGATTGGGAGGCGCGTCGTGCCGCCCATGTCCCTAAACCTCAGGCTCGCTTCGGCGGGGCTTTTGACAAATTTGCGGCGCTTGTCGGATCGGCGAGTCGCGGCGCTACGACTACTCAGCAGGAAGGATGACCATGAGTACCCAAGAGGAAATGCGCGTTTTCACCAAAGACGACGTGAAGCCTGGCACGTTTAAAGGCACCACCGTGGCCGTGATCGGCTATGGCAGCCAGGGGCGCGCCCATGCCCATAATATGCGGGATTCGGGCGTGGATGTAATCATCGGTGCCCGTCGCGGCGGCGCTTCTGAGAAAAAGGCGGAGGCAGACGGGTTCCGCGTGCTTGCACCCGCTCAGGCTGCTGAAGAAGCGCAGCTCATCGCCATCACCGCGCCCGATATGGCGCACCAAGAGATTTTTGAAAATGACGTGCGCCCTGGCCTCAAGGCTGGCGATGCTATTCTCTTCGCGCACGGTTTTTCAATCCTGTACGGTCGGGTGAAGCCGCCTGCGGATGTTGACGTCATCATGGTGGCGCCAAAGGGTCCAGGCGACCTTGTGCGCCGCGAGTATGAAAAGGGCCGCGGCGTTCCTTGCCTCTTCGCGGTTCATCAGGATGCATCCGGCGCGGCCACGGACAAGGCACTCGCTTATGCCGACGCCATTGGCGGAACCGCTGCGGCGATCTTTGAAACCAGCTTCCGGGATGAGACCGAAACCGACCTCTTCGGTGAGCAGGCTGTCCTTTGTGGCGGTGCGACCGAGCTTGTGGTCATGGGTTTTGAGACCCTGGTTGAGGCTGGCTACCCTGAAGAGCTTGCCTATTATGAGTGTCTTCACGAATTGAAGCTCATTGTGGACCTCCTGCATGAGGGCGGGATTGCGAAAATGCATGAGTTCATCTCTGAAACCGCTGCCTATGGCGACATGGTCTCTGGCCCTCGGGTCATCAATGAAGAGACCCGCGACCGGATGCGCGCTGTCCTCAAGGACATTCAAAATGGCACCTTTGCCCATAACTGGATCCTTGAGAACCAGGCCGGCAAAGCCCGCTACGACCAGATGATGGAAGCTGACCTCACCCACAATATTGAGAAAGTGGGACAACGCCTCCGTGATCGGATGACCTGGCTGCAGCCAGGCGCCAATAATGCTGGTGAATAGTTTCAACCCCCTAAAGCCGTTCTTTTTTGAACGGCCTTAGGTTTTTGTTTTTACGCATTTCCGGACGTCCAACCGGTACCCACTTAAACTGGAAATGCTTTAAAGCCTGGATAGCGATATGACCCCCCCGGCCCAAATGACCGCAGAACAGATTGCCCCAGAACCCAAAACCGGCGCCCGCCTCGTGGTCGAGTCTCTCCTCGCCCATGGTGCGGACACTGTCTTTGGGTATCCTGGCGGGGCGATTATGCCCGTCTATGATGCGATCCCAGGCTCGGGGCTGAAACATATTCTGTGCAGGCACGAACAAGCATGCGCCTTTGCCGCCGCGGCGGTGGGGCGTATGACCCGGAAGGCGGGGGTGTGCCTTGCCACCTCTGGCCCTGGGGCGACGAATTTGGTGACCGGCATCGCCGATGCCTTTATGGACTCAGTCCCGATGGTGGCCATCACCGGCCAGGTGGCACAGCCTGTGATGGGCACGGACGCTTTCCAAGAAATCGATACGTTTGGCATCACCATGCCCATCGTCAAGCACAGCTATGTGGTGCGGGACCCCGCGGATATCCCAGCGGTTATCGCCGAAGCTTTTGAGATTGCCGAAAGTGGTCGTCCGGGCCCGGTGGTGATTGATATCCCTAAGGATGTTCAGCAAACCGCGGTGGAGGCCACTATGGTACCCCGCCCGCCCAAGCCTAAGCCGCCCCTTGATGAAGAGGCCCTGCGCCGGGCGGAAGCCGCCGTTCAGTCGGCTGAACGCCCCCTATTTTACCTAGGCGGCGGCATCATGCGTGCCGGCGCAGTGGATGAGGTGCGGGCGCTGGTCGAACGCTCTAACATCCCAGCCGTCTGTACCCTGCAGGGTTTAGGCGTGTTGCCGACGGGTCATCCTCAACTCTTAGGCATGTTGGGGATGCATGGCTCCAAAGCGGCGAACATCGCCGTGATGGATTGTGATCTTTTGATTGTCGTTGGTGCTCGGTTTGATGACCGTGCGACAGGCAAACTTGATACCTTCGCGCCGAAAGCGCGGGTGGTTCATTTTGATCGCGATGCGGCAGAGATCTCGAAATTGCGGCATGCGGACGTTGCGGTGCCGTGTAAGATTAAGCCCGTGTTAGCGGATTTCCGCCCCGAAGCGGGACCAATTGATCCGTGGCGCGCCCAGTGTCAGCAGTGGGTTGCTGATAATCCTGTACCCTATGATGCACCCGGTGATGGGATCTATGCGCCCGCGCTGTTAAAACAATTGTCCGAGCAAGCCGGCGAGAAGTTCGTGGGCGTTGCCGATGTGGGCCAACACCAAATGTGGGTGGCTCAGCACTGTAATTTCTCTCGTCCGCAGGCGCATATTACTTCAGGGGGCCTTGGCTCTATGGGCTTTGGCCTGCCGACGGCCCTGGGTGCCAAGGTCGCAGAACCCGACTCCATCGTCGTGAATGTCAGCGGCGATGGCGGCATCATGATGAATATTCAAGAGCTGGCGACCCTGCGCCGGTATAATATTCCTCTTAAAGTAATTGTGCTGAACAATTCTCGCCTTGGCATGGTGCGCCAATGGCAGGAGCTGTTCTTTGATGGGAACTTCTCTGAGGTTGATCTCACCGATAATCCGGACTTTGCCGAGGTGGCGAAGGCCTTTGGGGTTGACTCTTTCACCATCACAAAGAGGGATGAAGTGGCGGGCGCTATCGATAAATTTTTAGCGGCAGAGGGGCCAATCCTCATGCATGTGGTGATTGATCCGTCTGAAAATGTTTGGCCGTTGGTACCGCCCGGAAAATCCAATGCAGACATGATGGAAGGGGCAGATGATGACTATTGAGACCCTGACCATTGAGTGCGAAAATGTGAACGGCACTTTGCGCCGTATATGGACCATTATTGAACAGCGCGGCTGGTATGTTCGCAGCCTGTTGGTGGAAGAGATCGAAGATGGGTCAATGACCCGGGTGCAAGTGTCGCCCCACAGTTCTAATCGGTCAATTGAAACTCTGCGCCTGCAAATCGAGCGTTTGCACAATGTTCGCTACGTCAAGTTAGAACGCCGCTCACGCGAGAAACCAAGCCAGTGGAAGGAAATACCCCATGCCACCGTCGTCTGACATCTCTGTCAGCGCGGGCGCCGACCAGGGGGGCGGTGAGCCTGAGGTGATGAACCCGCTGGGTCTCCCCAGCGGGGTGTTTGATGACATTGTCGAAAAGCGCGCGCCCGCCTGGGCGGAAGTCTTGGAGACACCGTGCCAGGTCTCTCCAAAACTGTCGGTGATGACGGGGTGCGACCTGTATCTTAAGCTGGAAAATTTTCAGGATACGGGTTCGTTTAAAGACCGCGGGGCGCTGGCCAAACTCCTTAGCCTAGATGAGGCAACGCGCGGTCGCGGCGTGATGGCCGCCTCCGCGGGCAACCATGCCCAAGGGGTAGCACGGCATGCGGCGCTGTTGGGTATCGATGCCACCATCGTGATGCCGGAGCACACGCCGTTCGTCAAAGTGGAGCAGACCCGGGCTTTAGGTGCGCGGGTGGTGTTGACTGGCGAAGACTATGATGCGGCGGCGAAATCGGCGCACACCTTGTGTGAAGAAGAGGGGCGAACCTTCGTTCACCCCTTTGATGATCCGTACGTATGTGCCGGACAAGGAACGATTGCGGCGGAAATGCTGCGAGCTGTGCCGTCGCTTGACACATTGGTGGTGCCCGTTGGAGGCGGCGGCCTTATTTCTGGTATGGCGGTCGTTGCCAAAAAGATGAACCCAGACATTCGTATCATCGGTGTACAGGCGGCCCTCTTCCCCGGGATGGTGAATGCGGTGCGGGGCAGTGATCGTCCCACCGGCGGGATGACCCTTGCGGAAGGCATCGCAGTGTCGAACCCCGGTACCCTTACGCGAAAAGTAGTGTCTGAGCTTGTTGATGAGATTGTTACCGTTGAAGAGCAAAGCCTTGAGCGGGCGTTGAGCCTATTGCTGACCCAGCAAAAAACCCTTGCGGAGGGTGCGGGTGCGGCGGGATTAGCGGCTATTCTTTCTCATCCTTCTTTGTTCCGTGGGCGAAAAGTTGGTGCCGTGGTCTGTGGCGGGAATATCGACACGCGATTATTGTCGTCCATCCTGATGCGCGATCTGGCGAGGGAACGACGGTTGGCCCGTTTGCGGATCGAATTAATTGATGTTCCCGGTCAGTTAACCTTGGTGTCCGAAGCAATTTCGGCGGCAGGGGGCA
>CALFRH010000152.1 GCA_937919225.1 uncultured Parvularcula sp.
ACCATGAGGATGGGAGTGATCGCAAAGTAAAAGGGCGGCAAGTCTTCGCTTTCAAGGCAGATGTCTACCCCACTCTGGTCGACCTCGTCGCCAGCATCAGCTTTGGCGACCCGTGTCAGGTACAGTAACCCTGCCGCAGCCATGAAGATGCCCGCAATTATGCCCAGTCCGGGCGCTGCAAAGGTCGTCGTGCCAAAGTATGGCATCGGAATTGCGTTCTGGATCGCGGGCGACCCCGGAAGCGCACTCATAGTGAATGTGAATGAGCCCAAGGCAATTGCGCCGGGTATGAGCCTGTGCGGAATTCCCGAAGAACGAAAGAGTGCCAGCGCCAACGGGTAGACGGCAAAGGCGACGACAAAGAGCGACACGCCACCATACGTTAATGCTGCACAGGTGAAAACGACCGCAGACATTGCTTGCGATGGTCCAAGGCGCGCCAACACGGCTCGCGCGAGCGACATCGCGGCACCGGAGTCCTCCATCAGCTTTCCAAAGACTGCGCCAAGAAGAAAGAGCGGCAGAAAGGATACAACGAAGCTTCCTGCAGCGGGCATGAACCTTTGTGTCAGGGTGGCAAGCAAAGGGTCGGTTGCAAGCCCTGCCGCAAACAGGCCCAATTCTGGAGCAGCCAAGAGAATTGGCCAGCCGCGATAAACAACAAATATGAGAATACCCAACGGGACAACGAGCGTGAACAAAGCGATCATGGGTTCAGTTTAGGTGCCCCTGACCACAATTGTGAATGCTTTTTGCCGCAGCGCAGCGTGACGGGCCAGCGACAAGTCACATTGATCAACTTGCGGACCCAATTCTATTGGCGCTTTCGCGTCATCTACGCTCGTCAAACAAGTGTGATCGGAATTCAGTCCACGTTCAGAGCTTGGTCTTAAACCGCTCTTTGGCGCGCTGATAATACTTTTTGTTCTGTTCGATGAACTGTTCAATAAACGGGTCTAGAGGACCGTAGCGCTTTTCGTGGAGGTATAGATATCCTGCGGCACTCGCAAAAAGCCCACCGGCTGCGTTCAAGATCAGATCACCCATCGTATCCATCAGGCCTGATTTCTGCATATTCAAGCCAAAAACTTGGTCCATCCCGAACTCAAAAATTTCCCACATAGAACCGATCATCATTGCGACACAGAAACTGATCAGAGCGATGGCCCACGCTGGAGCCGCGTATCGATCGCCCTCAAACAACATGAACACGAAAAGAAACCCCAATAGCCCAAAGCCAATCGCGGCCGAAGAATGCAGCGCCAGGTCCCACCACCAAACACGGTTATAGAAGTCCAAAGCTTCGCCCAGGAAGATTGAAGCTACGATGAACACCGTTGTCGCCACCAGGAACGGGATCGGCAACCGCAAAGACAACCGACTGGCGACGAATATTGGCGTGAGTGACAGAGCAAATGTCGCAATGCTTACAAAGGCCAAGGCGACCCGACCGAACGCCAATGACAAGACGAACGTTCCAAGCAGTCCAAGCCAAATCAATCGAACCAGCAGTCCAGCATTCGCGAGAAGTTGCCGAGCTTGTTCAAAGCGACCCTGTTTCATTTGTCCTTCGTGTTCCCATATTAATGGTATGCCAGAGCAAAGTATCCGCATCGCAAGCTATAACATACGCAAGGCATGGGGCCTTGATCAAAGGCGTGACCCGCAGCGAACGCTATCGGTGATCAACAGTCTTAATGCGGACATTGTGGTTCTGCAGGAAGCAGACAAGCGCTTCGGTCAAAGACCAGCTGCATTGCCACACGCACTTATCCGAGAAGAGAGCGACTTTGCCATTGCCGAAGTGGCTCGCAACGATGTGAGCCTAGGATGGCATGGCAACGCAGTGCTCTTTAGGGATGGCCTAAAAGTCGATCAAGTCGACCATATCTGCCTTCCTGGTCTGGAACCGCGTGGCGCCGTATCGATCAAGATCTCTGGCGACATCTCATTGACTGTTGTCGCCGTCCATCTGGCTTTGCGTCGCCGCGATCGAATCAAACAGCTGGATGTTTTGGAACGGCAGAACGACCCAGAAACAGCAACGGTCTTTGCAGGTGATTTTAATGCTTGGGCACGCCGTATGGGTAATCCTGCCTTTGAGAGCCGTTTTATGACAGTCGCTCCTGGCCACAGCTTTCACGCTAGTCGACCATTAGCAGGGTTAGACCGTTTCGCGACCTCGCGACATATCAAAATCACCGATGCGGGCGTCCTTGAAACTCAGCTCGCGCAACGTGCCTCGGACCATCTGCCTATTTGGGCTGAGCTGCATATCAGCAGGTGACCTACGCCATTCGGCCACGCATAGCGTCAGAGCGGTTTTGCGAGTAGTAAAACGGGGGTTAGACGATGTTTCCCGGTGAAAGATCTACAAAGTCGCCAAGAGCAAAAAACAAACATGAAATCGTTGGCTACGACGCTTACGCTCAGCCCGACTTTCGTTGCACGACGTCCAGCCCTACCACAGCGACGTTGTCACGCGCACCGGAAAACCAGTATGGCTGCATGAGCCCATCGCTCCATTGGTAAATGAGACCGACAGTCTCGCCCGTTGCTCGATCAACGAGGCGTCCTGTTGCTTGTGCTTCGTCTTCCTCGCTTTCCAACATGCAGCTGGCTCCAACTCCGAAACGGATCGCCACATGTCCTCTAAAAACGCAAAGAGGCCCTCAGCGCAGCCGTCTGTTATCGTGTTTTGTCTGTTCACTCAGTGAGAGGTAGAGAAATCACGGCCACTCAAATGGGTAGCGAAAACTCAACGGAAGCTTGCTGCACATGAACACTGTCATTCCGGAGCGTCCCTTTTCGAAAACAAAAATCGAATCCGAACAGAATCTCGACTGCTGCAACTCGGCACACTCGGCAAGATTACAGATTCAACCTAAAGGATCCTACTAGGATTAGTCTCCAAATGGTCACTACTCAGCATCTCGGCGAGAATTTGCCCAGCGAAATAACAATGTACTAAAATCACAGGAACAGCTTGCGATAGGGCCGAAGAAAAACCAATATTATAATATAGCATCCTAACGGTGAACCTGCGTATGCCAAACCTATTTGAACTGATCGCCAAGCGAACAGCCATCTGCGCACTTGCGACAGGGCTCGCCACAGTCCCCGCCTCCGCACAGAGGTACCAGATTGATTGCGCGATTCTGCTCTGTTTGTCAGGTGGATGGCCTGCATCGACACCTTGTGCTCGCGCACGTGCAGAATTCATCCGACGCATCACCCCGTGGCCCATCGAGCCTCCACTTCAGATTTGGCGCTGTCCGATGGCAGCACGTCTTCAGACATCGCATGACGATGCTCCGCTGGCCCGAATCTGGGACATTCTGGCTCCCAATACAGAAGGCAGAAACCAATCCCTTCTTCGGGACACGGGTGAATTTCAACCTGCTCAAGCGCAGCCCGCCGGGTTTGGCTCAGGCGGTCCTTCGGCGGCACGTTTACCCGATGGCTTCGCTGTGACCCTCGCACAAGCTTCTCCCGCCGCCGACATCGATATCAGAGGCCTGGAGTTCAATTTTGTGCGTTCCATACGGGTGTATAACGTCACTTACGCAAGCCAACGCGAGAGTGGACGTGACGGAGACTGCAACCGCTTCTTCTCAATGCGGATCGGCACCTATGGCACGCAAGGTGACTTCTACTGGTCCCGCGGCTCTAGTCCAAGCCAATTACCGGAGGCTCATGTAGGGCTTGAGCGCTATGGCGAGCATTGCCCGGGCATTTGGCATCGTTCGGTGTTCGTGGAATGGCGGGAC
>CALFRH010000153.1 GCA_937919225.1 uncultured Parvularcula sp.
GGTTCAATAACTCTCTCCGGATGGCGCCAATCGTCCTTTTTCGACAAAGCGCGACCATCCGCTGCCATAATAGCATTCGCCTCATTGGCAAGGCGCCTCAGGACCGCGGGGTCTGGTCCCTGAAATGTCGCTTCGATCTTTGATCCCCCCCCAGGCCCTTGTACAAAGCGCCACGCCTTTGCTTGCGCGTTGAGGTAATTCTGATCCACATGGGCCTGGATTGTCGGCAAGAGCTCTGGGATGCGGGCATAGTCGTCAACCTTCGCAAGGATTTGACCGTATGCTGGATTTTGCGACTCGAAATTGTAGATCAACATATAACGCAACGCACCGCCACCAACGAGCGTTTGCACCGATTCAATACCTTCAAGGCCAGCAATATACGTCTCAAGCTGACGAAGCTCTGCGTCCGTCGTCGATATATCTGTGCCCTCAGGCAGCCAATAGTCGATTACAAGTTGAGGGGTTGTCGACGCGGGGAAGAAGCCGCTTTTCACGAACTGAAAGCCCCAGACTGCGGTTGCAAAGAGCCCAATCGCACCTGCAATGACGCCCCAACGAATGGCAAGGGCACCACGGATGAAGGCTTTAAAGATCCGCGAAAAGGCGCCTTCCTGCGGGTTAACCTCACCACTGCTTTCTTTAAACAGCCAATCGCAAAAGAGCGGGGTCAGCGTTAATGCAAAAACCCAGCTGAAGAGCAGGGAGATCAAAATCACCCAAAACAGATCCCCCGTATATTCAGCGGTTGATCCGGGGGCGAATCCAATCGGTGCGAACGCGATGATACCCACAAGGGTGCCGCCTAAGAGAGGCCATTTGGTTCGACTGACCACCTCCTTGGCGATATCAAGCTTTTTGCGTCCGGCCTGTACCCCAATCAGGATGCCCTCGGTTACGACGATGGCATTGTCCACGAGCATCCCAAGCGCAATGATCAGCGCTCCAAGGGAGATCCGATGCATGGGGATCCCGACGAAGAACATGGTGGCTAAAGTTGCTGAGATAGTAAGAAGCAATACCGCGCCGATCACCAAACCTGATCGTGGGCCCATGAAGATGAGCAAGGTGCCGAGCACGATCACCAAGGCCAGGCCCACATTAATGGCAAAGTCTTGAACGGATTGATCTACCACCTTGCCTTGGTGGTAATATTCACTGAGCTCCATCCCAATGGGGCGAAGACTGATGGTTTCGGCAAGCTTTGCATCAATAGCGGTGCCCATCTTCACCACATTGGCACCTGTGACATTGGATACGCCGATGGAAATGGCCGTCTTACCGTTGAAGCGCACGAGGGTTGAGGGTGGATCTTGGAACCCACGGGTGACGGTGGCGATGTCCTTCAGGTAGGTCACAGAGCCGGTGCTGGAGGTTGAGACCAGCAGGTTCCCAATGGCTTCGACTGAGCCAATACTTCCTGAGGGAGCAATTGTAAGGCGGTTCTCGCCAAGCTTTACATCACCAGCGGATACGACAGCGTTCTGGGTCGATAGAGCAGTATATACATTGCTCAAGGAAACCCCAAGTGCAGAAGCACGATCCCGCTCAACCTCGATATAGATGACTTCTGTCTGTACACCGCCAAAGCTAACTTTTGCGACACCGTCTACCTGCAACAAATCTCGACGTAGGTCTCGAGCATATTGGTAGAGTTCATTGGGCGTGTACCCATCACCCGTCAGTAGATAGTAAAGGCCGTAAACATCGCCGAAATCGTCAAAAACGATGGAGGGGCCGGCGCCAGGGGGCAGGTTCCCTTGGGCGTCCGCCACTTTGTTCCGAAGTTTTGTCCAAATCAGTTGGAGGTCGGCTTTAGACGGTGAAAATTCATATTTAATATCAACACTGATTTCTGAGAAACCCGCACGAGATGTCGAGCGTATTTCCTCGACCTCCTGCATTTCTTGGGCCGCTGTTTCGAGGACCTCGGCAACCTCGTTTGCGACCTCCCGAGGGCTGGCCCCTGGATACTGGGTGAAAATCTGGGCGGTCCGAATGGTAAATTCGGGGTCTTCGAACCGCGGCATGTTTTGATAGGCGGACCAACCGCCAATCAGGGAAAACAGGATCACCAGTACGCTGATGAGCCGGTTTTTTATGGCGAATTCTGCTGGATTCATGAAGCCGACCCTTACTCGACGCTTTCCCAGGCCCTGACGGTCATGCCTTCATGGAGATAGGCTGCGCCGGCGCCGGCGATCACTTCGCCCCCTTCAAGCCCTTCAAGGATACTAACTTCTTCGCCGAAGCGGTCCTCTGCGACACTGACCTTGTGGCGTGAAACTGTCATCGTGTCCTGATCGACCAGCCATACATAGCGCTGATCCCCTTCCGCCATGATAGAGCCGGTGGGTACCGTTACGCCCAGATCAAACTGCTCTCCCTCATAAACAAAGATAGCGTCCACCGAGCCGGTCATTCCGGGCAAGATGAACAGCGTTTCGGGGGGCGTGAAGGTAAAACGCGTTTTAAATGTTTGGGTGGTCGGGTCGGCTTGCCCAGACGCCTCTTTGAACTCCGCGGGGATTCGCAGATCGGGAGCCGCATCGAGCGTAACCACGGTCGCGGTTGGATTGATCTGCGGCACGTAAGCGAGGATCCGCGCTGGCATGTCGATGACAGCCTCAACGACCCCTGCCGTTTGTAACGTCACCACGGGTTGCTGCGCGGTGACATTTTGGAAGTTTTCGACGCTGACTTGGGCGATCTGGCCGGTGAAGGGAGCCCGGAGTTCTGTATCGTCGAATGCCTTTTGCGCGGTGTCATATTGGGCTTTGGCGACATCTCGTGCTGACCGTCTGGCTTCCAACACGCTACGGGAAATTGCGTTCTGTTCGGATAGTCGTCGCGCTCGCTGATATTCAGACTCAGCGTTTTCATATTGAGCGCGGGCAGAGTTCAGATTGTTCTGAAAGTCGCGCTGATCAAGCTTGGCGATGACCGTCCCACGCTCGACCAGCTGGCCCTCTGTGATGGGCAGCTCTTGGAGCAATCCGTTCACCTGAAATGTCAATGTGGAGGACTGTGCCGCTTCAATTACGGCAGGGTAGCTCACGGGAAACTCATTTGACGCGGCCTCAACCGTTACGAGTTTTATCGGCCGAACGGCTGGTGCCGAAACTTCTTCATCGCTGGGCCCGCAGGCGCTGAGACCAATGATGACAAGTGCGCCCGTAAGCGCGCCAAATTTGCTAAGCATTCAATTTCCCTCATCGTTAGATGGAAGTTGCATCATTTCGCGCTCGCTCCAAGTCTAAAAATCACTCCTACCCCCCGGATACCAAACGAATGGTGGTGCTTGAGCCGCTGTTTCGGCAAGCTGGCGCGACGCCCAACAGCTCCACAATTGGCAGCGGCTGCCAGCGGCCATCATGCAACTGAGGCTGTTCGCCCTTTTCCGGTTACAGCATTAGGCGGTCCGATTGACCCATGGAGATGCTATGGCCAGCTGTCCGTGATCCACCAAGGTTATCAGACGCGTTATACTGGATTAGAGAGAGCTTGCGCCGCCCACAGACGCAACAGCCTTTGCGGCCCGTTCGCCCGATTCAAGGGCCGCTTCCATCCCGACCATAACAAGGGCCGTTTGTTCACCGGCGAAGTGGAGTTTGCCGACGGGTTTTCTTAATTCGCCTGCAAATTGTTTGATTTGTCCCGGCCCAAACAAATGGTAAGCTCCCCCTGCCAGCGGGCTCTTCCCCCACAAGTTCTCGCCAATAATATCGATTTGCCCTTCACTGGCCGGGCGGAGTTGGGCGAGCTGTTCTTTGACAAAGCGATGACGATCTGGTGCATCCATTTGGTCAAAGGGCGTGCACGCATCACCGGTCACCCAAAGGGTGAGGGCATCATGATCCTTTACCGCCGGATCGTCCCATCGCTTGAATAATCGGCCAATGGCGCCATCGGTCCACATGCTAGGGGCGAAGCCATCATCTTCCCAAAAGCGGCGCTTGGGCTGGATATGAACGAGGCTGGTTTTGACAAATTTGGCGTCCATAATGGCCGCCGCCATGGGGGCTGGCAAATCCGGGGTGAAACGGATGGATTGTGCCGCGGTAAAGGGGATAGTGCAGATAACGTCGTCACACTGATAGGTCGTCCCCGTCGACGTGACAAGTTTAACGGGCGCTGATGTTTGGTCGATCGCTACCACCTGCTCGCCAAACCGGACTGGCTGATTAAGAGAGGCGGCCATTGCTTCTGGCAAACGCGAGCTTCCCCCTTTTACCGTATACGCCCTCATGCGCCAGCGTTCACTCAAGGATTGTAGCAATGTTGTGCGCCGCATGGCGCCAACGCCGCTTGCCTCATCGAAGTTGGGGACGCTGGCGTTGACCTCCATCAGCCTGAGGGCCTCAGCCGATGCCCCCTTGTTCGTGTAAAGATCTGATAGGGGTACATCAAAGGGGTGTGCTTCAGTCGTTTGCCAACTTTCAACGTCCGCAAACCCGCCCAACTGGCGTCTGTACCAACCTTCTAACGCCATTGGGCTGATCGCTCGCTCGCGCCCCACCGTTTTGTTCAGGGATGAGCCCTCCCACTCGTCAGGGCGTATCATCTCTCCACCAATGTTCAGTGACCAACCGCTTTTCAGTTGCCCTTGGGGAACGAGTTCGATGCCGAACTGCTCACATCGCTGCCAAAAGCGCTGGTAGGATTGACCGACACTTGTTCCCCCCGCCTCAGGGCGATGGTCGAGGTCGTCTCTTGTGTAAACGCGCCCGCCGACGCGGTTGGATGCCTCCAGGACAACATAGTCGATGCCTTTCTCTTCAAGCTCCATCGCTGCGTTGAGGCCCGACAATCCCGCCCCGATGATCGCCACGCGATGCCGATGGGTGCGATGTGCGCACCCCTGGGTGAGGAGCGTTGGCCCGATGGTGAGCGCGCTGGCTGCATATTTAAGGGCTGCGCGCCGGGATGGGGGAAGGGTGTGTGTCATCGGCAAGCTCTCAAGGTTAAGGCCTGTCGCTGGCCGTAGACTGATTATTATCAAGAAAGTCCCTAACCACAGAGGCGATACGAGCCACTTCGAGGTCAAAGATCCCGCGGGTTATCCCTGAAAGGTGGAGGTGGTGACCGTTTGAGAAGTGACCGACGGCGGCCTTGGTTTCCGCCTCAAGGCTGCCGTCGACGGAGATCAGCAGGGTGGGCTGCTGGACAGACCGAAACCGGTCATCCGCGGGGTATGAAAACACTCCATGATAAGCCCACCAACAAGTTGGGTAACACTGCATCATGTCCCCAAAATGTTCCTGGGCGCTGGCAATACTGAGACCCGCCGGCACAGCATAGGTCGCGAACCCCCAGGGGGCGTCGAGGTGCGCTCCGTCTGGGGAGAGGGTGGGTGCCTTCACATTCCGCTCATACGCCTCGTGCTGAGCGTCCCCGGTGAAGTAGGGCACGCCGGGGAGCACCAGCCGGTGAATAAGGTCCGGGCGAAGAGCAGCGATCTCTGCCGCAAGAAGGGTGCCTGTGTGGTATCCGAGAATGTCGTAGGGCTCGTTATCCTCCCGAAGTGCGTCCAGCGCCATAATAATCGCGCCCGCATAGGCGGACATCGTCTGCGGCTCAGGCGGTGGCGCGGAGTCCCCATAACCGGGTGTGTCCACCGCCAGTACCCGACGGTCCATGCCCATTACGGGGGCGAAGGCTTTGAAATAATCACTCGAATAGGGGGTGGGATGAAGCAAGACCAGTGTCCTGCGTGCGGGTAGGTCATCGTTTTTCGCCTCCACCACCCGAACATGGATCTGGCCAAAGGAAGACGGCACGAAAGCGCGGTAGGTGCGGGGACTCTCGCTACTCCAGGCTTGTGTGGTGGGGCTTGGTGATTGATGGCTGCAGGCCGATGGCAAGAGAGCGATGGCAACGGCCAAAATGGCAAATCGGCTCCATTTCCCTGGCATATGAACGCTCTCCGCAAAGGATAGAATGATATGTTAATAGGACATTTACTGCTTGTATAGCACCAGTGGCGGGAAGCCAGCCGTCGTGGTCGTTGCAAAAATGGCACGCCTACTGGGCCAGTCGGGCATTCCGCCGCATTCAATGTTGACAAAAATCAATGACCGGGTGTCTCATGGCAAATGGTATATCTTTATGGCTTTTGCGTGCCACGCAGGG
>CALFRH010000154.1 GCA_937919225.1 uncultured Parvularcula sp.
GTTCGGGTGGTGCACGGCTCTGTGGTCAATCGGTCGGACCGGACCCGTCGTTTGTTGATCTACACATTCGCGGCCGCCGATGCGTGGCCATTATCAGGAACCTACACGCCACGGATCATTGGGCCGAAGGAAGGGGAGAGTATTACCCTTGAGGACTATGACGCCCGGATTATTGCTGGGGAGCCGACCTTAGAGCCTCGCCTTGAGAAAGTCCCAACGCGATTGCCGCAGCCGATCGCAAAAAGTGCGGGGTCGGTCTACGAAATTCAGCGCAACTTTGAAGGCTCCATCGATAAGGACTTTGAAGAAAAGCAATGAGAGGCGAACGGCTATATCCGTTAGGCGACGATCTCATTGGCCGTGATTGGCAGGCGCTAGATACACCGTGCCTCATCGTCGATCTTGATATCCTTGAACGGAATATCGATAAGATGAGTGGGTTTTTGAAGACCCGGGGAAAGCATTGTCGCCCGCACTTTAAAGCTCATATGTCGATCGGCATTGCAAAAAAGCAGATGGCTGCGGGCGCGATCGGCCTCTGCGCTGCGAAGATATCAGCGGCTGAAGTGTTAGTCGATCACGGGATTACAGATATCCTGCTGGCGAACCAGGTCAACGTACCGGTCAAAATCAGACGCCTGATGAGCCTTGCCGCCCGCTCTGATGTAAAGGTTCTTGCTGATACCCTGGATAATGTGACCCAACTCAATGAGGCTGCCTTGGCAGCGGGGGTATCCCTTGGGGTTTTGGTTGAAGTGCGTGCCCGGAGTGATCTTAGTACCTACGCCAAGGGGTATACGAGAAATGGTCTTGATACCGCTGATGAGGCGTTAGTGATTGCGAAGGCCATCGACGCCGCACCTGGGCTAACCTTTAAGGGTGTCATGGCCTATGAGGGTCCACATCCGAAGGTAAAAGACACCGCGCAGCGTCGCGATGCTATTTTGCGCGACTTCAACGTGTTCTTTGACTTTCTGGATAAAGCCAAGACGGCGGGGTTACCGTGCGAGATTGTCTCTGCGGGCGGTACTGCCACCTATCATGTAACGGGGGAGATTGAAGACGTCACTGAACTTCAGCCTGGGTCCTATGTGACCATGAACACGATGAAGGTGCCACTCGCCCCCGATTTCGCGCAATCTCTCTTTATGGTGAGTTCCGTTGTCGGCAGGCCAGAACGCGAAACCGCCGTCCTTGATGTTGGTATGAAGAGCTTGAAGATGAGTAAGCAAGATACGACGGCGGACGACCGGGATCGACCACCTATTGTGTCGGTGGCGGGAGCTGATCTCCATCACCTATCAGAAGAGCATGCGGCAGTCCGCCTATCGGGTGACGCGCTAAGCCTCAAAGTAGCAGACCAGGTGCTCATTGCACCGAGTTATGGGGCGCCTACCATGAACTATCATGACCGGCTTTACGCCGTTCGCCAGGGGCGAGTGGAGGAGGTTTGGAACATCGATGCGCGTGGGTGCTCTCAATAAAAGGTATGAAAGGCAAAAGAATGAGTGACTATCGCTTGGGCGTTGATATTGGTGGCACCTTTACCGATATCGTTTTGGTGCGCCGCGACGGCGTTTTGTTCAGTAAAAAGATTCTCTCAACACCGCATGATTATAGTGAAGCGATAGAGGAGGGCGTTCGCCAACTATTGGAGGAAACCAACATTGCGCCTGATGAGGTGACCGAGTTTGGTCATGGGACAACGGTGGCGACCAACACGATCATTGAGCGCAAAGGCGTAAAAGTGGCTCTCATCACCACAAAAGGGTTTCGGGATGTCCTGGAACTGGGCCGATACAGGGTGCCGCGGCTCTATGACCTTCAGTGGAGTAAACCTGAGCCCCTGGTGGAACGTCAGTTTCGCTATGAAGTCGCCGAGCGCCAAAACGCATTGGGTGAGGAGCTTGTACCTGTCGATCTGAGTGCGGTGGATGAAATCGCAGCAGCGGTAAAGGCGAACAATATAGGGTCCGTTGCTATTTGTTTTCTTCATGCTTACGCGTCTAGTGCGCATGAGAACCAAGTGGCCGAACGTCTCCGGGCTGTCGCGCCGGAATTGTCGATTTCCGCGTCATCGGCTCTGATGCCGCAAATTCAAGAGTATGAGCGGACGAGCACCACGGTGGTGAATGCCTATTTAAGGCCGATTATTCAGCATTATGTTGATTCCCTACAGATGCGGCTCAATAATCTGGGTGTTGCTGCGCCTTTGCGGATCATGCAGTCCAGCGGCGCAATGCTGCCAGGAACAACGGCTGCGGATCGCCCTGTATATATCATTGAATCGGGTCCCGCCGCGGGCGTGGTGGGTGCGCGGGAAATCGCGAGTGAGCGAGATCTTGGCGACGTGATCGTGTTCGACATGGGCGGGACCACAGCGAAAGCGTCCATCGTTGCAGGCGGATCATTTTCGATGATGCCTGAGACGGAAGTGGGTGGCGGCGCGGCGCTTGGTGGGCACCGGCTTATCAAGGGCGCAGGCTACATTGTTCAGGCTCCGACCATTGACATTGCTGAAGTGGGAGCAGGTGGTGGAAGCATCGCTCACATTGATGCGGCAGGCGGACTAAAGGTGGGTCCCGAAAGTGCCGGCGCCAGCCCTGGTCCGGCTTGCTATAATCGTGGTGGGACGGAACCAACCGTCACTGACGCTAATCTATTGCTGGGATATTTGAATCCGGATCGATTGGTGGGTGGGGAGCTGAGTATCTCGCGAGGGAACTCCGAGGAGGCTGTCGGTGTTTTGGGCAAGAGTCTCGACCTAGCGTTAACGGAAATCGCATACGGCATTCATCAGTTGGCAAATAGTAATATGTTGCGGGCGCTGAAAAGTGTGACCATCGAAAGGGGCTTTGATCCTTCGAAATTCACCTTGTTCGCCATCGGCGGCAATGGCGGTGTCCATGGCTGGGGGATGGCGGAGGCCTTAGATATTCGCCGGGTGGTCATCCCGCCCGTTTCTGGCCTGTTCAGCGCGCTTGGTCTTTTGTTTGTCGACGTTCAGCGGGATGCGGTGAAGGCGTATTATAAAGCGTTTAGTGATGTTGATGCGGATGAAGTCAATCGGGAAATCGATACCCTTACCGAGTCCGTCCACGACATGCTCGCCTCTGATGGGTTTGATAATCGCGAGGCCCATGACATGCAGTTATCCCTTGGACTTAAATATCAGGGCCAGATGGAGAGCCTCACCATCAACGTACCCATGAAAACCCTTACGGCGGATGACCTAGCGTCCGCGGCGAATGCCTTTGGTGAGGAACATGAGCGTAGCTTTGGTTATCGTTCCGATAAGGAACCGCTTCAGATCGTTTTCATCAAAGTGGATGGCAAGGTTGTGAGCGAAGACTCCCGTATGCCGGAGAAAATAGAGCGGGGGGACCGACGTCACATTGAGGTGATTGGCGAACGCGATGTTTATTTTGGGTCGGAGCGGGGGTGGCAGTCCGCTGTTTTGAGGGATCGGTTAAATTTGCTGGAGGGCGATATCAAAGGGCCTGCTGTCATCGAAGAGTATGACTGCACCACTGTGGTGCCGCCAGGTTGGACCGCCTCCCTTGACGAATGGAACAATATCATTCTCACGCGATAGTTTAAACGCTGTCAAATAGTGAAAAAGGTCGTATAATGAAAATTAATCCAATTACGCGCGATGTCATCCGCAATGCTTTGGCAACTGTTGCGGACAATATGATCGTTACAGTGGTGCAAACGGCCCGTTCGTCCATTGTGAAGAATAAGCTTGATTTCTCCACGGCCATCTGCACTGCCAATGGCGATTTAGCAGGGCAGGGGCTGGCCCTACCAGCTCACTTAGGGGCAATCATGCCGCCCCTTAAAGCCGTGCTTGAGGATTTTTCAGGGGATATACACCCTGGGGACGTTTTCATTAACAACGATCCCTATCGTGGCGGTAGTCATCTCATCGATATTTTCATGTTCCAACCGATCTTTGATGGAGATGATCTCGTGGCGTTCGCTTCGATAATCATTCACCATACCGATATTGGTGGGCGGGTTGCTGGGGGGCAGGCATCGGACAATACAGAAATCTATCAAGAGGGGCTTCGTATTCCGCCGCTCAAGATTGTTGATAGAGGAGAGCGCAACGAGACTCTTTTTAAGATGATTGAGACGAATGTTCGTGTACCTCATCGTGTTTTGGGGGACGTGATGGCCCAACTGTCTTCCCTTCGGCTCGCTGAGGCGGAGATGCAAAAGCTCATCACAGAATATGGCGGCGCGACCCTTAAAGCCTATATGGATGACCTTATTGACTACACGGAACGATTGACGCGTGCTGCGATTACTGATCTGCCTGACGGAGAGGCAGAGTTTGAAGACGTTATCGATGATGATGGTGTGAGTAAGGACCCCATCACCATACGCTGCAAACTCACGATTAAGGGTGACGAAGTTACGGCTGATTTCGCGGGGACGTCGGCTCAAACAAAGTCATCTATCAACCCAAATGTTGAATTCACCTATTCGTGCGTTTACGCAGCGATTCGAACGGTACTCGATCCGCTTCATCCCAATAATTTTGGCTTTCATAAGCCGATCAACATCGTGACAACGCCGGGGACCTTCGTCCATCCAGTTTTCCCCGCGGCCTTCGCCGCTCGTGGTCTCGCGTCCCACCGGGTGCGGCAGGTGGTGCTCGGGGCAATGGCAAAGCTTATGCCTGAACGGATGCCTGCCTGTTATGGTGGATCAGAGTGTATGGTGGGTTTTTATGGACGTAAGGAGAATGGCGATATGTTCCTCTGTAATGAGGGGCAAAATACCACCAGTCTCGGCGGTGGTCCGGACAGGGATGGTCAAGATGGCGCTGCTTTTCCCCTATCTAACGTGGCGAACACGCCCATTGAACTCATCGAAATTGAAAACCCAATCTTGGTTGAGGAGTACGGATTTCTGCCAGATACGGGCGGTCCTGGCCGGTATCGCGGGGGCTTGGGCGTGGTGAAGCAGTGGCGGTGTCTTACCGATGATGTGAGTGTTCAGCTGCGGTCTGATCGCTATCATACACCGCCTTGGGGCCTATGGGGGGGAGAGGCCGGCGCTCCGGGCCGTATTATCGTCAACCCAGCGTCGGAGGCTGAGTATCAGCCCCCGTCTAAAGGGCGGTTGACTTTGAATAAGGGCGATGTGTTGCGCACGGAGATGCCGGGGGCGGGGGGCTTTGAGCGAGCGCTTGAGCGAAACCCAGACGCCGTGGCGAATGATGTTCGTCAAGAGAAAATGAGTGTTGACCATGCAAAGACCGCCTACGGTGTTGTTATCGACCCAATGAACCTAGAGGTGGACGAAGAGGCGACGACACAGTTACGGCAAAATCGTTCCTAAAGGAGAAGTGCTCCTACACCCGAGTGGTAGGGGTGATGGTCACCCCTGCCGCTATCAAGGCGTGGTGGAGTTTTGCAATCGTCTCGGTGTCCGCTGGTCCTTCTACATGCACGCAGGCGGTATCCGCAGGCAAGTCGATCCAGCTATCGTTCGATGCTTTAACTTTTTGATCCGCTGACAGAGTGACAAGCTGTGCTACCATATCGTCAAAGGAAGGCAGCATTCCACCAGGCTTTGTCCTCGTCCGCGGCAGTCCATCGGCATCGTAAATACGACCGGCGAACATATCCGCTGACAGGCGCAGTCCCGCCTCCCGCGCCGCTGGGATCAACTCACCAAAGGCGTAAAGGACTAGTGAAGGGTCAAACGAAGCCGTCGCCCGGGCAATAATGGTGGCGAGATCGGCCCGGCGTCCCGCGAGCCAGCCAAGCGCGCCATGGGGTTTGACATGGTGTAGGCGGACACCCTCCGCCTGGGCGATGCCGGCAACGGCGCTGATTTGGTAAAGAATGGCGTCCTCTAGCGCCTGGGGCGGCATTTTCATTTCGTGGAGGCCGAATCCTAACCGATCGGGAAAAGATGGGTGCGCCCCAACTGCCACATTGTTTTCTCGCGCGAGGGTAACGGCATGGCGGATGGTGGTGGGGTCGCCACCGTGAAAGCCACAACCAATATTCGCTGAACTGATGAAAGGCATGATGCCCTCATCGTCCCCCATTTTGTGCATGCCAAACGATTCGCCTAAATCACAGTTGAGATCGATCTGCGGCATT
>CALFRH010000155.1 GCA_937919225.1 uncultured Parvularcula sp.
CCAATGGCTTCATTTTGGCGAAGCCACCCTTGGTCCCTATGTAACAATGGCGATGGGCCACACCTCTTTGTTATCGGAAAAACACCGTATACCCGTGATGGCCAAATGGGGTGCACGCGAAGCTCAGCATTGCTTTGAGGTGATGGAAGGGCCTCTCTCCAAGCACGAATACATATTGCCCAGCGGGTTCAGCGCCGCCGACATTTCAATCGCGTATATGATATTGCTTGCCAAGCTTTCGAAAATCTTCGGCGATGCACCACAGCCGGTGATAGATTATTTTGACCGTATACGGCAACGGCCGGGATGGATTAAAGCAACGGCGAAGGATTAAATCCCCATCTCACGGACGAGATCATCTTCTAGGTCCTTCAGAATGGCCTCCTGGGCGCCGCCAATAATGGTCTCCCGCCCCACTTCCATCATCACAGGCACCGCAAGAGGAGAAACACGGTCAAGCCGCTGGTGGATAAGATTCCCCCTCACCCGGCGAAGCAGGGCCGACAGCCTACCAATATCGAGGAAGCCTGAAGAGGCGTCACGCCAAGCGGCCCGCAATAAAATATGGTCTGGCTGGTGGTCTCGAAGCACATCGTAAATCAGACTATTGGAGAAAGCGATCTGCCGACCTGTCTTCTCGGCCCCCGGATGATGACGTTCGATCATCCCAGCAATGATCGCGCAGTAGCGAAAGGTCCGCTTCATCATCTGCGCGTCAGCCAGCCATGTTTCAAGATCGTCTCCCAGCATATCTTCATCGAACAAGGCAGCCATAGCGATCTCCCCCGGATCTTTCCGTAACCAGATAGAAAGGGCATACTCCGTCGGACAAAAGCCTAATGGTTGCATCTCCATCCGTTCTAATCGACGGGTAAGGAGTGTACCAAGGGATTGATGAGCGATACGCCCTTCAAAAGGATAGCAAACGAGGAAGTAACGCCCACTCCGTGCAAAGGTCTCAATCAATAGCTCGTGAGGCTGAGGAATGATTGACTTTTCCTCCTGCAGGCTGATCCAGTCACGAACCGGGTCCGGCAGCACCGCCCAATGATCTCGATCGGCGACCATCTCCCGCACCCGGTGAGCTAAGAAACTCGAAATCGGGAACTTCGCGCCCTGCCAAGATGGGATTTTCGTCTCTTTATCTTTTGACCGCGTAACATAAACATCCGTATCATGAACGCCCTCAAACCGCAGCACTTCACCGGCAAAAATAAAGGTATCACCGGGGGTTAGCTGGCTGAGAAACCACTCCTCGACCGTACCCAACTTTCGCCCTGGGCGAGGCGGCCCCGGGCGACCATCCTTGCGCATGCCAAGCTTGCCAAAGCGAACCGTATACGTGGGCAACTCCACAATCGTGCCCGCATTCATCCGGTAAATCTGCGCCGTCCGGTCGTCCCGCACCCGCATTCGCCCATCAGGCAAGGGAACAATGCGCCGATACCGGTCATAGGCCTTCATCGCGTATCCACCGGTTGCCACAAAATCGAGCACTTCATCGAAGGTTTCTCGGGTCAAATCGGCATAGGGCGATGCACTGATAACTTCCCTATAAAGACTATCAGGACAAAAAGGTTCGGCGCAAGCCATGCCCCAAACATGCTGACACAGTACGTCAAGCGCGCCTTCAGGCGGTGGATCACCGTCGAGGAGACCCGCATCCACCGCCTCCTTCGCTGCGACACACTCAAGCACCTCAAACCGGTTGCCCGGCACAAGCACCGCGTGGCTTGGCTCATCCATACGGTGGTTCGCTCGGCCAATCCGCTGGACAAGTCGCGCGGATCCCTTGGGCGCCCCGAGGCAGATCACTAAATCCACCGCCCCCCAATCAATCCCGAGATCTAAGGTGGCAGTACATACGACCGCGCGGAGCGCGCCCTTCGCCATCGCGGCTTCCACTCGCTCCCGCTGCGCCCGCTCGAGGGACCCATGATGAAGCGCGATAGGTAACCCCTCCTCATTCATCCGCCACAGCTCGGCAAAACAGATCTCCGCTTGGGATCGTGTATTGGTAAAGATAAGGGCAGTGCCAGCCCCCTGGATCGCTTCGTACACCTGCGCAAAAGCATGGCGTCCCGAATGTCCTGACCACGGAATATAATCGCCGGGCGCCATTACCCTCACCTCGGGCTTTGCCCCTCCCTTGCCCAGGACAAGGCTTGCCATCGCCCCCTTCGGGCTTTGAGGCACCAAATATTGCCGCAGGGGGACGGGCTCCTTCACTGTCGCCGACAGGCCGACCGTGCGCATGCCCGGAGCTAGGGTCCACAGCCGAGCAAGATCCAACGCCAGAAGGTCCCCTCTTTTTTTCCCCACCAGGGCATGCAGCTCGTCAAAAATCACACACCGAAGGCTCGAAAAAAGATCGCCCGCACTTGGGTGCGCCAGAAGAAGGGCAAGTTGCTCAGGCGTGGTGAGGAGAATGTCGGGTGGCTTATCCCGCTGACGGGTCCGGCGGTGACTGGGCGTATCGCCGGTACGCGCCTCCACCGTAATCGGCAGACCCATTTCGGCAATGGGGTCCTCGAGATTTCGAGCAATATCAACCGCAAGGGCCTTAAGGGGCGAAATATAAAGCGTGTGCAGACTATGCCTGTTCTTGGGCGCTCGCGCCAACTCAAGCAGGCTCGGCAAGAAGCCAGCCAGGGTCTTCCCGCCCCCCGTCGGGGCGATAAGGAGAGCAGACTGCTCGGCCTCAGCGGCATGGATCATCGCCCGCTGATGGTCCCGCAGGCGCCACCCCCGCCCTGAGAACCACGCCGCAAATCGGGGCGGCAGGTCAGGATCAGGCGCGCTATCGCTTTGGTAACGGTTACCTTTCATGATGGGGTGGCTTTGCTTAATTGGATGGAATACTCCCTTGCGGAGGGAGCATAGAGCCTTAGAGCCGAAGGGGACAGGAGTTCGATGACGACAATTTATCCCGTCATCATGGCAGGCGGCAGCGGCACGCGACTTTGGCCATTATCACGCCAAGCGGCGCCAAAACAGTTCCAGTCCCTGGTCACCGACCGCACGATGCTGGAGGAGACCATCAGTCGGGTGGACGTGCCTGCCGGCGTCAACGCTCGCCTGACCGATCCGATTGTGATTTGTGGTGAGGCCCACCGGCGCCAGGTGGAAGAAATTGCCGCACATGCCAGCATTCCCCTCAACCGCCTCATCGTGGAGCCCGTTGGACGCAACACCGCACCCGCCGCGATTGTGGCCAGCCTGGCCGTTGCAGCTGAGGATCCAGAGGGGCTTATCCTTCTTCTCCCCGCTGATCACCACGTGGCGGCAGCCGAGGCCTTTCACGACGCCCTTGGCCAAGCGCTACACGCTGCGAAGGAGGGCTTCCTCACCACCTTTGGGATTGAGGCCTCCCGCCCCGAAACGGGCTATGGGTATATTCGCGCCGGGGATCCGCTCAGCGAAGGGGTTTCCAAAGTTGACCGTTTTGTCGAAAAACCCAACGCCGAAACCGCAGCGACCTATATCGCTGATGGTCGATACACTTGGAATGCAGGTATTTTTCTCTTCAGGGCCCAGGCCCTTCTTGATGCTGCCCAAGAGCATGCGGAAGATATCTTAGCCGACACGCGCGCGGCGTTTGACGCAGCCACCCGTGAAGACTTGGTGATTAAGCTTGACCCCAGCCTATTTGCCGCCATCCGAGCAGAGTCTATCGACTATGCTATTATGGAGCACACAGATAAAGCGGCGATGGTAGGACCCGTCAGGATGGGCTGGAACGATATTGGCTCCTGGCGGGCTGTCCGCGATCAACTCGCAGCGGATGGGGCGTCACTGACCGTTGGCGATGTGGTGACCATCGATTGCGAGAACAGCCTCATTCGATCCGATGGCCCCCTTGTCACCGCAGTGGGCCTCAAGGACCTGATTGTCGTCGCCACGAAAGACTCTGTCTTGATCCTACCAGCGGACCGAGCCCAAGAGGTGAAGACGGTCGTAGACAGACTTCAGTCCGGCAATCGCGCTGATCTTTTATGACAAAGACAGACGAAATTGCGCAGCTCAAACGAGCGACGGAGCGGTTGCGGTCCTGGTGGACAGACGACGCCCTCCCCCTCTGGCAACAGGCCGCCTTTGACCCCGAAGGCGGATATTTTGAGGATCTCGACCTAAAAGGCAAACCCCGCCCCCAAGAGAACCGACGTGTACGCGTTCAACCAAGGCAAGCCTATGTCTTCGCCCATGCTGGACGGCTAGGGTGGTGCAAGAACGCCCAAACCCTGTCGACCCATGGGTTTGATTACCTCCTAGACCAAGGCACAGGGAAGGCATCGTTCGATACCCAACAATTCTCCGGCTTCGCTCACCGTCTTTACCCAGATGGTCGTGTTTTGGACCCAGCACCCGACACCTATGACCATGCCTTTGTCCTTCTTGCCTGCGCTTGGCGGATCAAAGCCTTCAACGATACGAGATCCCAGTCAGTTGCCAAAGCGGTCCTCACATTCCTTGACACCGCATTAGGGGAAGCCGACGGATCGTTTCGGGAAGGCGTGCCCGCGTCCCTTCCCCGTCGCCAAAACCCCCACATGCACCTGTTCGAAGCGTTCATGGCGTTATATGACGCAACGGGTGATGAACAATATGGCCAGCGGGCCAAAAAACTCTTTGATTTGTTCAACACCCATTTTTGGGATGGGACCCACCGGGTGGTTCGAGAGTTCTTCACCGCCGACTGGCAGGTAGATCCCCGTAAAGGTGATCTGGTCGAGCCTGGCCATATGATGGAGTGGTGTGGGCTTTTGGATCAATATAATCGTCTTTTCAAAGAGGATATTGAAGAAACCACTACCCACCTTTTTGAGAGTGCCGAAAATATTGGCCGTGATGACACGAGCGTCTTTCTGGTCGACCAAGTTCATCTGAGCGATTCTCGTGGCGGCAAAACAACACGTCGAACATGGGTGCAAACCGAGTACATAAAAGCCTGCCTTGTGAGGGCGCGCCGAGGCCATGAGGGGATGGCAGCGCAGGCCGAAGATCTTATCCATCGTTTCATGGAAACTTATCTGACAACTGACGTTTCAGGCGGTTACATCGATCAATTCGACGCGAGCGGCGTCGCGATCTCCCACACTATGCCGACAAGTACGCTTTATCATTTAATGAGCCTGGTCGCTGAAGCCGTTGCGACGGCAGAGCAGCTTTAACGCGGATCGCGGATGAAGCCTGCCCTGGACCCCGATCCGGGGGGATCATTTATCCGTATAAGATGCGCGACATCCAAAAAAAAAGCAGGCAGCACTATGACATCCTCCAGCCCATACATATACGCGTGCCGCCAATAGCAACAGAGCTACTGACGCGCACTCCCGAAGGAAATCCGTATGCGGCGTCACCGCAGCGGGAGGAGTATAGGAACAATGCTGCGGTATAAGGGATCCTACACCACCGCCGCATACGGTTCGAGCGCTTTCTGGCTAGATGAGCTCTTAGATCGGCGGAGTCAGCGCTCAAAAAACGAAGACTCTGAGCACGCACCATCATGCTGGTAACCGCTCTAGCTGTTTTTGCTCGCGTCGCGAAAAGCCAAAACCGCTTCTCACCCTCCGCCTGCGCGGAGGGCATGCTTTTGGCGCGACGCTCAGTAGGATTCATGTCGCCGGCCATGGTCTATTCCG
>CALFRH010000156.1 GCA_937919225.1 uncultured Parvularcula sp.
TGGGTCACCATGGGACAATCCGTATCAAAAAGGGGCAAAGAAAAATGCAAAGTCTGGCGAGGCCTTTACCGTCGTTTAGCGGTCTTGGGCTAGAACAAACCTTGTTAATTGACTTACCAGGCGAACCAAACCATGCGTAGTGGACTGTCCTACTCTGCCGAACCGGCTGAAGAAGAGCGCGAACTTGAGGATGTTTACCTTAAGCTGCTGACGCTTATTGAGCGACTTCACCGCCAATTGCTTGATGTCATTAAGGACGAGTTGGACCGTGTCGGTCAAACCAACATCAACGCGGTCCAGGCCCTGCTTTTGTACAATATCGGCGATGCGGAACTCACTGCTGGCGAATTGCGCAGCCGAGGCCACTATTTGGGGTCAAATGTGTCCTACAACCTCAAAAAGCTGGTTGAGTCTGGTTACATTTCCCATAAGCGTTCGAGCGCTGATCGACGATCCGTACGGGTGTCGCTGACGCCAGCAGGTTTCGAGATTCGGGAGCGGCTGGCTGGCCTTTTTGATCGCCACCTTGATTCAGTTGAAAAGGTCGGCGATGTATCGGTCACGATGGTTGAGACCACAATCCTTACCTTGGACGGGCTGGAACGGTTCTGGGCTGACCAAATTCGGTTCCAACTTTAAATTATTGGCCCGAAACGCGATTTTCTGTCTCTGAGGCACGTTTCTATATATCGCCACAATTCGGTGTGTGATAACGCTGCCCAGAATGGGATTTGACTATAAAGCCGCCTTTGAAAACGCCTTGTCTGCCGTCCGTTCGGAGGGGCGTTATCGTGTGTTTACCGACATTGAGCGTCAATGCGGATCGTTTCCTCGTGCCATTTTTCATGGTGAGGACGGGTCCGAACGTGAAATCGTTGTGTGGTGTTCCAACGACTATCTCGGCATGGGGCAGAACGAACGCGTTCTCGGCGCCATGCAGGATGCCATCAAAAAGGTTGGCGCCGGCGCCGGTGGTACACGCAATATTGCAGGTACGACGCATTATCATGTTTTGCTTGAGAAAGAGCTAGCAGACCTTCACGACAAAGACCGTGCGCTGCTGTTTACGTCCGGGTACATCGCCAACGAGGCCACGCTATCAACTCTGGCGAGACTTCTGCCGGATTGCGTCATTTTGTCCGATGAACTGAACCATGCTTCCATGATTGCGGGCATGCGCGGTGGCCGTGGCCCGAAGCTGATATGGCGGCACAATGATGTGGCGCACCTGGAGGAATTGCTCCAGACGCTGCCAGCAGATGTGCCCAAGGTCATCGCCTTCGAATCTGTTTACTCGATGGATGGTGATATCGCGCCCATCGAGGAAATTCTTGATCTCGCTGAAAAGTACAACGCCTTCACCTATCTCGATGAGGTGCACGGCGTTGGCCTCTATGGTGACCAAGGGGGCGGCGTTGCCCAGGCGCGGGGGCTTGCCCACCGGGTGGATTGTATTGAGGGGACGTTGGGCAAGGCCTTTGGTATTATGGGCGGTTACATTGTCGGCGATGAGCCCCTTGTCGATGCCGTCCGGTCCTACGCTTCCAGCTTCATTTTTACGACGTCCCTTTCGCCTGTTCTTTGCGCCGGTGCGCTTGAGTCCGCCAAGGTGCTCCGCACAGCGAATGATCTGCGGGCGAAGCATCAGGAGCGGGCGATAAAGCTCAAATCCATGATGCGCGAGGCGGGCCTGCCCGTGATGGAGTCGCCGTCGCACATTGTCCCGCTTATGGTGGGGGATCCGGTGCATTGTAAGGCCGTGTCTGATAGTCTGTTGGCGGATCATAATATTTATGTGCAGCCCATCAATTACCCAACGGTGCCAAAGGGAACTGAGCGGTTGCGCTTCTCCCCCTCGCCATTGCACACGGATGACCAAATGAGCGCATTGATCGATGCCCTTAACGCGATTTGGTCGGCGCGAGGTCTCCGTCGCGCCGCCTGAAAGGGGTAGCTGGGTATCCGGCGCTGACTGCTCACGAGCGGCTCAGACGATTTTGATTATTCGCCTGATGCTCTAGCTTAAGGACATGACCTTACTTCCCGACGCCGAAGCGTCCTCGCACCCAGTTGGCTTTTTCCCGGCGCCCCGCGCCCACGGGCTTGAACGATTGCGCCAGTTTTTGCCGGCGGCGGGGCGAGCGTACGCGGCCTCGCGCAACACAGATTTTGGGCCCGAGCGGCGCGACAATGTCTCGTGCCTGTCGCCTTTTATTCGCCATCGCCTCTTGTCCGAGGAAGAGGTGGCGCAAGCCGCCCATGGGGCGCACGGGTTCAAGGGGGCTGAAAAGTTCATTCAAGAGGTTTACTGGCGCACCTATTTCAAAGGCTGGCTTGAGGCGAGGCCCCACGTCTGGTCGCTTTATCGGGATGCTGTTCCCGCGGCGATGAGTGGCCTGACGGCGGCAGAGGAAGAACGGTATAGCAACGCCGTTGGCGCCCGCACAGACATTGAGTGTTTTAATCATTGGGCGAATGAACTGATTGAAACGGGCTATTTGCATAATCACGCCCGCATGTGGTTTGCCAGCATTTGGATTTTTACCTTAAAGCTACCTTGGGTGTTGGGGGCAGATTTTTTCTATCGGCATTTGCTGGATGGGGATGCTGCGTCCAATACCTTGTCCTGGCGATGGGTGGCGGGCCTGCACACAAAAGGCAAGCACTATGTCGCGAAGGCTTCTAATATCAATACCTACACGGAGGGGCGTTTTTCGCCCGATGGGCAACTTGCGACGTCGCCTGAGCCTTTGCATGATGATTGGAACCGCGAGACGGCGCCGGGGCGGTGGCCGACACCGTTGGGTGACCTTTTGACCCCTGGTGGCCCTTGCCTCCTTCTTCTTCATGAGGATGATTTGGGCGCCGCGCTCAACGTCGAGGGGGTCGATGTTGCGGCGGTAGCAGTCCTTGGTGGACAGGCGGAACGCTCGCCTTTTGCCATGGGGGAGGCGGTGGGCCGCTTCGCACAAGAGGCGGCTGCGGACGCAGCCGAGCGCCATGGTAGCCAGCTGGTGGCCAGTGTGGAAGGGGTGGTCGAGTTCGCCCAAAAAGAAGGGGTTCGAACCATTCTCACTCCCTATGCCCCGGTGGGCCCGGGGGCTGATCGGCTCGCACGCTTGCAAGAGGTGGCGAAGGCTGCGGGGGTCGCCATTCATGACTTCACGCGGCCTCACGATCTTGCAGCCTGGCCCCATTGCACCAAAGGGTTCTTTGCCCTGAAGAAAAAGCTGCCAGGATTGCTGGGGTGATGGGGTTAGGTGTCTTTCGTGTTGATTTCATTCATACACCATCTCTTTTGTTGCTGATTTAGAGCGAAGGACGTTCGATTGTACTCATTTTCGTCATCCCGGACGCGCTGCACACTTTTGTGTTGCAGCGCAGATCCGGGATCTTTTCCAGCGTTGCTCGCAAGATCCCGTGTCTGCGCCGCGTCATTTCATGCCGCGGACGCGCACGGGATGACGAACGAAGGTAGCCACGATTGATGGTCCGACGCTCTAATTGAAGAGCCATAAAGAAAAGGGCGCCCCGTGAGGCGCCCTTTTTGATTTAAGTGTAAGGCAAAGAGCCTATTCGCGGGCCAGACCCAGCATGTTCAGAATGTTGATGAACAGGCTGGCGAAGCTGCCGTAAAGGGCAAACGCGCCAAAGATAGACGCCCGCTCATTCATGGCCGCTTGGCCTTCCGCGTAAAGGTTCTTGATCATCTGCGTCTCAAACGCCGTGAGGGCAGAGACAAACAGAACGATTGCACCCGAAATAAGGAAGCTCAGCAGCTACACATCCATGAAGAAGCTGAGGACGACGTTCGCAACAATCGCCACGAGCAAGCCGATGCC
>CALFRH010000157.1 GCA_937919225.1 uncultured Parvularcula sp.
CTGCCGTCCCTGGTACAACTGTGGCGCTCGCAGAAAAGTCGACCAGCCCTGAATAAAGGTCATCCAACAACCTCGACTCAGACGTTGTGGATGTCCCGTGGTGGTCCAAGGTTTCGGGATCCCCATCATTCCCCCGATAGAGGATTTGCGCGTTTGCCGCTGAGCATAGGACGCTGATGATGGCCAAGACGATCGAAGTTTTGTACATCAAAATTGACATCGGCATAATCGGGCTTTCGACAAACGAACCTATAGCTTGACCGAAAATATCCGTGCGACGCAAGCATGGAAGGACGAGTGGGCAAGAACGGTAATCTTGGTTTGAAGTAACCTGGCGAAGAGGTTCGCACGGCGTTCGAACTCGCAGCCAAGGCGCGCTTCTGGAGATCTCAGATTTGAGAAAGATGGCGCATGCGCCTCAATCGAAAAAGTGGCGGTGGAGCCGACCGCGATCGAACGGGTCTCGCGGGGTTTTCGCTGATAAGGGGGTGTTTACAGGGAAAATGGGTGTTTGTGGCGGCTGGAAGGGCGGCGCACTGGCAAATGAGTTCGCAAATTCAGGGGTTTGTGGGTGGTTTCCCTGCTGGGTGGAACAGGGAACCTTTCTCCGAAATCAGGGAATGAATTGTTTTCAGCAGGGAAGGGAACGTACCGGCGGGTAGTGTGCCAAAAGCATCTGCTGGAGAACGACTGACTAAAACTTATAAGAATAAGACATGCCCACTGTGCTTATACCCTTAATAACTGCTGAGGTGTGCCCCAAGGTTCGCTCCACAGTGGGCGGTTTCTTGTCCGTCGGTTAAGGTTGTCAGTAGACAGTATTATATGTTGCGGTTCAGTGGTACTCTGCCAGTACTTGCTTATCTCAAAGGCGGCGCCAAAGAATGATCGCCGACGTTGTCCGGCTGATCTTCATGTCTTTGTTGAGATGTTCGTTGCGCGTCGTGGTGAGCATCGCCGCTCTGCCATCGAAAAGGCGAAGTTGAAGCCGTCCACCGCGGTTCAAATGGAGGCTGGCGGAATCACAGATGCCTGGCTGTCTATGGTCGCCTGAACATCCATCTCAAAAAGTGAGTGGCCTTGCCTAAATGCAAAGTGGTTTTTCTCCGCTGTGCAGCGAAGTACAATCAGAGGACCAATGGGCCCTCTAACACGGGCCAATCCTAAGGTTTCGTGATAAGTAATAGGGGCTTGAAGGCATCTTACGATAAAACGAGTGCAGCGACCCACCAACGACCTTGTCAAGTTGCGCGCACGGCCTTAACCGTTTGTTCGAGTAGTAAGAGCATTTGTCGAGTTTCGATTTTCCATACGCAACCTACGCCGATCAAGATTTATCGGCGGTTTCACCGGGTTGACGGTATGCTATGCAGATGGTGTGTAGCGCCGCCGTGTTGTAAAATGAGAGTTGTAGGCCATAGGGCACTAGCGACGGCCTGATCTCGATGACCTCTTCCAATAAATGCGTAAAGAACAAAATGGATCATAGTGCTATTCAAAAGTTGAATGCTCGGATAGCTACGCTTGAGAGTACCACGAAGCAATTGCGCCGTTCTCGCGACGACGCCCACGCCCATATTCAAGAAATTCATCGCTCCCGCGCCTTTAAGCTCGTACGCTTTTTGCAAAGATTAGCCGCGATCATTCGTCCAACAAAAGTGATGCAAGCGCCTACAGTGACCGACCGGTCGACGACGGCAGTTAGCGTTGCAGGAGACGCGGAACCCTCGTTGAGCCTGAACGATAGTTTGAACCGGTCGCGCGAACGTCATGACGCCCTGGTATCAGCAGTGGCCAATATACCGACCAGCAAAGGCGCAGCTATCGCGCCGAAACATGGGCTAAACGTCGCAATACTCACTGACGTTTACATGCACAACTATTATAAGGATTGTTTTCGTCAAACCTATGTTCTGACTCCAGATAATTATGAAGATATTTTGTTATTTGAGGATGTTGATCTATTTTTGTACGTCACATGTTGGCGTGGTGTTTATGGGAATGAGTGGCGTGGTCATGCCAGTGATCCGGCACGCCGCGCAGCCGTAGGCCATATTCTCGATATCTGCGCCGCCCGGCAGGTCCCAACCCTGTTCCATTCCATAGAGGATCCAAGCAACTACGAGCACTTCTTGCCGCTGGCGAAACGCTTTGGTTATGTTGTTACTGCTGACGTCGACTGCGTTGATAAATACAAAAAGGATATTGGTCACAATAATGTTGCGTATGCGGAGTATGGTGTTAATCCACTGTTCAACAATCCTATTGGCTCGCTCAGCGCGCGTAACGCGGATGTTTTTTTTGCCGGCTCTTTCCCAAAACGCTATCCGCAGCGTTGCGCCGATATGGAGCTTATTTTTGATAGTGTTGTAGACAGCGACGTCGAGTTGACGATTGCTGATAGGAATTATGACATCAATCAACGTACACTAAAGGGTGGGCAGGACGGTGACTACGCCTTTCCACCGCGTTACGGTGATATGGTCATCGAAGCACTGCCACACGAGATTCTCCAGGCAGTGCACAAATACTTCAAGGTCAATTTGAATTTTAATTCGATCACGCGAAGTCCGACTATGGGCGCAATGCGAGTTTACGAATTGCAAGCACAAGGTTCCCTGATCATCTCAAACTACGCTTTGTCGACGTCTATGCTCTTTCCAGACATCGATACGATCGCATACCCTAAAAATATATGGAATATTATAGATCCGCCACATGTTCTTCAGTCTGAAGAGAAACGCGAACGTATGGTTCGGAATATTCTGTCCAACCGCACTGCTTACGATAACGTCGCGAAAATCATGGAACACTTTCCAGAGCTTAAGTCCGATTCTAAGCAAAAACATATGACGATCGCCATGGTCGTGGCTATGGGCGCTGCTTTTGATCAGCAAGAAGTCGGGGGGGGGCAGTTCCGTATTGCCCGTGTACCGGCCGAAATTGCCAATCCCGAAATGTTGGCAAAATTCGACTTCATCGCCTTCTTGGACGAAGGACATTCTTATGAACGGCACTACCTTCAAGATGCCGTCAATGCCTTTAAGTTCGTTGACGTTCCTTTCGTGACTGTAAAAGCGCAGCTCGACGAAAACAGTGTTATTGGGCCAGTTCACGAATTCGTTCGCGGGTATGACGATCGCGGCGCGACTGTCTTTAATACTCGCCTCATCGATATCGCCGATGTTCTCGGAAAGCTTTCTGACGATACGCTTGATGGATATGCGATCGCTCCCTTCAGCCTTGATTACTCAAAAACGCTTGCCGCACGATCGGCCGCAAAAGTGCTGCCTGTACCCACGCTCAGCGTCATTGTGCCCGTTTTCAACAATGGTAGATATCTCGAACAGCGCTGCTTCGCTTCTCTTTTGACAAACGAGCGCTTCTTCGAGTTTGAGATCCTTCTCATTGACGACGGCTCTACGGACGCCGCAACTGTCGAGACTATTGAACGTCTGGATGCACAGTATGCCAATGTTCGCGTTTTTCGGTTTGGCGGTGCACCAAGCGGAAGTGCATCGCGGCCACGAAACAAGGGGATTGAGTTAGCGCGTGCGCCTGACATAACGTTCCTGGATCCCGACAACGCAATCTCGCCTGGCGGTTATGATGCGCTCCTCGATCACCGTAAGCGCCAACCTGATGTTTCAGCGATTCTGGGTTATCAAGTAAAACTCGCCGAGAAAGTTAGCGTAGTGGGAAAGCTCTATCCAAACAGCCCCCATATTGTCAAAAATCCCCGTACCGACCTTATCGAGAGCGGCCGTTTCCCTGTTATTTCCACGCAGTGCGCGCTGCTTAAACGACGCCATCTACAGGATCATGGCATTGATTATGTTACCGGCGCCGTTGGGCAAGACACAATGTTCGGGTACGAGGTGCTCGCGCTTGCAGAAAATGGCGTTGTATTCGTTCATGATGCATATCTAGAGTATTTCAGTGAACGAACTGGCTCTGTAACAAACAAATTGGGCCCCGACTTTTTTGCAAAGTCGCTGATACTTGAAAAAGAACAGCACAGACGGTTTGGCGCCCATGGCGTTTGGGGTGCCTATGCAAAAAAACGGGCAAAGTCCTTCGTCGAGGGATGGTACATCGTCAAGTTCAATGAACTTGACGAGTCAACGAGAGCGCAATGCCGCCCACTACTTAACGAAATAATTGAGATCAACGGCCTAGTAGGTCAGGTCACAGTCGAGCGGGAAACAGAATAGTGTCAAAGCCTAAGGTTGGGCTCGTCGGATTTTTCGGGTTTGGAAATTTCGGTGACGAGCTTTTTATAAAAGCCCATGAAGAGCAGCTTGGCGAGCACTTCGATCTGGAGGTTGTCAACGATCTAACGGAAGCGCCGTATCTCAGTCCTGAGCGGGAGGAGAGACTTAAGGACTATGATGCGTTCTTGATCGGTGGCGGTGACTTGATCAACCCTAAACAGGTATCAAAACTCTATTGGCGGCGCGCATATCTTGAGAAACCGACATTTGTGTACAGTCTAGGCGTGCCTCAGCCGCAATCGCCTGAGACCCCGGCAGTCGGTGTTTATCGCGACTATTTTGGGTCGGACGCAGTCAAACTTATCGTCGCGCGCGATCGCAAAAGCGAAGTGTACATAAACAAGACTTTTGAGTGTACTGATAAAACGAAGTATTTTCCTGATGCCGTGTGCTCTCTAACGCTGCCGCAGGTTAAGTTGGAGAGTGATCAAACTCTTGGTGTCATTATTCGCGCGCACCGGTCCGTTGTGGGAGAGTATGAGTGCATACGTGCCGCGGTCGACAGGGCAAAAGAGATTGGATATCGCATCCGTATCATTGTTGCTGCGAATGGCAAACTTGGTGCTGATGATCTGGCGGTATCGAAAACGTTTCGCCGTGAGGACGAAGAGCTGTTTTACAGCGAGGATCTCTTCGAAATCTGCAAGGCGATCGGTGAGTGTCATATGCTGATGAGCATGAAGTTTCACGGTATGATTGTCGCCACTATGTATGGGCGGCCGTCTTTGCAATTATCGGCGACGCCTAAGAACCGCAATTTTCTTCACTATCTCCAGCGCCCGGATCTAGCGTCCAACTACAAGGCGGAAAATTTGCCTGACTTGTTGCCGCCAAGGCCGGCGCCGATCCACTCGATCATCCGCGCCAAACTAGTGCGAGACTCGCGGGCAGGTTACAGTGTCTTGAGAGAGAAGCTGTTGGAGACTTTGGGGTAGGGTAATCGTGGTTACTTCACTGAAAGCACCTTTGCGCTTTGCGTTGATGAATGTCGCGCACTTCAGTGGCAGGCAAAGCGGCTTTTGGCACATGTTGGTCGTCAACACGCTGCTGAAAGTCTGTGTTTTCATCGCTTTTCTGCTGCCTTTTAAGGCTCTCATGATGGTCGTGCAGCCACCGCGAACCGGCACGATTTTTGGTCTAAGTTTGTCAAACTACGATATTGCCATCGCCATCATGGTGGTAGCTGCGTGCGGTTTCGTCGCGCAATGGGGTTTGCGCGAGCGTTACGATACCCTGCTTGATGCCTTTTTTAGAAGTAGCAACACAGCGACTAGTGATAGTTGTGAGACGGTTCTGGCGTTGGTGCCGGACACTGTCGAAAGCCAACTCTTACGTTCGACCGTTAGTGTTTCATCAGCGATTATTGTCGGTGTTTTCCTGGCTCTGATTGCACTTCTCGTGATGCCGGTCAGCGGCGTTTTCTTTACCGTGCTTATTGGTGCGTTCATGCTCGCTCTAGCGAACGGAATTAGTGAGAACTCCAACAGTCGTTTTGACGTCAATCAACTAAACGAAATGACGTCGTTTTCCGCCATGCTCGGGGCGTTGGCTTTTTTTGGCGCGCTGATTGCTCTGGGTCAGAATGTCGGTGTGTTCGCTGCCCTTTATGTTTTCATCGCTGCGCGGCGACTGACGGCAAGCCTGGGCGAGATCGCCAAATTTGTTAATCTCTACAAGAATCCTACTGTACCAAGGTTTTTGAGGCGCAGCGCTGAAGTTAATGTGCCAAACATATTTAGAACCGCCCCCCCGATCCCTGTTTTTCTACAAAGTGACACGCAGAAAACTTGGTTTGAGAAGGTTTTGTCAGAAGCTCTGCAAACCGATGCTATCGTTACCCGCATAGAGTGGCGGACATTGACGGTACGAAGCCATTGTTCGTTTTTTGTTGATGGCGAAATGTCGGGGGGCGATACTTTCCGATACTTGATCAACGCATTTACGAAAAAGGGACTTCGAGCGTTCAATCAAGAACAGTTTTTCCATCAGGTGTGTCGCGGTCATGCGCTGGTCCCTACACTGATTGGAACCTATCAAAGCGAGAATGAAGCTGCAATGGTCTATGGTGCATCTTCTTTTGTTGATACTGATCGTAGCTAGTTCGACAGCCGGGCGGCTGAGACTCTCGTGACGCTTTGGCAAGAACCTCCCCCGGAACAATTGTTGGAGACCGCTCACCCGGGTGATTTTCTGGTTAGCATTGAGCCAACTTCCATGGATATGTTGTACTTGCTTGCGAAAGAGACGAAGGAACGAGAGGCGGTTGAATATGTGAGCCAGCGCCTCCTTGATGTTTACGGCATGGTTCAAAGCGCGCCGTTAGGTTTACATAACCCCGACATTAACTCATCGACACTGTTGCAAGATAATGCGCGAAGGGGCTCGAAAGTATCTAGCTGGGCGCGGGTCGATGTGGAACCAATAGGTTGTCTGTTGTGGCATTTGCCAGCACAATCAAGGGCAGGTTTGGAATCAATCGCCGAACACTTAAGGACGGCTCGTGCTGATTGTCGAAACTTGAAAGTCGATGATCTTCTTTTGATTGCGGCTACATATGGCTTGGCGAAGACAATCCAGAACGGATCCTACGCGCAGGCGCTGACTGAGGCGGTAAGCATCTCTAAATACTTGCTCGATTTTCGACCACAGGCTTCAGCCGAACGCGCTGCGGAGTAAGTCGTTCTTGATTGGCTAGTTTCCGTTGGGCGAATAATATAAGGCTATCTGCATAAGTTATGACCATCGTCGGAACTGTTTAAATGCCCCAAACACTAGGCGTTTTTCGTCTTTCAGGTTCACGGATCGGGACTGTACTTGTCCCGGCTATAGATCGCCAGCCGATTGCCTTGACCTCAAGCACGCAAGAGCCTGATGTTTTGTTGTTCGAGGCGCCCAAGGGCGAAAGAGCCTACGCCACATGGCATGAAGTAGGTGAAGCGCCAAAATACGATCTAGATCCAAAAGAGCGCGTACTTATTTTATCGGTATCTTGTTCTGATCTTGTTGGTACTATCAATATAGTATTCGAGTGGTTAGCAGGAAAAGACTGCATATCCGAAAGCCGTGCGAAACTGCGAGCGGCTATTAAAAATCGGAGCTTCGATGTACCAGAAAGAGCGACGAGTTTTCGTTTCTTTTTGGAGTTTGCCGGTTCGGGCAGTGTTGGTAACCTAAAAGCTTACGTGTCCAGCCGCTTTGAAGTCGCTGTCAGTATACAGCCGCACGCACGTCAAACAGCTGCATTTCGGCAATGCTTCACTGGTGAGGGCACGGCTTCTGTTGATGAGAACCGGGTCACCATTGATGGTAGAAGTCTTGCTTCGCGAACCCCGCTCACTTTGCATAGCACCATACCTGCGGCGGATGCAGCTGAGGCAGATCATTTTGTTTTCTTGCAGTTTAACTGTGAAGATGGGCGAACGCCCCACCTCGATGTCTACCTGAATGATACGGACCAAGAAAATCAACCACGCTTGGTAAAGGCTAGGAGGAACAACAAGCTGTTGGCTATGTTCTTAAGGGCAGGGGACAACAAGTGGCGATCATGCAATATTTGTGTCACGTTAGGCGAGGGCGCATCTTTTTCAGACGTCCAGCTCGACTTTTTTTATCTAGATGCGGAGGATAGTCCGCCCTCTGATAAGGCAGCAAATTCGATTACATTCAATAGATGCGCCAGCAGTATCCTCAAGAATTTCTACGATACTGATGCAGAGAGAGGCAGTATTTTTCAGCAGTCTTCGAGTTTGGTTGAAATTATGCAGGGATTAGAGCAAATTGCTGCTTCGGAATTTCGAGAACTATACCGACAAAAGTTGGCCGAAGTCTCTTATGCTGCCAATGCGATGCATATGATCGAGAGCCAGTCTTCCGACCATGGCGTTGAGGAGAGTGAGGTCGTTTCGCGTTTTGGACAGTTTTTGGTTTTGCCGCCCCGAACCTCTGCGCGCGGGAGGTTATCAACATCAGTCTCATCAAGTGCCGATGATAACAATCATATCGCTTACGGCTCTCATAGCGCGCTTCCTCACTACTCTCACGGCTATTCGATACGTACACATAGCATTGCGAGATCTATGAGAAAGGCTGGTTGGGGGATGACAGTTTTTACTCGACGCGGATTTCCTGACGACCTTGCTTCGGTGTCACAAGCGGTGTTTACCCAAAGCCAGCACTATGAAGGCGCGCAGTATGTCACGTCCCGTGCACATCCCTTACACACGGTGAGTGCGCGTGATCTCTCCGGCGTCAAGGTCGATACAACATATTTGGTCGACCAGTTAAGTGCGTTTAAACCGCGATTGATTCATGGTGCATCAAATTGGAGAACAGGATTGTCTGCCGTGGCAAGCGCGCGCCACCTCTCCCTACCATCAGTGTATGAGGTTCGGGGATTGTGGCATTTAACGGAGGCTGCAAAAAACCCAGGTTTTGAAAAGACGGTAGAGTTTGAAGATCGCGAGGCACTAGAGATCATGACCTGTCAAGCTGCTGATCGTCTCGTAACGTTGACGGCAGCGCTGCGTGACTATCTGGCGGAACTTGGCATTGATCCTGAGAAAATTGACGTTCTGCCGAACGCAGTAGACGTGCATAAGTTCGAACAACGGGAAGCCGACGCGCTTCTTAAGCGACGGCTTGGGCTTCATGGCAAGACAATCGTCGGTTTTATTGGATCGATTGTTCATTACGAAGGCGTTCAATTGGTGCTTGAAGCGCTTACGCGACTGCCGTCGAATATACAAAAAGAGGTCGGCGTTCTCATTGTGGGGAGTGGCACCTATCTTAGGGATTTAAAGCGAATTGCCTCAATGCTTAATGTTGAGGAAAACGTCGTGTTTACCGGCCGTGTTCCATTTGATGACGTTTCGCGATACTATTCAATTATTGATATTGCGCCGTTCCCACGCTTACCTCTGAAAGTATGCGAGCTGGTGTCACCGCTCAAACCCTTTGAAGCGATGGCAATGGGGAAAGCTGTCCTAGCATCGAATGTCGCTTCCCACATGGAATTTGTAGTGGAGGGCCAAAATGCGCTGTCCTTTCAAAAAGGCGACATCGACGATTTGGCCGCAAAGCTCGAAGCCTTCGTCGTTGACGTTGATATGCGAAAACGAATTGCTTCGGCTGGTCGTGATTGGGTTCTGGCTAATCGCACCTGGTCACAAGGTGCGGAAATTTTGTCGACTATCTATAAGACGCTGATCTAAGTCTGTTAGTGCGAACTTGAACCGTTATCCTAAAACTCTTCAAGATTTGGTACGAAACGCACAAAATGCGCGCCCCACTCTCGCGCGTAAGACAGCTGACCGGCTATCTCTTCGGCCAGGTTCCAAGGTAGTATTGCAATACGGTCGGGCCGACGCTCTCTCAAAACGGCTTCATTGACAATTGGGATACGACTACCTGGAAGGTATTTTCCCTGTTTGTTTGGGTTCCGGTCTGCCACAAATTCGAGGAGATCCCCACGTACGCCAGCATAGTTTATCAACGTGTTACCTTTCGCCGCTGCACCATAACCTGCAACGGTCAAACCTTGTCGCTTCGCATCCAAAAGGTATTGTAAAAAAGCATCTTTTAGATTGTTAGCACGTGCTTGAAAAGCTTGATAATAGCTCAGCTCGCAAACACCTGCGTCCACCTCTTCTCGTCTGAGGGTTTGGACGTTATCAGTGACTGGATGGGTGCCTGTATCAGTGCGTTGGGCGAAGATGCGCAAACTCCCGCCATGGGTCGACAACTTTGATACATCGAATACAGATAATCCTGCTACAGAGAAGATAGTCTCGACAGCAGTTAGTGAAAGATAAGAATAATGCTCGTGATAGACTGTGTCAAACTGTGCGAATTCTACCAGGTTGAGAAGGTGCGGAAATTCAAATGTCGCGACGCCATTCGGTTTCAATAACCTTGCCATCCCTTTTACGAAATCATTGATGTCTGGAACGTGGGCCAAGACATTATTTGCCGCAATAAGATCCGCACCACGGCCCTGAGCCATCAGCGCTTTACTCAGGGTTTCACCGAAAAAGTCTTCAACTACATTGATGCCTTTTTCGCGTGCAACTGCCGCAGTGCTCGCCGTAGGCTCAACACCGTAGCAGGGTATGTTGTGCTCTTTCACATACTGCAGCAGATAACCATCGTTCGAGGCGATCTCTGCCACCATGGACGTGTCATTAAGAGCAAACCGATGCGCCATCTCATCGACATAAGTGGCAGCGTGCTCAAGCCACGTTTTCGAATATGAACTAAAGTATGCGTAGTCATTGGCAAACAGATCATCGGCGTCGGCAAAATCTTCGGTTTGGACAAGCCAGCATGCGTTGCAGACATATGTACGCAAGGGAAAGTGTTTTTCAGGTGTCGCAAGCTCTCGCTCGTTAAGATATGCATTCGAGGGCGGGGCTGTCGCCAGATCTACAAACACCTGATTAAGAGGTGTACCGCAATGTCGGCACTTCATAATACAACGCCCTCATAGTCATCGGAAATATGCGCGAATCTCTCGTCACGCGTAGACGTTTCAGTAATATCAAGTGGCCAGTCAACGCCGAGCTTGGGGTCAAGCAAGTTTACCCCGCTTTCTGCAGCCGGCGCGTACTCCTCTGTGTGAAGATACAATAACTCAGTATCTTGTTCGAGAGTTTGGAAGCCGTGTGCAACACCTTCCGGAATAACAAAGCTCACTGAATTATCGCGTGACAGCTCAATAGAATAGTGCTGCAAAAATGTTGGGGATCCGTGCCGCAGATCCAAAGCGACATCTAGGACGCGGCCTCGAACACACGAGATAATTTTTAGCTCTGCATGCGGCGGGGATTGAAAATGAAAGCCACGTGCTGCGCCCTGCCTGCGGGTGAAGGAGCGATTAATTTGACAGATTGCGCGTGCGCCTATGATTTCGCTGAGTTCCTCCACACAAAACAGTCTTTCAAAAAAGCCACGATGGTCCGATAGGCACGCACGTTTGAGAACGATGACGCCGTCAATCGGTGTTGCGTGAAGTGTGAAGCGCGACGTCATCGACCCGTCTCCATATACGCGTCTATTTGCATTGCTGTAAGCGTCGAGGGATCTTCTTTGTCGTTGAAACGACGATACCATTCTGCCGTCCGGCGGAGCGTCTCCTCCAAATCCCAGCGGCCGCGCCATCCTAGCTCGGTACGTGCCAACGATGGGTCGAGGCGCAAGAGCTTGCTTTCTTTCGGGTGGTCGGCACCGTCCTCGATCTCGATTCGCGCCTCGGGCCCCCAAATTTGTCTTAGCATCGTTGCCGCATCACGGACGGTCGATTCGCCGCTCAGGTCAGGGCCGAAATTCCAACCCCTAGCGTATGCGGCACCGTCTGTACCTGAAAGCCGCTCAGCAAGTCGCAAATAGCCAGCCAATGGTTCTAGAACATGTTGCCATGGCCGCACCGCCTCAGGGTAGCGTAACGTCACGGGGTGCCCGGTGGCGAATGCCCTAATGCAGTCGGGCACAAGACGATCCTTCGCCCAGTCGCCGCCACCGACGACATTACCCGCACGCGCGCTAGCGACCTGCGGCGCAAGCTCGTCTGATAAAAAACTCTGCCGAAATGCAGCGGTCATGATTTCCGCGGCGGCCTTGCTGGCGCTATACATGTCGGCACCGCCAAGCACGTCGACCTCGCGATATGCGTACCGCCACTCCCGATTTTCATAGCATTTGTCAGTTGTAACAACGACGATTGCTTTGACACTAGTAACGGACCGGCAGGCGTTGAGAAGGTTGACCGTGCCGACGACATTCGTGGCCGTTGTGCCCGAAGGGTCAGCGTAGCTCTCTCGGACGAGCGACTGGGCTGCCAAGTGGAATACTGCCTGTGGACGAAATGCCGCAATAGAAGCACTCAAACGATAGGGATCCAGTATATCGGCATGGTCTTCTTGCTCAATAAAATCACCAACCCCTGTCACCTCGTAGAGGGAGGGCGAACTTGGTGGTTCCAGTGAGTAGCCCGCGACGACGGCGCCGGCGTTCCTTAGCCAATGGCAAAGCCAAGCACCCTTAAAGCCGGTATGTCCCGTTACAAAAACGCGACGCCCCCGCCAAAACTCTGAGTCTATGACCATACAACCCACGGCGCCGCACCGGATGTGTAAAGCGCCTCCAACTGTTTCTTTTCGCGCAGCGTGTCCATTGGCTGCCAGAAGCCATTGTGCTCGTAGGCTTGAAGTTGCCCGTCTCTAGCAATATCCTCTAACGGCGTTGCTTCCCAAGCTGTGTCGTCGCCGTCAATGTAATCAATCACCTTTGGTGACAGAACAAAAAAGCCCCCATTGATTCGGCCGCCGTCCCCCGGCGGTTTTTCCATAAAACCGTCGACCCCACCACCCTCCGCGATATCGAGAGCGCCGTAGCGTCCTGGCGGTTTCACTGCTGTAACGGTTGCAAGGCGGCCGCCAGCTTTATGGCATTCCAACAGCGCAGGCAAATCAACATCAGCGACGCCATCGCCATAAGTGAGGCAGAAGTCCTCGTCACCGATATAGTCACGTACGCGTTTTATTCGGCCGCCCGTCATGGTGTCGGCCCCGGTGTCCACAAGAGTAACGCGCCAATCCTCTGCCCGTTTTTGATGAACACTGACGC
>CALFRH010000158.1 GCA_937919225.1 uncultured Parvularcula sp.
AGGCGTCACGTCGATAGCAAAAATGAGAGTCGAAGGATTGAGCGAAACTCGCATAGACGTTGACGTCTTCAGTCGCCTCATAGGTTGCGCCCAGCCGAACTGTCGTTTCACCACTATCGAACGGAACCGAGTTTCCACGTCTTGTATTAATTCGCACCGCATCATCGTAACGGACGCCACCAATAATGGTCAGCCGGTCTGTCGGGCGAAAAGCCGCTACTGCATAGATTGAATTCAACTCGCTCTCGAAGGATGAGAATGGGTTGAAATCAGCAGGATCTTGCGTTGGCGCAATGCGTGGCACGTTGATCTCATCGAGCAAAATTGCGCCGACAAATGGGAACGCGCCAAACTCGCGCTGAAAGTCTGTATCATTGTATGCGGTGCCAATGACGAAGTCCTGTTGCTGCCCCCAAAACTCAGTTTGGTAGGCCAATTGCGCATCGACGAATGTCGCTTCTTGGTCCGTCGCACCTGCAAATCCATACGCATAAACATATGGATCATTTAGCCCGATGCCTGGGCCGCCATCGGCATAGTTGTAATTGTAGAGGCCGACAGTGTTTTGATAGTCGAACGACGTCTCCTGATAGGATCCTCGCACGGTCAGTTTGAGACCATCCAGGAATTCATGGTTGAATTCAGCGGCGTAATAAACGTCTTCTGCTTCGGCTTCGCCATTTGCGGATCCAGTGAAAGTGCTGGTGTCGATTTGTGACGGGATCTCGCCGGTTGATAGGAGCGGGAAGCCTGCATTCGGATTAGAGGTCGTTTCGGTATAAGATACGCTGGCTTTCAGCGCAGTATCTGGACCTAGATCGAACGCCACAACGGGGCGGATCGCAAACGTCTCACGTTTGGTCTCTTCGGCGTCGAACTGGAAATCCCGATAGGCACCAGAGACTCGGAAGAAGACCGATTCCGAACCGAGCGCATCTCCGAGATTGGCATCAATTTCGGCGCCAATACTGCCAAAGTGATCGGCACGAAACTCGAGATCGAGCGCCGGGTCCACTTCGGGTGATTTGGTCACCGCATTGATGACGCCACCCGCCGCAATAGGCCCGAGCGCGATCGATGCCGGGCCTTTCAACACTTCGTAGCGTTCGACGAAGGCATCATCGCGTGCGCCTGAACCACGAAATTCATTCGAGACACGGTTGTCGACCAAAACGCTAGCGAAGAAACCGCGCGATTTGAAGTTTGGCGTACCGGTTCCAAGACGATCCTCAGACAGCGTGATGTTCGGAAGCGTCGTAAGCGCCTCGATTGGGCGTGTGAAATTCCGTTTGTCGAGAAACTCGCGATCAAGAACGTTCAGTGTGAAGGGCAGTTCTTCCGGCGGGATTGGAATGCGGTCAATCAGAGACTGTTGGAAGCGGCCTTCAACGATGACCGTGTCGGCAATTAGCGCCTCTGGCTCAGTCGGCGACGGTGTTGATGTAGCTTCTGTACGTTGCGTGGTTTGCGGCGTGGTCGCCGCTGCTGGGATAATGAGATAAGCGCCGCTTGTTTGCGCCTCATAAGTCAGGCCCGTGCCCGCCAATACTTGGCCCAGCGCTTGCTCGATGGTCGCTGCGCCAGAAACGGCGCCAGCGGTTTTCTCAGCCACCAGCTCATCAGCTGCAAAAACGCTTATGCCGAGCTGATTGGCGAGCTCAACGAGATTCTCGCCAAGCGTTCCGGCGGGCAAACTGAGCGCCTCAATCTGCTGCGCGTTTGCCTGCGCATGCGCGGCTGTTCCCACCGCACTGGCAAGCACGAGCGAAGAGGCGACGCCTAATAAGGTCGATTTGAGATCTCGGTTTCGGTTCTTGATACGCACGATACGTGTTCCTTAGCTCTTATTGCGATTGCTTTTCAATCGCACCGTCTTGTCTAAGACTCGTCAGGTTCAAAAACCGCGACCCCAAATTTGAAAAAAATTTGTTTTTTAGTCGCGCGCTTGAATCAGAATTTCCGTTTCGGAGACGTCTACAGTGACAGGAAAGAGACTGGGCAGCGCAGTGAGCATGGCATCCGTCGCACGTGCTTCGAATGAGAAGGTCACGGTCGATTCGATGGTCGCTAACGCTACTTCATCGATCAGAATAGGGATCTGAGAATAGCGATTAGCATCCGCGATCATCTCTTCCAAGCTTGCTCCGACATAACTCAGTCGGCCACTCCGCCAGCTTGCAAACTGGTCTGCATTAAACTCGGAAACGGGAGATAGACCGTTCTTTCCTGTGGACACGACTTGCTGCCCTGCTGTCAGGACATGCTTCGTGATCAAGCTTGAGACTTGGCCATCCAGGACAAATGGATGCGAAGCTTCAACGCGCCCCTCTACGACAGACAGTCTGGTCGTGTTAGCACTTTTTCGGACATCGAAAACGGTGCCAAGCACTCTTGCTTCGAAAGCGTCCGCAGCAACGATGAAAGGACGATCCTTATCTCGTGCAACATCGAAAACAGCGGCGCCTTGTTTCAGCGTCACGCGCCGAACTCGCGACGAGAAGCGCGCTTCGACTTCAGTTGCTGGGCCGAGCGTGAGATTGGACCCATCTGAGAGTACGATCTCCCGCTGTTCTCCAATCGCCGTTGAATAGACTAGGCTCGCAATGCGTTCTTCTAGTTCAGGTGGGTTGCTCTCACTGAGGCCGAGTTGCGATGCGTTAAAGCCGATAACCGTCACAATCAGGACGGCGCAAGCAACTGCAAGGCCGGCGAGCCCCTTACTGAAAATTGAAGGAGAATTGAGTAGGCGGATCAAGACTGACGGTATTGAAGGCTTGCGAAACAAAGCTTCGCCTAGTGTTTCCCGATCGAGTGTACCGAGCGCTGCCCAAACGGTCGTCGCTCGGTCATAGGCGTCAGCGTGTGATGGATGCTCTGAATGCCAGGCCTCGAACTCAGCGTGTTCCTCTTGAGTGAGATCGCCCGCTTCGATTCTGACGTGCCATTCGAGCGCAGCGGCGCTGATGTCTTCTGAGGGGTCCGAAGCGTGAGACGACATTCGTTTTCCTATTCCATCGTAGCCCTTAGAGCCTCATCTATGTCTAAGGCGGCTCGCGTCACATGTTTCACCACAGCATGTCGAGATATACCAAGGCGCCGTCCAACCGCCGAGAAGTTGAGACCTTCAACCCGGTGCCACAAGAACGCTTTACGGCGTCGATCGGGCAAGAGTTTGAGTGCGTTTCGAATAATCTGCAGCTGTTCTTTCACCTCTAAGACACGCTCAGGGTTAGAACCGCTACCCTCAGCGGCAAAATAAAGATGTTCTATCTCGAAATCATATTTGGTTCGCACATCCAAATTACGCTTATGTGTCAGGACGAGATTGCGCGCTGTTCGCCAAAGAAATGCACGAAGGTTTCGGATTTGAGAGAGGTCTTTCTGCGCGGATAGCTTTTGAAACGCTTCTTGCGCGATATCCTCAGGCTCGGGCGGGCCATTCCCGAAAACCCTACGTAGATAGCCCGCCAGCTCTTTGATATTTTCTCGATAGAGCAAGCTTAATTCGGCTTGTGCAACATGATCTGGCGCGCCTTGAATCGTTGGTGGCGCAAGATCCATAACTGGATCCGCCTTTCTTGATTCCAGTGCAGATTGCTTTGCCATGAGAAGAGCCAATTTAATAACATCTGCGTATCGTAAGCCTGTCGATACTCAACCTGAAAGGGTCTTCCCACTATTGAGAATGATTTGCAAGTTTCAGGCTGTTCGATCGCATTTTTTTACGACTGTGCCGCGAGCAAAACCAGACATAAGCCCAGAGGCAAAAAACACCTGATGGTGTTGAAAAAGTCTCCGCTTATTTGGGTAGTTCTTTGAGCTGGCGCTCCATAAGAGCCTATTTCTACTGGGTGTTCGCTCTTGTTGCTCTTTCTAAGCGGCGTTTTGGATAGGGAGAGACGGTTTCGAGGCGTATTTGGCGAGTTTTCTGAGGTTTTGGGTTGTTGCGGCGAGGAGAAATTCGTCATTGGCTCCAGTGGGGCCTCGCAGCCTTAATCGGCGGAAGCCGTGCTGGCATTTCAAGTGTGCGAAGCTCATTTCGACCTTCTTTCGATCTCGTTTGGATTGTTCGTACTCCTCGGTTCCTTGGAGCTTTCTCACTTCATCGCGGGCATGTTCATAGATAGAACGGCCAACGCGTCTGGACCGGGCATTGGGACAACATTTCTGTTTTAGTGGACAAATGGCGCAGTCTGAGCTGAGGGCTCTATACATCCGCTTCTTATCTTTGGTCACGCCAGACCGAGGAACTTTATAGTTGCGGCGCTGATGGCACAGCTCCTTGGCGTTCGGGCAGATATAAAGATCGCGCTCCTTATCATAGACGAAGTCCTTGATGGTGAAGTTCTTCGTTGGTGGTCCAGGTATATCCATCAGGGCGACATGCGGTGCTATCTTTTTCTTATCGACCATCCAGCCCAGCATTTCCGCTGAGCCGTAAGCGGCATCTCCCATCAGGCGTTTCGGCTTGAGCCCAAATCGGTCCTCGGTTCGATTGATCATGGTCTTGGCGGCTTCAACCTCGGCTTTGCGATAAGCTTGAGTTGGTTCGACATCGACGATGACGGATGTCTCGACATCCAAGAGATAGTTGGTGGCCCAGGTAAACCGGGCCTGTCCGCCAATTGCCGCCGTCCAACGCGCCGTCGGATCAGTGAGCGAGATCTTCTTACGTGGTGCGCCATCCTGATCGATCGCGTCGAGATATTCGGTAACCGGTCTCGATGCGATCTTCGGATCAGACCAGTCAACTGCCTCACCACCTTCGACGGCATTATCCTCACCTGCATCCGCGCGGATCATGCTCGCATCAACCGCAAACCCTTCGCCTTTGACGAGACCCTCGGACATGCAGCTCAGCACCACTTGTTCGAACAGCTTCCGAAAGAGGTCGCTCTCACGGAAGCGGCCATGACGGGCCTTAGAAAACGTCGAGTGGTTCGGGACCCTGTCTTCAATGCCCAACTTACAAAACCATCGATAGGCCAGGTTCAAATGAACCTCTTCGCACAACCGGCGCTCTGAACGGATGCCGTAACAGTATCCAACGATCAGCATCCGGCACATCAGTTCCGGATCAACCGATGGTCGACCTGTGTGACTGTAGAACGGCTTTAGATGCGCTCGGATGTCATCGAAGTCGAGGAACCGATCAATCTTCCGGAGCAAGTGATCCGCCGGAACCATCTTATCCAGTGAGAACTCATAGAAGAGCTTTGCAGCGTCTTCTTCTAATCGTCCCATCATCGCGCATCTCCTCGATCTGCACGAAAATCACTGAATCAGAATTCGGGCGTTTTGACTCGGAGTTTTTCAACAGTATCGGGCGACTTAAGCCGCTTATTCTTTGTTGATTTTGGGCTGGGGCGTTCCTACTGCGCGTGTAAACAGGTCTACTCTCTATTGGAAATGCCATGAACGTTGCGATCGATGCAGCTCATGGATGGTCACAGAAATTTGCGGGATCTCGCCCTCAATCACCCAGCTAAAGATCTATATCCTTTGGGGGCAACAATCCATCTCTTACATCGGGAAATTCGTCCTCAACGCCCAATGGCTCCATCTCGTCGAGAACTTCGGATATTGATTTCTTCACTAGGGGCTGAATCTACATTCCTTGATCCGTCTTTTGTATCAACACCTTAGACGTCCTGAATTCGAAGGCTTGCGGAATATGCAACACCTGCGCCCCGTTTTCCCAAATCAAACGCGCTGTGCGAACTGCTCCAGTCTTATCCTCTTCCGAAATTTGAAGCTTCCTTCTTGTTCGTCTCTATTAACGTTACGACTCGATCAGTTCTCTGGCGACATATTGCATGAACGGACAATCGCTCGGAAGTTCCATGGCTACAGGTGTGCCCGCTTCTTTCTCGCTTAGGCTCTCAATATACATATTACAATCACTGTTGGAATAAGCGTTCCACTCGTCAGAGATGGTACCGAAGTCCTCTGCTGGAAGTTCATGATAAGCATTTTGCTCGCGCGGCTCTCTCTGCACTGAGTACCGAAACCTCTCAAAATAGCTCGCAAGGGTATTCCACCGTTGCTTAATCAGATTTGCCACGTCGCTATCGAGCACGCTGATAGTCGAAAGATCATTATACCTTGCTGCTCTTTGCTCTTCAGACCTCCACCCATTGTAGTTCTTTAGGAGCACACTCTTTGGCAGGAAGCTTTCTTCAAAAATGAATTCATCCACGGCATCAAGAAGA
>CALFRH010000159.1 GCA_937919225.1 uncultured Parvularcula sp.
GGTTAGGTCGTTTGCAAGATGGTTGCGCGGGATAGATGGCATATCAGAGATCCCGCCACGGGATATTGCGATCGGCAAATTCAAGCGCGCCAAGCCTTACATTTATAGCAAACGAGAGATCCACGATATCATCGCAGAAGCCGGCAAACTTCGATCAGAGTATGGCTTCAGGGGACTGACATCATCGACCCTGTTTGGTCTGATCGCGGTCACTGGCTTGAGGATAAATGAAGCGCTTGGCCTTGAAAAAGAGCACATAGATCTATCGGCGGGAACTCTGGAAATCCTAAAGTCGAAATCCGGCAACGAAAGGTGTATCCCGCTATCGCCTTCCACCGTTGACCGGTAAGGTGAGTACCTAGAACAGCGGCAGCACATCACTGGTCTAGATGGTGGCCCGGTCTTTGTTCGCTACAATGGTGCACCGCTTGGCGACTGCGGTGCGCGATAAACCTTCGCGCAAGTCAGCGGCCGGGTCGGACTACGAAAACCTGCCGGCTTCAAGAGGCATGGCACCGGACCACGGATCCATGATCTTCGACATACTTTTGCGGTCCACACAATCATCAACTGGTACAAAGCTGATCTCGATGTCGATCGAGAAATGTACAAACTAAGCGCTTATCTTGGCCACAAAAAACCTGTGCACACCTACTGGTACATCGAAGCTGTTCCTGAACTGATGCAACTGGCGTCGGAACGATCTGAAATACTCCTCCACCGGAGGCAGCGATGATCAAACAACACCCGCTCCCGCCTTACTTACAACGCTTCTTTACAGAGCGGCTTGTTGGGCAGATGCACGCGAGCCCCAATACGATCGCAGGGTACCGCGACACGTTCCGTATGCTGCTTCGCTTCGCATCGAGCGAAGTCGGCAAAGCGCCGACGAAGTTATGTTTAGACGATATCGACTCTGATCTGGTGGGACGCTTTCTAGTCTATCTTGAAGACACTCGGGGTAGCAGTGCGAGAACTCGGAATACGCGCCTGGCTGCCATAAGGTCGTTCTTTAAGTATGTGTCGCACAACGAGCCCCAATTACTCCATCACTGTCAGCGGATCTTATCCATGCCTCAAAAGCGGTATGTGAAAAGAACGATCGACTTCCTGACTTACCACGAAGCCGAAGCCTTGATTAACGCACCTGATGTATCGACGTGGTTCGGGCGTCGGGATCGCACGATCCTGCAGCTCATGGTGCAAACCGGTTTGCGTGTATCCGATGTGCTAGCGCTGACGCTGAAGGATTTGGAACTGGGGCATGGCGCGGTGGTCCGGTGTCTTGGCAAAGGTCGGAAAGAACGAGCAACACCGCTTCGTGGCGATACAATCATCGCGCTCCAAGCATGGCTTAGAGAACGTGGAGGTGATCCGTCGGATCCACTCTTTGTGAGTATACGAGGAGGATCACTCAGCAGAGACGCGATCGAACGCATCGTCCGAAAACATGCCGCACGTGCGTCAGAGGTCTGCTCAACATTGAAGCAGAAACGCATCTCACCGCACGTGCTTCGGCACACAGCTGCAATGCAACTGCTACAAAATGGGGTCGATCGGATCGTGATCGCGCTTTGGCTGGGGCATGAGTCTGTCGAAACCACGCAAATGTATGTTCACGCAGATATCGAGCTAAAAGAGAAAGCGATGGCAAAGACCAAAAAAGTGGAAAGCCAAAGACCCAAAGGTCGATACATCGCGGACGATAGCTTGTTGGAGTTCTTGGAAACCCTCTGATTATGCCGATACTTTAGGCCAATTGTGTCGAGCCGGTCGCAAGCTCAGCGGCTGGCTCGGCATAATCCAGATATCGGCATTATGGCCGTTATGCCGACATCGGCATAATGGGCACTGGACCGGGCATGCTTCACGGCTAGATCGCAAACTCACCGGTGAATACGGCACCAAAGATTATGGCCGCGAAGAACTCGTTGCCGAAATGGTGAGCGCCTTTCTCTGCGCTGACAAGGACATCCTCCCCAAAGTTCGCCATAGCGACTATCTCGCGAGTTGGTTGAAAATCCTCAAAGAAGACAAGCGCGCCATCTTTCGGGCTGCGTCTCTCGCTAGCAAAGCTGCTGATTTTATTCTTAGCCATGAGGAGCCGGGCACATGAGCCCGCGAACCTTGAGCCGCCTAGAGCGCGACATCGGGCCTCGCCCGCAAATGACGCTCGTCATTCAAGACCAGAGGATTTGCGAAATCTGGGTGAATGGCCGCGCGCCGGTCATCACCGTCCACGATTATGATTGGGGGGAAACAGACCCTGATCCCGCCTTCGACGCAGAAGGCATTGCCTTCTCGCCGATTAACTGGAGAGGGCCAGCATGGACGCTGGGACTCTCCCTCTATCCGCCAGAAAAGGAGACCTACACCATGGCGAACCAAACTATGAAATCAATTGCGCTCTCAGCGCTTGTCGTCAGCAAGCTAAACATGCGTCATGGGCGCAAGAAGCCGGATGTGTCAGACATCTTGCCCTCGATCCGAGCCCATTGCTTACGCCAATCTCTCCTTGTGCGCCAAGAAGGAGAGCAATACGGCGTAATTGCCGGACGGCGCCGCCTCTTCGCGCTGAAAGAAGTCGCGAAAGAAACCGGCATCGATCCCAAGGTGCCCTGCATTATTATGCGTGAGGGTGATGATGCCGAGGCCATAGAGGCCTCCCTCATTGAAAATGTCGCCCGCATGCCAGCGTCCGAGATGGAACAATACGTGGCCTTTAAAAAGCTGAATGATGAGGGACGCACTATTGAAGAGATTGGTGATTATTACGGTGTTACGGCGCTCACCGTGAAACGGGTGCTGGCATTGGCCGGACTAATTGGTCCAATTCGGAAACTCTATGAAGATGAAGAAGTCGGTCGCGGTACCGTCCAGGCTCTGACGCTAGCCAATGAGGCTCTACAAAAAGAATGGGTTCGGCTTTTCAATGGCGAAACCGCCACGGCCCCAACTGGACGTAGACTCAAAGATTGGATCGCAGGTGGGCGGGCTATTTCAACGACCGCAGCGGATTTTGATCTTGGGGGTTTTCCAGGCCGAATCCTTGAAGATTTGTTTGGGGAACATGGCGTCTTTGAGAGCGCTGATGAATTCTGGGAGCACCAAAGCGCCGCCATCGCCGCGCAGATTCAGACTTATAGGGAGGAAGGCTGGAAAGATGTGATCGTCCTTGAGCGCGGCGAGTACTTTCATAGTTGGGAATACGTAAAACGCACACAGACACAGGGTGGGCGCGTAATTGTCGAGGTTCGACACAGTGGCGAGGTGACTTATCATGAAGGATACATCACCAAGGCTGAAGACCGAGACAGAGAGAAGGCGAAGTCTGGAGAGGCTGATACAAAATCAGAGATGAGCCGGCCAATGGCAAACTACATCTCGCGCCATCGCCACATCGCTGCGCAAGCAGAGCTTTTAGATGCGCCTGCAATTGCGCTTCGCTTAATGGTCGCGCACGCTTTAACAGGGTCTGACCTTTGGAGTGTTCGTGCCCACCGCGATGCGGTTGGTAAGGAAACCACCGCCGCAAGTCTTGCTGCTGCTCCTGGCCAATCAAAGCTCGCGGAAGCTTGCGACGATGCAAAAAGCCTGTTCGCCGCCCTTGAAACAGTGATGCCGGGTCAAGGTTTCAATGGATCAAATCTGTGCGAGACCTACTCCGCGCTCCTTGCCATGACAGATGAAGAAGTCATGCGTGTTCTGACTTTTCGAATGGCGACCACGATTGAATCTGGCGGTGCAGTTGTTGAGGCACTCTTGCATGTTCTGGATGTTGACCTCGCAAAACACTGGGCCCCAGATGAGGCCTTCTTTGAATTACTGCGCGATAAAAAGGTCATCAATGAAATGCTCGGGCAGATTTCTGGACCGCAGCTCGCAAACTCCATGCTGACAGATACGGGCAAAGCCCAGAAAGAAGCGATTGTCTCGCGTATTAATGGTGAGGGCTGCAAAGCAAATCGTGAATGGCGACCGGGTTGGATGCAAGTTCCGCCGAGACCCGTGCTTGAAGGCTACCATTCTGCGCCGGTTGATCATTGGGACAGCGTGGCAGCAATTTTCGAAGGCGATGCATCAAACGAAAAAACCACAGACAATCAATCAGAACAGAGTGAAGCAGCGTAATCCGTGTTCGCCTTTAAACTACGAGCCGTTTGGAGATCAGCTCACTGAGCGGCTCATTTCTATACCTACCGTTTCTACACCTACCGCCCAATGCCTTTGATTCCGTCTTTGGCGTTTCGACCTAGCCGAGGTTTGGCGGCTATGAAATTAGAAGCGGGAAGAATTTTCCCCGCCGCTTCGCGGCTCCTCGCGCATTCAAAATTCTACCCGCTTCTAATGCTCCACTGGCGTTCCGCCCGCGACGCGGTTCAAACCCGCCAAACCCCGTCTGAACGGTCTCGCGTCGACGGGATCAAAGGCATCTCTTTCGGCAACTAAACAAACGAAAGGAACTATATAATGGCCAACGCAATTGGATATGTCAGTCAAATCGAAAACGGATTTCAAGGCGCGCTTGCGATGATAAATCTCTCAGTCCCAATCCGTTTTGATCTGAACACTGAGAAAGAGGTCGAAGGCCAACCAGACTATCGCATCTATGCGGGAGAAACCGAGACCGAAATCGGTGGTGGTTGGATCAAAACTGCAAAAGCCTCTGGACGCGAGTATGTCTCCATCACCCTAAGCGATCCACAAATTGGACCTGCAAAAATCTACGCGAACCTTGCACCGGTTAAAGGTAAGAAAGATCGCTTCGTCATCTTATGGAATCCAAGCT
>CALFRH010000160.1 GCA_937919225.1 uncultured Parvularcula sp.
AGAGTGAATGGTGTTTCCGTTGACGTCGAAAATCATCAAATTGGTCGTGCCATACGCCTTGCCAGTGATGAATAGGAGCGTGTCATCATGAACCGCGACATCGGCAATGTTCGGATTGCCGATAATCACACTGTCCGCATTGGTTTTCAGTTTCAGCGCCTTGGCCTTTCCCGTCTCGATGGTGATGTGTCCGGCATGCGCGGCACAGCTTATCAATGCGGCGACGCAGCAGGAAAGGGTGGTCTTCAATGAAAACGACATGTCGGCACTCCATACAATTGAACATACATGTGCCGCAAAGAGGTTAGTCGAATCCTAAAACGCTAAAAAATGTGTGCACTGTTATAGAGTAAAGTCAGCGGGTCCGGGCTGGTAACCTATATCTTGTTTCCTGGCGGCAAATTAAATGTTTCGATTCACCAGATCTTCAGAGCCTTGGGCTAGACCCACACCCGTTCGAGATGACTCGAATGACAATTGGGGACGACAACCTGCATGGTGGGAGTTCCTAATGCAAAATCTTTTCAAAAACTGGTTCGGCGACAAAACAGAGATCGTCGATGATGCCGAGATTGTCGTTGAGGCAAAAGCAACCGATGTTGCGCGCAAGAAGTCCAAACTGGAATCTGGTGCAACCGCGATTGAGTATGCTCTGATCGCCTCGCTGATCGCCGTTGCGATTATCACGGCGACAACCACTTTGGGCGATAAAGTGAGCAACACGTTCGACGACGTGTCTGATCAGTTGGTCTAGTAGATCAACCTAATCAGTGTCTTGAGGCTCGGAAGTCGCTGGGTTCGCTCAGCGACTTCTGCCTCGCGCGGGCCGCGGTGTCGCAAACATTACGCGCATGGCCCCGCCTTATCTCGGCGAACCTTACCGAGACCAAGCAGGATCAAACGTTCTGCCTACAAAAATAGCTCCTAAAACAGCGCGTTGAACGGGTTAACAACGTCTTGTTGAATCTTCAGGATTTTTTTCTGTTGATTCACGGGATTTTTAGCGCTGCGCGGTATCTAGACACCTGTTCCGGGGACAACCCAAGAAAACTCTCGGGACGTCTATAATCTGCATAGTGGGAGTTTCCAATGCGTAATTTTTTCAAGAATGAGTCAGGTGCAACTGCAATCGAATATGGTCTCATCGCTGCTCTGATCGCTGTTGCGATCATCGGTGCGGTTACCACGCTCGGTAAAAACGCTGCTAACACCTTTGACGAAGTCTCTGCTCAGCTGGGCTAAGACTTTACCGAAAGGTCTGCCGATAAGGCACCGAAGCCGCCGGGTTCGCCCGGCGGCTTTATTCTTTTAGATCATCAAGTGATCCTTAAGTCATTTGCTATAGCGACACTGCAAAATCATACGCCTTTGGAGGTTGACCCATGATCCTTGCGTTGTTCGCGATCAGCTTTTTTGCGCTCTGCATCCTTGCCGCCCTGATCGACATCGAGACCCTCACCATTCCAAACTGGTTGAATGGCTGGTTGGCCTTCCTGTTTGTGCCAGCGGCGATTTTGGCCGCTCCGGGATGGGAGACGGTTGGCTGGCATGTTCTGGTTGGCGCGATCGCTTTTGTTGCGTCCGTCGCGCTCTTCTTTCTCGGCGTGTATGGCGGCGGCGATGCGAAATTCATTCCAGGCGTTCTGCTCTGGGTCGGGCCAGCTGGCGTAGCTCCATTTCTGATCGTTACGGCGCTGGCCGGCGGCATTCTGACAATACTTGTCATTATTATGCGCGGTTTGTTGCCGTCTGGATATGCGCCCGGATTTGGGGTCGCGACCTTCGAAGATCGCAAGGGCGTGCCGTACGGCGTCGCCATTGCTATGGGCGCTTTGTTTGCTGCCCCAGCGTCTCCGTTTCTTGCTGATTTCTTAAGCCAAATCCAACGTTTCAATTAACCATGCTTTAGCTTCGGCGTGAAATATTCGTCGATAGTCCCGATGGTTCCAAAGGGGCGGGGTAGAGAGAAAAGGCACTCTTCATGTCACCTATGCGGCTCATTATTCTGGCTGGCGCGCTCGTCGCAGCTGTCTTGGCAGCGTTCCTCGTCCGGAACCTGGCCTCGCAACAACCAGCAGTCGTGTCGGCGCCGGCACAGACGGTTGAGAAGATTGTTGAAGTTGAAGTCTCCCAGCAGAAGGTTCTGGTCGCGAAAACTGATTTGCGCGTCGGAACTCTGCTGACGCCAGACGAATTCAAATGGGCGAACTGGCCAGACTCCACGATCAACCCGGCCTATTATACCCAGGAAATTGCGCCGGATGCGATGGAGATCCTGACCGGCAGCGTTGTCCGCTCGGCCATGTATGCAGATGAGCCGGTGATGCCACAAAAGATTGTGCAGAAGGGCGAGACCGGAATTAAGGCGGCCCTGCTGCGCCCTGGTAAGCGCGCTATGCCCATCGAGATTTCGCCGGAAGCTGCCTCCGCCGGAGTCATTCTACCGGATGACCGCGGCGACATCATCCTGAGTCAATTGGTGGAGTTTATCGGAGATACGGATTTGCCACCGCAGCTGATCACCAACACGATTATGGAAAACGTCCGCGTCATCGCCATTGATCAGACGTTTGGCGATGTTGACGGAATACCGACTTTGACCGGCTCCACCGCGACGATGGAAATTACGCAAGTACAGGCCGAGCTGCTGGCCAATGCGGCGCGGTCCGGAACCCTTTCGCTGACGCTTCGGAGTGCTGCAGATGCAGGCTTCAATGAAGGAGAGGCGCTCGCCAATCGATTGTTACTCAATGATATCGAGTCAGGTGGTCGAAAAGTCATGATCTATCGCAGCAATAAAGTTGAGGCCGGAGGCAGCTAGATGAAACGCTTGCAGCAAGCAATTACAGCCTCAGCATTGGC
>CALFRH010000161.1 GCA_937919225.1 uncultured Parvularcula sp.
CTTTACCGTACCGGTCCAGGATGGTGCCGTCTCCGACGCGACGCGCCTTGAGCGTGCATTGCCGACGGTGAAGGCCTTGTCCAATGGCGGGGCGAAGGTAATCCTTCTCTCCCACTTTGGGCGGCCTAAGGGCCAAGTGGTTCCTGAAATGTCGCTGAAGCCTGTTGCCGATGCCTTCTCTAAAATATTGGGCGCGCCGGTCGCCTTTGCCGCTGACTCTATCGGTGAGCTCGCCGCTGAGGCGGTGGCGGCCATGGCAAATGGCGATGTTCTTCTCCTAGAAAACACCCGCTTTTATTCGGGTGAGGAGAAAAATGATCCGGACTACGCCAAGGCCTTAGCCGCCAATGGCGACCTTTATGTCAATGATGCCTTCTCTGCGGCCCACCGGGCACACGCCTCTACCGAGGGGGTGACCAAGTTCCTGCCGGCTGCTGCGGGCCTCGCCATGGAGCGGGAGCTGACCTATTTGGCCCAAGCCTTGGCGGCCCCTAAACGACCCGTGATGGCCGTGGTGGGCGGCGCGAAGGTGTCGACCAAGCTGGATATCCTTCACAATCTTATTGGCAAGGCTGACAAGGTCATTGTCGGGGGCGGCATGGCCAATACCTTCCTCCTCGCCATGGGTATTGATGTGGGCAAATCCTTGGCGGAACCGGATCTGGCGGGCACTGCGAAGGAGATTATGGCCAAGGCCGGGGATGCAGGTTGCGAAATCCTTCTGCCCTCGGACGTTGTGTGCGCCAAAGAATTCGCGGCTAACACGCCCACCGCGGTGAAGGCAGCGGATGCCATTGGGGCTGACGAAATGGTCCTTGATGTGGGCCCGGACAGCGTTGATTCCTATGCGGCGGCGCTTGAGAATTGCGCGACCCTTATCTGGAACGGACCTTTAGGGGCGTTTGAAATCCCGCCCTTCCACACAGCGACAGTGGAGCTGTCCAAATATGCCGCCAAACGCACTAAAGAGGGCGCGCTAGTGTCCGTCGCCGGGGGCGGAGACACCGTTGCGGCCCTCAATATGGCGGGCGTGGCTGATGATATGACCTATATCTCCACCGCCGGGGGTGCCTTTTTGGAATGGATGGAGGGCAAAGCCCTACCAGGGGTCGAGGCTTTACGCGGATAGCTTGATAGCGGTTCTCTTGGTGGGCCGTGGATCTTGCACTCTCCCGCATGCCCAGGCATAGGCTTTGCGTTATGTAAAACACGCCTGCCAGGGCGTCGGTTCCTGTGCGCTCACAGTAGTGGGCGGGGACAAGACGAAAAGGGTTACCCATCATGAATTTGGATCAACTAAACCAGGTCGCTGTCGCTATGGTCGCGCCAGGCAAAGGCATTTTGGCCGCCGACGAAAGCACTGGGACCATTAAGAAGCGTTTTGACAGCATCAATGTCGAAAGCACCGAAGAGAACCGTCGCGATTATCGCGAGTTTATGTTCCGCACAGAGACGGCAATGCGGGATCACATCTCGGGCGTTATTCTGTTTGAGGAAACCCTGAAGCAAAAAGCAGCGGACGGGACACCCCTTGCGAAAATCATTGAAGATATGGGGTCCATTCCCGGCATCAAGGTCGATAAGGGTGCCAAAGACATGCATGCCTTCCCTGGAGAGAAGGTGACCGAGGGTCTCGACGGCCTGCGGGAACGCCTTGCGGAATATTACGAGCTGGGTGCCCGCTTTGCCAAATGGCGGGCGGTGATCGATATCTCCCGCGGGGGCGATCGTACCATGCCCACCTATGGCAATCTGAAAGCCAACATGCACGCCCTTGGCCGCTATGCCGCCCTTTGTCAGGAGGCGAACATTGTTCCCATCGTAGAGCCTGAAGTGCTGATGGATGGCGATCATGATATTGACCGCTGTTATGAAGTGACGGCAACGGGTCTGAAGATGCTGTTCCAAGAATTGTTCGACCAGCGCGTGGCGCTTGAGGGGACGATCCTGAAGCCTAATATGGTCATTGCTGGGAAGAAATGTGACCGCCAGGCGGGCACAGAAGAAATCGCCGAGAAGACAGTAAAGTGTTTCCGCGAAACGGTTCCTGCCGCTGTGCCGGGCATCGTGTTCCTTTCCGGTGGGCAGTCCGAGGCGGAAGCTTCCCAAAACCTCAACACGATGAATGCTGCCTACAAGGAGCAAATGCCTTGGGGTCTCAGCTTCTCATACGGTCGGGCGCTTCAAGCCTCTGCGCTAAAAGCCTGGAGCGGGAAGGTTGAGAATGTCCCTGCGGCCCAGGCGGCGTTTAGCCACCGGGCACGGATGAATGGTCTGGCGCAATTGGGCACATGGTCAGAGGCCGCGGAGAAGGCGGCTTAGAGCATCGCGCCGAAAAGTGTACGCGGTTTTCGGCGAAAAGCGATGCGAAAACAAAAGACTACAGCGAAGGCGTGAGTGCAAACGAACGTCCGTCGCTGTAGTAACCCTCATCTTGAGGAGGTCTTGCCCTTCGAGACGTCGCTTGTCGGTGGCTCCTCGGGGTGAGGCCGTCTCGAAAACTAGAGCATTTCGCGTACGAATAGAGTCGCTCGTCGTTGAGCTGTCGCCCCGGACTTGCTCCGGGGCCCATCTCCAACTTCATCAGGGATACTAGTTTGTAGGATCAGGTGGTAGACCCCGGTGCTCCCTCCGGTCGACCGGGGTGACGCGGGAGTGGATGCATTCGAACGCGAAATGCTCTAGCGCGCCGGACGATCATATTGGATCAGAGAAAGTCGGCTCACGCGCGAAAAACGAAGACTCTACAGCATCTGCCCGATTCAATCAGACAGTCTGATGCTGTAGGGTCGATATAGGTACCCGCCGCTCTAAAACCGTCGCCCGAGTCCAACGCCGACGGCCACAGGGTCAAGATCAAATTGCAACGTGTTAGGAATGCCTAAGGGATCGAGCTGGGCTTCCATATCGATTTGGATCCATTTGATGTCCGCGTTTACGACCCACTTGTCATTTAGGTCGATGTCAGCCCCCGCCTGAATGGCTATACCCCAACTACTATCCACGGTGATGTCGGTTTCCGGTGCGAGATCCTCTAGGCCGCCTGAGGGCTTTGCGTCATAAAATTTGGTATAATTGACCCCAACGCCGACATAAGGGTGCACGCGTCCCTTTTTCTCAAAATGGTATTGGCCCATTACCGTCGGAGGGAAGGCTTTCACCTCGGTCACTTCACCAAAGGGCTCCAGCGCCTCCGTCCCGTCTAGATTGAGGGGGATGACCCCGCCCAAGACTTCGATCGCCCATTTGGGGGTGACGAAGTAGGTGACGTCGATTTCCGGGGTCCACACGTCGAGAACGTCGACACTTCCCCCAGGAAAGCTGGGCAGAACGTCTGAGTTATCCTGAATCGGGGTCAAATAGACGCCGCGAATGCGCACAAGCCAGTCGCCGCTTGTGACTTGGGCGCCCATGGTAAGGCTCAGGAGCCCTGCAGTTACCGTTGACAGAAGCATGGCGAATATCCCTCGACGACGCTGTTCACTAACCCTTGGCTTAGGGTAAATTGCTTAAAATGCGGTTGTGGAGGGAAAAAGGCGTGAATCCGGTGTCATAGCTGGCGGTCGAGCCAGTCGAGGATCTCATCTGACGCGCTTAATTTTGTCTTTGCAAACGGGCCATTATGGCCGATCTGCTTCAGCCCGTGGTCCGCTGGCGCTCGAATGACCATGTCTTTGGGGGCGGCGGCATAAAGATCCAGCATAAGCTGGGCAGCTTTTGGATTGGCGACGGGATCGTCGGAATAGACATAAGATCGGATAGGGCTCGTGATCTCATCGAAATGGTGGGGTTTGAGGTCGCTTTCGAGCTCTTCGATAAAGTAGCGTCTTTTCGCGCACCAACGTTTCCATGTTTCGAACACGCCGCGGGGCAGGGGCGCACCGGTCCAGCCATTGCCGCGCGCAACATACCCGCGCTGTTTGAGAGATCGGGCGCCATGGCCGTGCCAGAACCAAAGGACAAGAGGCCGGTACCACCAGAAATGCCCGCCCCAATAGCCTGAACCGACACAGACAAAGGCCTGTGCGCTGAGTTTTTCATGGTTGTCCATGAAACCTGCAAAATGTCCGCCTACGCTATGGCCCACATGCACGAGCGGAAGGGTTGGTCGGTCACTTGCCATCCTGTCGAGAATGGCGGGCATATCATATCGTCCCCAGTCGGTATAATCCATCTGCATCGCCGCGAGGTCATCGGGGGCTGAGGCCGCTATCCCCCGACAATCGTAGAGGTACACCGCATACCCCCGTGCGGCGGCGTGCCGCGCAAAGGGTCGATAATAGGTCATGGGAAAGCCGGTGCCCGCTGTCACCATCATCCCGGCCTTGGGAGAGGGGCCGCTGATGTTGAGCCCTGAAAGGGGGTACCCGTCTTTTGCGGCAAACTGGATGGCGGTTTCGGTGATGTTGCCAGCGTCCAGCGGGGGCGCAGGGCTTATCTCGGCATGGGTCATTCGTGGGTTCACTCGTCGCATTGCAATGGTGCGAGGAGCGTATGGCGGTCGGCGGCGAGCGGCAATAAGAGGATGCAGAACCTTACATCTGCTCGCCTAGGACCCGCATGACGGTCAGGCGCGCGGTGATGGAGGCCACACCACACAGCAGGATGGGCACCAGGATCAACCAAAAAAGCATCAGCGGATCAGCTGACAAGTTGGGCAAGAACAGTCCCTGCTGCTCCCGGTTAAAGCTGGCTGATAGAAAGAGGATCACCGCGGCTAAGAGGGCGCCGATTCCCCCTCCGCGGAGGCCAAGGGTCAGGTATCGACGCTGGACCTCGTCGGCGATAAATTTATTGGTGGCGCCCACCAGATGCATAACCTCCACAATCTCTCGATTGGCGGCGAGGCCTGCCCGCGTTGCGAAGATAATGACGGCGGCTGACGCGCCCATGACCATTGAGAAGACCACAAAGGCCACAGCCTGTCCCCGCCGGGCGGCGCCCACAAGGCGATCATTCCACAGACTATGATCGTCAAGGCTTGCCCCCGGCGCTCGCGATGCCAAGGTCTGCCGCAAAATATCTAAGTCGCCCCGTCGTTCGGGTGTCACTTCCGCGGTGATGAGCATGGGGATGGGAATTTCTGGCCCCAGATTATCCGTGCCGAGCCAGGGTTCTAAAAGCGCTTCGGTGTCTTCACGTGAGAGGCGCGACACCCCGGCGATACCGTCGGTGGCCTGGAGGACTTCGAAGGCGCGGGTGGCGTCCCGTTCAATATCGGCTCCGGTGGCCCCCTTGATTTGCACGGTGATGGTCCCCGACAAATCCCCGGTCCAATCGTGGACCGCCCGGCTCACCATGAAATATCCCGCAAGGGCGATGCTCGCCATAAACGCCAAAACCGCAATCACCACCGTGAGCGGTGTGCCCGCAGCGCCGGCCTCGGGCAGAAGGGGGGTCGCCCGCGAAGGTCGTAGAACAGGATCCGACGTCGTCATCGGGTGCCTCGCCCGGCCGCGTCTGCCGCAATGTCGGATAAGGGCTGGTGCAAGGTGACTTGACCGTCCTTTAGTCGCAGAATTTTCATCTGTAGACGTTTCACAAGACTAAAGTCGTGGGTGGCGACGATCACTGCGGTTCCAAGCTTATTGAGCTCAATAAGGAGCTGCATGATCTTTGCGCCCATATCGGGGTCGACATTTCCGGTGGGTTCGTCGGCGAGGATGAGGTCCGGTTTTGAGACAATCGCGCGGGCGAGCGCCACACGCTGCTTCTCGCCCCCCGAAAGGGCTGGAGGCCGCGCATCCATACGGTGGGAGAGCCCAACCCACTTTAACAAATCAATAACGTCGTTTCGATAGGCCACTTCTTTATGCCCCATGACGCGCATGGGAAGCGCGACATTTTCAAAGGCCGTCAAATGGTCGAGCAGTCGGAATTCTTGGAAAACGACGCCAATGCGGCGACGCAATGTCGGCAGGGCCTCCGGCGGCAGGGTGCTGACATCTTGCCCGAAAAGCTGAACTTGGCCGGCGGTGGCATGATGGGCGAGGTAAATGAGCTTCAAAAGAGTGGTTTTACCCGCGCCCGATGCGCCGGTGAGAAAGCGAAAGTCGCCCTCCCGCAGCACCAAGCTAGCGTCGTGCAGGACATTATGCTGCCCGTCATAGGACAGTTGCACATCGCGCAGATCGACAATCTTTGGCGGCACCGCCCCAATGGGCGCGCCGGTGGACGTGTTGGTCGAGCGTTGGTTGATACTGTTCATTGGCGCGTCCCTTACACCCAACTTTACGGGACCGCGCAATGCTGATTTCGTGCCCCACATGCCCAAAAGTGTATCAGGTGGCAGCCTCTGCGATCCCGCCGGAGGGGCGGGAGGTGCGGTGCGCGGCCTGCGGCTCGGTTTGGTTCGAGGCCGGTGTCGAAGCTGACCTTGTGGAAACTGCTCACCAGGGGGGCAGCAGCGAAGACGAGTTTTACGGCTCGGTCGCGAACATCCCCGCCCCGACCCCCTTTTCGCCGACGGTAGACGATGGGCTTGAAGCGGGGGACAGCCTGTTTTCCGCTCCAACCGGGCCTGTTCTAGATGCCGTCTATGTCCCCCCGTCGACGATGGACGGAGGTGCCGGTTTAACCGATGATGATCGCGTGACAGCCCGCCCGGTCGAGCCATCCTTTGTGGGGGAGACGGATGGCCTTTTGGGAGAAGGGGAGGCAGCGCCCACCCATCCTTCCTCGACCAGTATGGCGGTCACGGTTCGGCTTGCACCACCGGTAGCAGCGACGGCTGCGGACAAACCCAAACGCCATTGGTCGCCCCCCCCTGAGATGGGACGCGCACTGTGGAGTCCGATGGCTCATCTTTGGGCCGGCCTAAAAGATACGGCCTCTCGATTTGGCAAAAGGGATGCGCAGAACGACCCTCCGGCCAGCCCAGGGGCGGCGGCGGCGGCGCAGTTCCGCGCCCGCGCCCGCGCCCATGCGCGCAATCGGCTGACCCCTATCCGGGCCCTGGGGTGGTCCCTTTGGGCGGCAACCTTTGTCGGTTTAGTGTTCGGCGTCACGATGGAACGCGCCTGGGTGGAAGACCACTGGCCGCGCGCGAGCAATCTTTACGCCCTGTTCGACGGCGCGTCGTCAGACCCCGTACACATTAACAGCGTGCGTAGCCGCTATGCGCAATCCCCCCAGGGACCGGTCCTTGAAATGCGCGGCGTGATTGTGAACACCGGGAAGTCGCCTATCCTGCCGCATCTTACGCTGACAGCCCAAGATGCAGCCAATACGCCCCTTGCCGTGGAGCCCGTTGTGATTAGCGAAGTGCCTATTCCTGGACGGGGGGAGCGACCTTTCGTGATTCGCGCCCGCGTGCCGGAAGGGACGCGCACGGCGCATTTAACCTATTCGCCATCGATCTCAGCGCCGCCCCGCGAACGATTTGTGCTCCAGCAAACCGGCAGCGGTTGGGGGCAGGCCTTACCCGATGACGCGATCAGCAATGGACCCGCTGGTCCAGGCAGCGTCCGCTAGCGCGCCGGACGATCATATTGGACCAGAGAAAATCGGCTCACGCGCGAAAAACAACGACTCTATAGGATCGGGCTGACCGAGCAAGAACACCCGATGGATTAGATTTGGTGATGCAACCGGTTGTCCTCTTCCGCCTCATTCAACTTCGCCAATAAAGGGAAGCCCGCGGCGAAGCCCCGCATCATCCATTCCGTATCCGACTAGAAAGGCATCCCCATCCGTTTTGAGTAGAACATAATCTGCCTGCACATCATTGGTACGGGTTGTTTGCTTATCAACAGCCACACAAATCGAGACGGACTTTGCGCCTTGCCCCAAAAGCAGCGCCCTTGCGTGCCATAGGCTTCGTCCACTGTCTAACACATCGTCCACCAACAGAACGGATTGCCCCTCCACTGGGATCGTTACGTCTTTCAGCATTTTGACGTCGCCCGAGGACTCTCGGCCGGTGCCGTAGCTTGAGAGTTGAATGAAATCGACTTCGGGGTCACATCCCACTTTATACAGTTCCCGAATTAAATCAGCAGCAAAAATGAACCCCCCGGTTAAGATGGGGACCATGGTGAAATGGGGGCCGAGCCCCTGCTTCACGTTCTGCGCTAAACTCACCATCGCAGCGCTAATCGCGCTTTCTGAAAAGACAGTCTTCATGACGAGGCCCCACCTTCATTACATCAATTAATCGTCGGAGCCTTCAGGTAATGGCCCCAAAATGATTGGCTACAGCGTTTCGAACGTCTTTGGAATCACGAACCTGTGTCCCCGCCTTCGTTTTCGTATCGCTTTTTTGGGGGAACCATGCGCATCCCGCTTTCGTCCAAGCGTGCTTTTCGGTGGGATGCTTAGATCCATCGCCGAACCTGCTGTCGATAGGTATCATACTCGCCACCGAACTTTTCCCGTAAGACGGCTTCCTCAGGCTTGATCTGGAAATGGGTAATGTATCCGATCCAAAGCGCGATGAGAGCGATGTTTAGAGGATGGCCAAGCCAAAGCCCCCAGCCCAAGAGAATAAGCAGCAATCCCAAATACATCGGGTTCCGACTAAATCGGTAAAGCCCCGAGATCACCAGCTTTTTCGTTTGGGATGGGTGGAACGGGCTGATGGTTGTCCTTTGGTTGATGAAAGCCGCGATCGCCAAAAGGTCGATAAGAAGCCCCGCGCCGCCGAGCGTGAGGGCAATCCCCCTTTGCCCAGAGATGGTGGTGGTAGAGGGGCCAAGGGATTGCTCAACAAAATACATCGCTACGGCGCAAATAAGACCTTGTGCGGGGGGCGGAACGATCAGTTTCATGGGGCCATCTGCTTTGGTTAAATTCGCGAAGCCGCGGTAAGCTCTTATTTGTCCCGCATCTTATACGGATAAATGGAACCGATCCCGGACCGGGGTAGGTTTTATCCGCGATGCCTTTTAGAACCGCTTGAGCAGCCGTTCCAGATAGTCACGTTCCTCAGCGGATAGGTCGGGGTCGGCAAGCCGGCGGCGAAGGGATTCAGTGAGGTCCCGTATCCGTTCGGGGGCGGTCAGATCTGGGATTTCGATCCCATCATCCCCCTCCTGACCATAAAGGCGGCCAAGTGGGTCGCGATCAACGCCAGGGCCTGCTGCCTGCCCGCGGCCATCATTGGGGCTGTTCTGATCGCGCCCACCGGCCGACTGGCTTTGTTCCGTGGATCCGTCACCCTCCCTTGCGGCTTCCGCGGCGTCCGCCAGGGCTTCTGCCCCTTGGCGAAGGGCGGCGAGGGCCTGTTCCTGGTAGCCCTGGGCAGTGCGCAAGTCGCCACGCCCAAGGGCGCTGGCGGCTGCGGCCATTTGTTCGGCGGCATCGCCAAAGGCCCGGGCGCCTGCTTGCGGCGAGGGGCCTTCGGGGCCGCCGTCGCCGCCTGGCGTTCCATCCGCTTGGGTGGTTTCCCCAGCCAACGATTCTGCAGCATCGGCAAGAGCCTGTTGGGCGGCGGCCAGACCCTCCGTATCACGATCACCTCTCTCAGCGGCGAAGGTTTCGTCGGACAAACGACGTTGGGCATCGATAAGACTGCCTGCCTGGTTGAGCGGCGCGCCTTCCCCTCCTTCTCCGCCGTCACCATTTTCGCTCCCTTGTCCTTGTCCGGATTGTCCAGCGGCTTGTTGACCTTCGCCGCTGCTTGACCCACCTGGGGAGATCTGAAGGTTTTGCAGCAATTGTTCGAGTTCGGAGAGGCGTTGCCGAGCCTCCCGCGTATCGCCTTGCCGACGAAGCTCGGCGATTTCATCTAGAATATCGTCAAGGTCCCGTTCGTTCATATCTGCCGCGTCATCCCCGGCGGGGGCGTTTGCGTCGCCCGATGCAGCGAGGGCGGCCACATAATCGTCCATGGCTTGGCGCAGGGCTTCAATGAGTTGGTCGATTTCCTCAGGGGGCGCATTACGGGCGAGGGCCTCACGCAGGGCGGCTTGGGCAGCTTCGAGCCGTTGGCGGGCGAGGGTGAGCCCCTCATCTTCCAATGCGATGGCGAGGGGCCAAAAGCTATCAATAATGGCCTGGGTATTATCGCCCGCGCTTTGGTTGACGTCGTGGAAAGCCGTGCGGAGGAGGAGATATTCTTTTGTGTTTTTTGCGTAGCGATCCGGCGCGAACGTCAACGCATCAAACAGGCGCGCAGTGCGGCGCCAGCTATCGGGGCTAAGGGCGATTTTCTGCCGTTCTTCAATGACGGTGCGGGCTAGGGGGTTGTAAAATGTTCGTGACGGCAGTGTGAAGGGGAGGGAGGCGGTCTCCGCCTGTTGCCCGGCGCCGTCGATCACCGTTACGGCAAGGCTGATGGGTAACCCCGCCCAGGGATGATCCGTTAGGTCGAGGGCCACCCGCCGGGCACCCGCGGGGCCGCGTAGCGCAGGGATGGCCATCGTTTCCGCAGCGGTGATGGTGTCCTCCGCCGGCGTCGGCGCATCAGGTGGGCGGTTGAGGGGGACTGCCAGCCGAAGGGATAGGGTCGCCGCGGCCACGCCATAATCGTCCTCGACCTCCACAAACAACATTGTCCGAGTGCCCCCTTCTATCTCTGGGGGGCTTGACCAGCGGACTGTCGGCGGGGTGTCGCTCAACACCTCGATAGGCCAGATGATTTCTTGTCCCCGCACCTTAAGGGATAGGGCGCTGTTCTCTGTCAGCGGAGCAGTGACCGTGTAGGCGCCATCGCTATTCGACACTGAAAGACGGTGCTGGCCCACCTCTGTTGCGAGGATTGCGCGTGGCCGGCGGCGCGGGCCGCCCGGTGTGTCGGTGAGACGAGCGTGAAAAATGCTGCCCGCGGGGACGGTGACCGGGGCGGCCGTTCCTTTTTCAAGGGGCGCTGCCCGGACGAGGAATTGGGGCGCCTTGCCAGTATAGTCAGGGGGGCTAATCCATATGTCCGCAATCAATGGCGTGCCGGTACCGTGAAAGGGGGCAAAAGCCGTTGCAAGACGGGTGGGGGCATTGGTGCCGGCGATGACCAGGCCAAGGCCGAACACAAGCAGGGCGCCGTACCGCAGGGCGTAGGGGTCGGTCTTGTCAATCAGTGCCCGCGCTTTTTTTGGGCGTGCCCGAAAGGCAATAGTGGCGAGACGTCGTTGGTGTACCTCCCAAAAGGCGGAGTGGTCATCACCATCGAACGGGGTGTCGGATAAATCCCGCAATAGGCCAGGGGTAAGGGCGGCGTCGGCCTCAAGACGGGCCTCAACCTCCGAGCGGCGAGGCCACCGAAACAAGCGTGTGCTCCGCACGAGAATGGTGACGGCCATGGCAAAAAAGCCCAGGAGCCCGGCCAGATGAAGGATGGGGGGCAGGGCATCCCAGACCCCCCAGAGCGCTAAGCCAAGAAACCCGGCAATGACGGCCAGTATGGGGGTAATAGCGGCATAGGCTCGCTCCCAAAGGAGGGTGGCGCGGGTGCGCCCAAGGGGGAGGGAGAATGGATATGCCATGGATTTTTTGTTTACCGCGGCGGCGCGGCCAGGTCATCTGTCCTCTTTGAAAGGGTTACTCCCCCTTCGCGTCCCAACTCAGCCTCACTATTCAGCGACCATGGACGCAGGCGGTAACAACAAATCCTTATCGGGGGATGGGAGACGGACATCGGTTTCGGCAGGCGTGACCGGTGCAATCGGCTTTTCGGTGCCCGGCATTTCGTAATCGGCAAATCGCCGCGCCCGGGGCAGGACCCGTCCCTCCATATTGCCCACCAGATGGTTGTAGGTGACCACTGTCTTTTCGAGGGATTTGCCCACATCGGCCAGATAGGTGCTGGTCTTGCGCAAAGACTCATAAAGGTCTGCCGCTAGGTCGGCGACCGCCACAGCGTGTTCGCTCATTTTTTGTTGGCGCCACGCATGGGCGATCGATTTAAGGATCGCGATCAAGGTGGTGGGCGTAGCGATGAGAACGCCCTTTTGATAAGCGTCTTCGAATAGGGTGGGCCGGGCATCGATGGCGGCGGTGAAAAACATCTCCCCGGGCATAAACATGACGACAAAATCGATGGCCCCCTCTTTTTTTAGGGCCCCCGCATAATCTTTGGCACCTAATGCCTGGACATGTCCCCATACGGATCGGCCATGCTTGTCAATAAGCGCTTGCCGCGCCGCCTCATCCTGGGCTGCCGCAGCATCAAGCCAGTCGCTTAAGGACACTTTGGAGTCCACCGCCACCATGCGTTCGCCGGGCAGGCGGACGACCATATCGGGCTGCTTCCGACCGGTGCCGGTTTCATCGCTGACAGAATATTGTTCGGCGAAATCGCAGTAGGGGGACATGCCCACCATCTCCACCACATTGCGCAAGGTGGTCTCCCCCCAGCGTCCTCGCGCGCGGGGCCCCGCTTTCAGGGCTGCCGCCAGTGATTGCGCCTCTGCCTGCACCGCAGAGGCGGATTGAGCCAGAGAGGAGATCTGACCCGTCAGTTCGCCTTGGGCGTGCTTTTGCTGGTCCCGCATGTCCCTCAGACCCGTTTCATAGCGGGTGAGGGTCTCGCGCATGGGCTTTAATAGGTCGGACACAGACTGGCTGTAGGTCTTTGCATCTTGCCGGGCGGCCAGCTGCTGCTTCTCAAAGGTCTGCGCCGCCTCCCGCATGAGGGCATCGCCTGTCTCCCGCACCAAGGTTGAGGACATAGCCCGAAACTCGCCCTCGAGTTTTTCCCGCAGCTCTACCAAATACCGCTCGCGCTCTTCCAGCCTGGTGGTGAGGCCCACCTTCTCCTGCTCAAGGGCTGTCGCCCGCTCCCGCTCAAAAGCGAGGTCATCCTGGAGGCCGTCAAACCCCTCAAGCTTCGCGTCCCGTGCAATGGCTTCCTCCCTCGCGGCGCTGAGAGACGCCCTTTGAGTGCGAATTTTTGTGCCGCGCCGGAGCAGCCACGCAAACAGAATGACACACAGCGCCCAGCCAAGCGCAGCTAAGGCGATGAGCCCAAAAAATGGATCGATAACCATAAAGCCTCTTTAGGCCGATTCGGTATGTTCATGATATGTTCTTTTTAGCTTTTAGTCAACCTGTGTGCCGCATTTGTGCAAACCGGTTTATCCCTTTAGGCCAGTCCGATGACCGGTAAGGACGTCCAGCTGATCAAGGCCCGATCGATGGCTGATATCGAAGCCGTCCAAACGCTTTTCCGTCAGTATGCCGCGGCCATAGGCGTCGATCTTGCCTATCAAGGCTTCGGCGAGGAACTGGCCGGTCTGCCGGGCGCTTACGCACCGCCGACTGGCGAGGTGATCTTGGCACAGAATGGTAGGGGCGACTATGTCGGGTGCGTTGCGGTTCGGCCCCTCCCGGAAAAAGGCGTCTGCGAGATGAAACGCCTTTTCGTAATGCCGGAGGGGCAGTCGCTGGGCTTGGGGAGGCGGTTGGCCGAGGCCATTATTGAAACCGCGTTGGCTCTTGGGTACCAAGAAATGCGGCTCGACACACTGCCCACTATGGGGCCTGCCATCGCGCTTTATCGGTCACTGGGGTTCACCGAGATGGAAGCCTATTACGATACTCCGATAGGCAGGACCGTCTTTATGCGGTGTAGTCTTTCATAAAGGTGATAATCGCCGCCGCCAACTCCTCGCCCTTATCGTCTTGGAGGAAATGCCCTCCCCCCTCAATCGTCACATGCGCGACCCCTTTGGCGCCGGGGATACGCGCTTGGAACAGCTTCTCCCCACCCCTGGTAACGGGATCGCTGTCTGAAAAGGCCGTGAGCACTGGCTTTTCAAATTGTTCGAGGACGGCCCATGCGGCGTCATTTGCCTCCCGGTCGGCCTTATGGTGGGGCATCAGCGGCACAAGGGTGGGAAATGCCCGCGCGCCAGCCATGTAAGACCCATCGGGGAAGGGGGCGGCATATCCGTCAAGTACGCCGGGATCATCCGATTTGTTTAACCCGGCGAAAACATCGCGCACAGAGAAATCTGGATGCTCTGATGCGAATTTCACCCAATAGAGAAAGGCCGTGGGGTCCTTTTCCTTCCACTTTTGCGCAACGCTGGCCATATCCACCACGGGGATGGAGGGGAAGACATTTCCCAGCATCGCGGACATTTCTTCGCTGACCCGCTCAGAGTCTGGTAGGCCTGTATTCGCAATGACCAAGCGTTGAAAACGTTCCGGAAACTGTGCAACCACGCGTAAGCCGATAAGGCCGCCCCAGTCCTGGCACATAAGGGTGAGGTCCTTAAGGTCAAGGCCCAAAAGCCATTGCGACAGCCAATCCACGTGGCCGGCATAGCTGTAGTCGCTCATCGCCGCGGGCTTATCGGATTTGCCAAAGCCAATAAGGTCCGGCGCGATAACGCGATGGCCGGCAGCCACAAGCGGCGGGATCATCCGCCGGTATAGGTAGGACCAGGATGGCTGACCATGAAGACACAGAACGATCTCCCCGTCCTTTGGCCCCTCATCGAGATAATGCATCCGAAGGGGGGTGCCGTCGGCCGCCGCAATCTCGTGGTAGTGCGGCGTAAACGGATAGTCGGTGAGGTTTTCAAAGGCGCTGTCGGGGGTTCGCAAGATGTCCATAGGGTTTTCTTACTCTATCGGCGCGAGGGTCAAGCGGATCTCAAAAAGCTGCGGCCAGTTTTTACCAGTCACGAACAGCCTATCGGTTTTGGGATCATAGGCAATACCGTTCAGCACCTCGTCAAAGCCCTGGCGACGACCGGGATAGAGCCCCGATAGGTTGGCAAAGCCTGTGACTTGCCCCGTCTCAATATCAATGCGAGCCAGAACATCCGTCTGCCAAATATTCGCCCATAGCTGGTCGCCGATCCACTCAAGCTCATTGAGGCGGGGCAGCGGCCTTGTCCCCACAAAGATCTTTTGGTCGCCGATTTCTTCATAGGAGTTGGGATCGAGAAACCGCAGGCGGTTGGTCCCATCGCTCATGATCAACCGTGTACCATCATAGGTGAGACCCCAACCCTCGCCAGCGACGGGGAACTCGCCAATCATTTCTAGCGTATCAAGGGCATGTACATGGCCCACCCCATCGCGCCAGGTGAGGGAGATAACCTTATCCCCCACCGCCACCGACCCCTCGCCGAACACATGGGGCGGCAGAGGCATGCGCACTTCTTCCGCATTCCCCAATATGGAGTGCCTAATAAGGTGGGAGCGGCCCACTTGGCCTGTGCTTTCGTAAAGAACGCCCTCAGCGATAAAGAGCCCTTGGGTAAAGTCCTCTGTGCCATGGGGATAGGCGGCGATCACCTCATAGGTGAAGGTCGGGGGGCGACCGGGGGTGAAAGCGCCGTCCGCTGTCTGAGGAATGGTCGGGTCTTGGCTTATGCCCGAGGAGGGCGGCGCTGAATTTTCTGAGGGACGGGCAGCTGCTTCGCGGGCCTCTGCCGCCGCTATAGATGACGGGTCAGCTTGGCTCGCCCCCTGACAGGCAAGGGTGAATAGGGAGAGGACGGCGGTGAGGACAAGGCGGGGCATTCGGGCATTCTACCGGGATAAGGGGACAGGGGAAGAGATAGTAGGAGTGGACAGAACCGGTGTTTGCTTGGAGTGATGGGGCGGAATTTGTCCAAATGCGACATTGAACGCCGACCCTTTGAGGTCTCAGGTCTGACCAAAAGCAGACGTTTATGGCGCACCATAACGTCCCTTATGATACACTATAATTCGTAGGACATTTGAGTATCTTTTGAGAAACACCCACACCTGCACTTGGGTATAAAGGTCTATTCAAACGGGCATCTTGTGTTCTGAATGGATTTGAAATACGCTGAATGGACCACGGGGGGGGGCTATGCTCAAGATTTTTAGACTACTTGCGGCCGGACTTCTACTGTTAGCATTGGCAACGAGCGGCGCCGGGATTTTCCTGACTTGGTTTGGCAGTAGAGACCTTCCCGAGGGCATAGACCGCATCAGAATAGATGAGAATGGCGAGGAAGAGCAATTTGCCGGGGAGTTTGAAGGGTTTACAACAAGCACTTTAGAAACTGGCATTCTTTCCTCTTCGTACGAAATAAGAGATGGCCGCAGGGTCGCTGTGCTTGCCGATGATATTGCGTATATAAGCTATAACTTTGAGAATGGTCTCCCAAATGCAAGAGCCAATATAACGATCGTTCCTCGATACTTCGTTACTGATTTCGCCTCAATACCCTGGCCTGCGTCCTATTTGATATCACCGTTTGGCGATCATGCCGAAGCCGCAGTGGTACACGATTGGCTGTATGCTCTTGGACCGAACGCCGAGAAAGGTTCCCCTGACTATGAGAAGGAATGGGAGGAAGCTCGCAAACACGCTGATTTAGTGTTCTACAAAGCTATGAGAGAATCCGGTGTGCCCAAATGGCGTCGACGGATAATGTTTGGCGCCGTGCGTTTTGGCGGACGTTCGTTCGGCAACGGAGTAGATTGGTTCGGCAAGGAGTGTCCCGAAGGACTAACCGAGTGTTCGAATATCGACGTTAGCCGCTTTTATGAACCGTATGTTGGCGTATCTATCCCGATCAATTGTCTGCCCGAACGTAATGCCTCGGACTACACATTTCTAATAGGAACTGTATCTAGAGCAGACGGAGTTCGCATATTAGACCAAGAATCGGACACTTCAACTGATATTGGTAAATACATAGATGGAGTTTGGCGAAACGCGTTTTCATCTGAAACTTGCAGTAAATTTATTGCCGATGTGGTTCTGGAAGAGAGACCATTTGTTGCCGTGAGGTCGCCAAACATTGTGGGTGTCGAAGGGCCACCCATGGTTGCGCTTAGGACCGAGTTAAATAGTATGGTAATTTCCGAGATTGTAAAGTATAGTTTTATACCACCTGAGTTACCGCAATTCGTATATGAAGAAATGGAGAATTTGTTTGGATACACCGATATTAGTCCGGTGCTCCAAAGCAACGATCAACTTAGACGCTTGAAACAATCGCGTGCGTTACTTGACTCAATGGAAGGTGTTGACGCCTCGCACGTATCAGAGCTTATGAATATATATGAGGAAATTGAACGACGAGGTGATCAGATATTGGCTCTTGTGCCAGACAGTGGGCTTTCTGCAGGTAATTTTACAGCACCATCAGTAAGCCGATTGTTGGATTTTGCTCGAAGCTACGCCGAAGATAGCCGCGCAGCCGATAAAACGCTTGCTGAAGTTGAGGATCGTTACTTTGATAACCCGATTGTACAAAAGGTTTATACTGAGCGTAGAAAAGAAGACCTCAACAGCCGATTTGAAGCAAGCAGTAATATTCTGCCTGAAATAGAATAGAATTAACTATGTCCGTTTTCCGCAAAAACAAACGTTGAAAAGCGTTTTTTATTAAAGCCTCGCTTTGGTTCCACAATAAAGATTGTCGCAAGTTTATCAGTATATTAACCAATACTACCGAGTTGAGCATCAGTGACAACATGTCGGCCGGGCTTTCCTGAAGCCCGGCCTCGATGCGGAATCAGTATCTATTTTCAAGAGTTTTATGGTGCTACTCAACGTTGAAGCTAATGACAACTTTACCGTCCATCGTGTCAGGTCTTCCCCGAGCTTTTACATCATCGTTGGCAGTAACCCAGGCTTGTTCTGTGTGGGATGTATCGAATATGGCGCGTTGCGTGCCTTCAACTCGCGTGATTGGCGGTCCACCACCGCCCTCTTTGAACGCGACGAATAAGTGTTTACCAGTTGCAGTAAACGTGTTTCTCCCAATCGTTTTTGGTTCAGCGCTTGAGCCTTCGAAATAGACATGGTTGCCGTATTGGTCAGTTACTACCATTGCCACCCCCATACCTGCGTCGACGGATGCCTTAACCGCGACAAGAGTATTTCGAGTACCCGGGAGATTGGGATCAATTGTAACGCGTTGCGCGGGGTGACCCACCCGGAAAATCTCATTCACATCCACCGGCAACACCGCGTCCTCGGTAGGAATAACATCACTTCCGGCTAGTGTTGTTTGGGTCAAGCCCACGGCGAAGAGGGATGTCATCCCCATCAGCATGTCTTTCATGTCTATCGCTCCTCAAAGGTAAGCACGCATCAAAATTGAAGCGTCACCCCCGATAAGCTAAGAACTGTGCAGGGTAACCACCCCGCGGGGGGGTATGAGCAACGAACAGAATATCAATCTGATTTATCACGCTGTAGTCGTAAGAGAGAGCTATCAGCTATTGCTGGAACACCTATGCCGGATTTTTGAGGGACACGCCGGCGCTGTCGTCCTTGCAACTGAGACAGGTCCTCAGGGCCTCGCAGGTGTAGGGCTGAGTGACGAAACCATCGCCAGTTACCACATGGAATGCGGACACTTAGC
>CALFRH010000162.1 GCA_937919225.1 uncultured Parvularcula sp.
GCAAGCAACCCGGATTTGCTCGATTGCGTCACCTCCAAAATCTCTCCTTCACGAGTGGTGGCCGTGTTTAGACATATGCCTGCTAGTTTTGCTGCGTGACCCTGGTCCAGATTTGCTTCTAACAGATTAGCCCACCGGCGATGCAGCCCTTCACCTCCATCGTGTTGTAGTCGAGCGGCCGAATGGTCCCGGAAAACTCCTTTCCTATGTCTGCTACAAAAGCTTTGCCCTTCCAGACATCTCCGCCTTTATCGCGGAACTTGCGCAGCATCTGCGTGCCGACAAGGTCTGGAGTACCGCCTCGAGCGGCGTCGCTTTTGGCCTTTGCGTTAGCCCATACGACCGTGCCGCAGCGTTCGTTCTCCCCGCACGGTGTGATCTGAACTTGCACACTCCGCGATTCGTTCGTCCAGGTCCCTAGATCTTCTAGCGACAGGTTCTCTCCTGGGGCGGAGGCTGAAACGAAGACCAAGCTCAAAGCGGCGATCAAGGATTGCATAGTTGCTTCTCCAAATTGGCGCGGATCCGTATCGCAGAGCCAGCAATTCCTTTGCGAGTGCGGATACTGACCTCTGCAAGCTCTCTCGGGCGACTACGCTTTCTCAAAAATCGAACCGCGCAAGGGCTTCGATCCGGACGCCTGATCCTTGCGACCCGTCGAAGGTTTCGATGGTGTTGTAGATGCCCTCTAATCCGAAAGTGGCGCCATCGATCGGCGTGTAGAAGATGTTCCCGCTGAACCGCTCACCGCCCGCATAGGAAAGAGGGTCTGCACCCTCGGGCGAATCAAGTTCAAAGAAACTAGCCGTGAGGGTTGAGCGCCAGCGATCGGTCCAAAAATGCTGATAGCCGACGAAAGCGCCCCGTATCTCTGTGGGATCGACCGTCCCATCATCCGCGATCACGCCATCTAGGCCGCCGACGAAAGAGGAAAAATAGTGCACGAACCCCGTGCCATATTGGCTAGCGAAGGAGAAGTTGTTCAGCCTTGAGCCGGTGAAGGGCGTGTAGACACGGCCGGAGAGATGAGCGCCACCTGCAAACTCGGTGTCCGTATCGGACTCTAGCTGCAACCCAATCCCAGCAAGTCTGAGATAGCCCCAGTCGCGCTGCAGTTTGGCAAAAGCCACAATGTTGGGAAGCGACTCTGAAGCAATAAGGTCGGTGTTGCCGCCGAGGTCTCCAGCAGGGTTTTCTATTCCGATCCCCCAGTTCGATCCGCTCCGCTCGCCTTCGACATAGTAGATGCCCGGATTACGCAGGACGGGTGCGGCCAGCGGACCGCCCGGATCGACTGTCTCAGGGAATGAGAACACATCGACGAAACCGGACCAGAATTGGCCTAGCTTCACATTGCCAACCTCCACCGCGGCGTGCCTCAAGCGCAGGTCATAATCGTTGGTAAATTCGTCCCCATCGCCAAAGAAATCGAACTCAACAAAGGTCCGGAGATTGCCAATCGCCGTTGGAGCGCGATAGTCGAAATTTACGCGGCTGTGGCGGACATGGATCGCAGTCTGTTGGGTTCCAGAATCGGTCGTTCCGTCAAGAGGGATAGTCGGCTGCGTCCCGATTTGCTGGAAACCGATATTGTCCGGATCGAAGTTTGCGTTGACCTGGACCAATCCACCAATGCGGAACGAGCCGGGCGTGCCAGGAATGGATATCGATCGGTTAAAGGCGCCTGCGGTGACGAATGCGTCGTCAGGAAAACGACCGATAGGCTGACGCGCTGAGAGGATACCTTTTGAGGGCGATGCGCCGCTTTGAGCGTCCCCCGTGGTAGGGTCGGCTCGTTTAGTTTGAGGGCTCTCGGCTTGAGCGAGCCTCGGTGTACTAGCCGTCTCGGCATCGCTCTGCCCAGCGCCTTGGTCTTCGCGCTGAGCGTCCAGCAGGTCGGCGACAAGTGCTCTGAGCTCTGCGACTTCTTCTCGTAGCGCTGCTACTTCACTTTGATCTGTGACATCGGAGGTATCATCTGTTGTCTGCGCCGAGGCAGGCTGTGCGGCAACGCAAACCGACACAGTCGCCAAAAGCGAAAAGCGCTTAAGTCTGGATGTTGGGCGCCCCACTTCCATCGCTTCCTCCGGGCACCCTAAGGTCCACGACGTGACCTCCATGCCGAATTGCGTTCCGTTTTCAACGATCTGGCGAAGCAGCATTGCTTCGGATCGCATGAATCCCGTCAGTGTTATCGCCTGCCCGGACATGCTTGCTCAAGGCGAACCAGCGCGCACTAGATGCGCGCAAGCGTACCTTTCCAGACTCGATGGCTTTGGCAATTCTGCCGATGGTTTTGGACAGTTCAGAACCGGTGGATCGCAGATCGCTGCTCTCGGCTCTTGGACATCACAGCACTGTGAGGACGTGGTATGAAAGAGCTAAGCGGGTATTTGTTCCCAGCCCTAATTTCGGGCATTTTGATCCTCCAAGCGCCCGAAGCAAAGGCAGAGCCGAGAGCAGCGACTTCGAGCAGCGCACCCGTGGCTGCTCAGGCAGCGACGAACGCGCCTGGCAACACGCAAGAAGAAGATCCTTTTGCACGGCCCACCAAATCACAGGACCAGCAAATGGACCGTCGCAACACGGTCCCCGAGGGCTACGAAACCCATATAATCCTGGGAAGCGAAGCTGACAGTCCAAGAGCCGATTTCATCATCAAGCTCTATGATGTCTTCGCGACCAATCCGACCGGCGAAACGCTCAGCGAATTTCTGTCCGATCGCTATATTCAACACAGCACCGGCGTTCCCAATGGCCGAAACCCTATCGCCATGTTGTTTGCCTCTTCAGTCGCTCAGTACGACGTCAAGATCGATATCCATAAGATCATCGTCGTGGGTGACTGGGCCATGGCCCATGTCAACTTCCGCAACGTCGACAACGCAGAGCCGGATGACCTCGGGACGGCTGCGGTCGACATGTATTTCTTTGGCCCTGATGGCCGGGTCGAGGAGCACTGGGATGTCCTGCAACAGGTCCCAACTCACTCTGCCAATGCGAACGGCATGTTCGTGAAGCTGTTCGAGGAGAACGGCCAATGAAACGCCTTACCGCCTTCATCGCATCAGGCTTGCTTTGACAGACCGCGCTGGTCGCCCCCGCTCTTGCGAACAAACCCCAGCCACCCACCGCAGGCGACGCCGAGATGAGCTATTATGATCGGCATAAGATTGACGTCAGCAACATCAGGGATTTCTATGAAAACCTCCTGGTCGCTGATGCCATGATCCACAGCGATGCGATGTTCACCGCTGAGACCAAGTGGAAGCTGACGCTGTATCAGATGATCCGGGCTGGCAGTAACCACCACCAAGCCCGCAGCGCCTACCAACTCTCAAAGCTTGGAACACCCGTCACAGAGATCGTCGCCATTTATTCGACCGACTATAAAGCCGCGATCGACGACCCGAGGCTTCGAGCCGCTTTCGACTATCTGGACCTTGCAGCGACACTGCCCACTCGTGTGACGGCTGACACGCACGCCTCCTTGCGGAGGCACTACATTGACCGCCAGATTGTCGAACTCTTCGAGTTGACCGGGATTAACGCCGCGATGGCCGTGCATGACAGGCTCCTGCCGATCGCAACTGACCAAGAGACCATTGATTGGGCAAGGGCCAATCTTGCCTCGGTTGGATGGGAGCTTGGGCACAATGCAAGTGGCCCAGAAGAGCAGCGCAGCAATCCGTTTGTCGGAGCAATGTTTGATGACCTGCACGACGAATTCGTCGCCAGCTGGGTGCCCTCTGATCTGACTGCGCGAGCGCCAAGGCTGCATACGGACTTTCTCAATCAAATCACCGGCTACGATGTGTCACCGCTAACGTTCGATGGCGATCAGGATGGCGTTGCAGAGCCGTTCGACTTTTACCCCGCCGAGTATCTCCGCTGGGAAGATCCAGCGGCCAATTCGAAGAACCAACCACCGGCCGACACCCCTCGCTTCAATGTCGAGGCCTATGATTACCCTTTCTTTGAGCCGGCAACGGTTCCCCAGACAACCTATCCCTACAGCGAGCGCCATAAGCTGGACAATTCCTGGAGCCGTAAGAGTGGTCTCGGGACGCTCGGCATGGATGCCTACCTGCTTCAAAGGGATCGGACGATCGATCTGCAGATGAAGTGGTCGCTTTTCTTCATCTACCAGCTGGCGAGCGGCTGCGTGCATTGTCAGGCGCACGGAGCCGTTGGCGTCTTCCAAGAGATCGAAGACGATTACCTATACGACGAGGTACCGCCTGAGGAGTTGCCGCAGGTCGCCGCGAAGATC
>CALFRH010000163.1 GCA_937919225.1 uncultured Parvularcula sp.
GAAGAGAAACTCAACCACTTGTCGGGCTATATTGGTGAGATGACCTCCGTTACTGAGCAAACCCGTCGTAAGATGAAGGCGCTAATTGAACGCGGTTTAGACAAGCGGACTAGTAAAAACTCCCAGTTTCCTCATACCGCAATTGAGCTTGAGGATCGCCTTTTCCTTGCCTGTACTGAGCAATCAGAAGCTGAGGTCGTTGAGCAATTTTTGCTGAACGGTGTGCAAGAACAAATCGAGCAAGGAATTGCCATACGGAGCAGAAAATGGAGCAATGGGGAACGTCTATTCGAGACAGTGAAGACAGAGCTTCAGGACGAGAATAACGCACTGAAAGAGGAGATTAAGGCGCTAAGACAATCACTTGATGACCTTAAGGAGCTGGTAAAAAGTAAAAAATTCTATCTGACCGCCGTCTTGTTTTATGCACTTGCTATAACTGCCCTCGCCACATACCTTGTTACACGTAACCCTTTACAGTGAAGGAGCAACCAGATGAGAAAGATAGCTATATGCACATTTTTGTTAGCATCTGCATGGTCCCAAGCCGCTTTCGCCTGCCCTGCCGGTTACTATCCTTGTGGTACCACTAGCTGCTGTGTCCTTTAACGAGTAAAATAATGGCGTTCTATAGGCTCAAGCTTTGAAATGGTTGGTATCTTTGGCGCTAGTTGTTTTACTAGGCACACTATCTACCCTTGCAATGTTTTGGATTGCGAGGTCAGATCACCTGCGGTGGTCAGTCCTTACAAATAATCACTTTCCTATCGAGGATTTTCCCGACGGGGCGGAATTTGGCGATATCATCGTAGTTAACCAAGGAAGCGAGGTATCGGTGTTCGATCCACTTGAGGTGTGCAACATCTCGACTGATTTTGAACTCAGCAATGACCCGCCCGATCTCGTTGAGACCAGAAGCAGTCCAACAGCAAACCTGCTAGTGGGGAACGAAATAGTTTTGAGGCAGCTGAATCCAATAAATTATGTTGACCAACTGCGTTTAGCAGACCCGCGCTGTGAAAGCACGATTGCTGAAGAAGGAAACGGATCGTGTATGATCTTGGTTGCATCAGAGATGTGGGTCGACGGAGAATTGATCGGGCTCTCGACCAGCACATCTTGCTTGTTGTTCGACTATCAAAATATGACTTCAGAAGAGGTCCATGAGCTTACTAGTACAATGGACTTCTCTAAGGCTTTTGGCATAACAGCTATCGAAAGATATCTTCTATTTCTCAACAGATTTAGACAGTGAAATCTATAATTCTCCACGATCTCGATATTCGAGAGGTCTCGGGGAGTAATTTACTTCGGCTTCTGTCTTGAACAATGCCTCTTGTATCCGATTAAATGCCTGCGAAAAATCCATGAAGGTTTCGACATCTAAATGGTCAGGTTGCGGCAAAAGCCCCCCTAAAGCGCTATTATATCCCGCAACATGAATTGCAATCTTAGTATCCAGCCTATCAAGTTGTCCTGCTGCCGACAGGTTAGGGATTGATAGTTCTACATTTAAATCGTCCGACTTCGTCGTAGCAATTAATCGAGCACTGATCCCAACAAGTACCTCGCGATCATCCGAGATTGGTTCTATTGTGTAACGTCTCACTTCATGAATGACTGTTGCGAAGGTGGCCTCTGCATCAAGGCCAAAAAGGCCTGCCAGGAAGCTGGATTGTGCCGATGTTGTTTGTTTCAAGACATGGATTTTCACGTCGTGATAAGGAAGTTCGAATCCCCTGTCGGCATCAAACTCTGCAGGTGCGTCGCTGGTTTCTGTGGTAAGTCCCACTGCCATTTTTTCGCTGTCAGGATCAATAACAATAACCATAAGTGGGAACCGTAAGACTGAGATCAAATCTGAAATTTGTAACTAGTGGTACTCGGAACTGCTTCACTCGGCAAGTGTGACTTCCTGGCACTCTTCCTAACTTGATTGCAAAACATCGCCGTTCTCGCTTCAGTCTCCTCAATTTGTTGGAACAGAATTCACAATCCATGCGGTGAGCCTTTTTAGATGTGCCGATCCTTCTCGACCATTTGATGCTCCCCCTAGTTGTGCTGAGCCTCGATCTCCAGCCTCTCTCGCGGATTGTCCAGCACGTCTTTCGAACACTCGTTCACGGACGGCTTACGCGTCTCGCGCTCGCTAATTTCGCAAAGTCCGGATCGTAACGCCCATCCAGCTTGTGAACTGTCGCTTGTCCGTTGCGGCCCACGTCCTTCTTCATGGTCTCCTTGAGCCGCTTCTGCGCATACGTGAGGCGTTCTAGCTTCGGCGCGCCGTCCTGGCTCCCGGACCTGCCCACGACTTTCGCCAACCTGTAGCGCATACCCTCCGGCCCGGGCCGCGCGCCACGCTCTTTGGTGACCCCCGCCCTGAGCGCCGCCAGTCCAGTAGAGGCGCGGCCCCGCCCGGGCTCGCGTTCGATGCCGTAGGTCTAACGCGCCAACTCCAGCCGCTCGTGCATTTCGCGGAAGGCCGCATCGGCCTGACAGGCAGCATGGACCACGGCCCCAGCCATCGGATGCGGTGCAGCATCCTGTGGTAAGGTATTCGCGTCAACGTAAGGTTGTCGTTGTGGTAGGGCATTTAGGATCGGAGGCCAGCGTATACCGCACACATTCGATATGGCGGACAAAAGTCACACAGATCGACTCGAAGACCGGCAACTTGCGGGCGGTTTAGCTGCTGCCGGGCCACACCAAGATGGACAGTACGGTCAAAAACTTCGGCGTCGAATTGAAAGATGCGCTTGCCATAGCGGAAGCAAGTGAAATCTAGACCAAAGGGCCATTCCAGAGGACGGCCCTTTGCAGCCCTTGAGTCGGTCAGGCATTTTCTGTGGCTGCAGCCCGCATTTCTGAAGTTCACTGCCTGCGCTAAATCGAGGGCATGGCTAACTCAAAGTTCGCGGGCCTCAGCTTGGTAACTGGAGCTGACGCTTCAGAGAACGCTGTCATGAGCGCTAAGCCGAACACGCCTCGCTGAGGCTCCGACTTTTTTCAAAATTTGTTCAGCAATGACAAAAGAACCAAAAAGACATACTTTCTCTGTATTGTCAAACATGAGTCGCTTTTTGGGAGACCCAATATGCTGTTTGTAACAAATCGTTTTCCCACTCAGAGTATTCGTACGCGTAAAGGTCGGCGTTTCACATTCGATCTCAACAACAACGCTCCCTCCAACTCTGTATTCTACTGCGAAAAGGGACAAGGCGAGCATCACGTCGAAATTACCAGCAAAGAGCTCCTGAAACGTGTTCGCGAGAGCAACTACCGTCAAATCTTGATCTTTATACATGGTTTTAACAATCTGCCTGAAGACGTGTTTACGATGACGTCCGAACTTCAGTCGCTTTGCGACCAAGCCAAGGCCAATGAGACACTTGTCATCCCACTCATTTGGCCGTGTGACAACGACAGGGGGGTGGTGCAAGACTATTGGGATGACCAGAAATCCGCCGATCAGAGCGGGTTTTCTTTCGCGCGCGTTCTTGAACGTTTTTTGGATTGGCGCGCAAGCCCAGACAATGAACCCGATGTCGATCCCTGCCTAAAGCGCATCAACGTTCTTGCTCATTCGATGGGAAACCGCGTGCTTCGTCAAACCCTGCAGAACTGGAACCGATATGATCTTGCCTCGGGCGTTCCACTGCTGTTCCGCAATACCTTTATGGTTGCGGCAGACGTAGTGAACGAAACTCTGGACGAAGGTGAAACGGGGGCGCTCATCTGCCATGCATCGCGAAATGTTGTGGTTTACTATGCGTCTGACGATCTTGCTCTACGTGCAAGCAAAGCCGCTAACTTGAAGAATAAAGTTGCTTCCCGGCGTCTCGGCCATACGGGTCCTGAAAACATCGATCGAACACCGCGCAACGTTTTCCAGGTCGATTGTGACGACGTGAACACCCGCTACGACAAACCGACAGGCCACGATTACTTCCGTTTTGGAGCACGAAAAGGTACAGCCAGCTTAGTTTTCAAGCATATTTTCCAATGCATCGAGGAAGGCCGGGTTTTCCCAGATGATCCGGATCAACGCTCTGTGATAATCGCCAATAGGTAGCAGTCGGTGGATCCACAGCCAACGGCCCATCATTGCCGTTCCTCCTGAAACTTGATCGCAGCAACGCTTCCGTCAAAGCGGACATTCATCCGCGTAAGCCGTGAGGGGCAACCAAGAACCCAAAGCTACCGATCAGGGTACGCATCTCCGATGATATTGCGCGCATAACCTATGAAGTCATGAACGCGTTGGCCGTACC
>CALFRH010000164.1 GCA_937919225.1 uncultured Parvularcula sp.
GAGCACGGAATTGACAGCACGTGCTTTCGTGGAGCGTGCATCAACAAAAGGACCCGGGAATGACGCGCGCGTTCGAACTTAAGACACAGCAGGGCGATGGCAGGGAACATGTTGCGATCTACAATGCGCCTGCCGATGACCGTCCCCTTGAAGAGATCACGCTTGGCGAGCTTGTGTTGAGCACGGAATTGACAGCACGTGCTTTCGTGGAGCGTGCATCAACAAAAGGACCCATCAGAAATGAGTAAGATACGTTCTCCATACATATCGATGTTTTCCGCAATACTTCTGACTATTGCATCGATTGCTGATGTTTTTGTGTTCGATGGAATCAAAAATACAGACTACACTCTGGACAGCTTTATGTCTGAATTAATGGGGCAACCAGATGGGATAGTTGAACTCATCTTCTTCGTCTATCTTCTAATACTAGTTCAGTACTTTGTGTACGGCTCTTTGGTTCAATTTGTTTGGAACGAAATCAGCAGAAGATCCGAAAACGGCATACGCTTGGGCATATACGAGGCTTACTCCATCGTAGCAGTTTTTGGAATAATTTCATGAGAGCGCCGTCTTAGTCGCTAATATGATACCAGCAACAAAAGGACCCGGCGATGCGTGAGCTGACAAACGAAGAGCAAGAGTTCCTGATGCGCGTCTTGGATCGTGCAGCGGTCGCATGTGCTTCAGCCTACGCCTCAGAAAACAGCACCGCGAGGGACTTGGAGTTTCATCGTTGTCGCTCTGTAGAAATTGATCGCGCCATGAAGTTGGTTAGAGAGATAGGGCCAGACGCAGGCGTTTCACCCTATGGCGGTGAGCGCTTGCCCCTGGAGGAGCCGTACCGCGAAAAAGAAGGACCATCCGGTGACTGAGAAGTCGATTGATCAAACGGTTTTTGAGGCAAGGGCTAGGCTCGGTGACAGCTACGCTGACTTGCAGAGTAAGGCTCGTTTCGCGCTGTCTGATCTCATCAACTCAATGCATCGGGGCGACTCTGAAGAGATAGAGGCCAAGCGCAGGGCTGCTATCTCCGCTGTCGATGCTGTCGCCGATCGCGGACTTGAGATGTTTGAACGCCGTGATCGGGAAAAAGAAGGACCCGGATCATGAGCCTCAATGCTAAAGAATGGGCACAACTTGTGTCGGGTATCGCTGTTCTTTGCTTTTTGGGTGGGCTATTGGTTTGGGGCCTTTTCGGTGCGCTTGTAATGTTTGTAGAGCTAGACTTTTACTGGCCGTACAGTTGGTTCGGTGTTCGGTATTGGTTTTTTAATAGCGTGGTAATAGCGATTGTTCTTCCGGGCTCTCTCGCACACAAGTAAAAGGACCTGTTCGAAATGCTGATTGATGTGCCGTTTAGTCGTGCCGATGAGCAGAAGGTCCGCGCCCTTGCCCGCGAGGCCGGATTGTCTGTTGAACAAATGACGAAGGCGGCGATCCGGCTTTACAGCGACCACCATAACAAGACGAAAGCCGGTGAGATTTGCATGTGGAGTGGCGATGAACGGCGCGCACGCGACTTCGCTGGATCAGCTAACGAGGCACCATCCGATGGAGCCTAATGGGCTGACACCTGACGATTGGATGCGGATTGAGCTTTCCAACGCGCACTGGTCCGTCCCGCGATGGCACTGGCTGGCTCGGTACGCCAACGACAACCACATAAAAGGACCGGAGTCATGAGGCAAGAGTGTAAGGCTTTTTCTGATCCGTCTCCAGAGCATGAGGTATTAGAAATGAGGCAGCGCGCTCAAGCATTGCGAAAAGAAGCTAGCCGCTTGGAGGCGCTTGCCTCAGCGATTGAAGCGAACCGCGCGGCAGAAAAAGAAGGACCCACCACGTCTGATGTCGGATGACTTTTACAATAGCCCGACGATGTTACCGAGGGCCATTGATATGGCTTCTGAGGTGCACTCAATGCAGCTGGACAAGGCTGGCATTCCTTACATAGCTCATATCTGCGCCGTTGTCGCTGGCTGCAAAACACCGATGGCCCGTGTTGTTGCGGCGCTGCATGATGTGATTGAGGATTGTGACGATGAAGATTGGTACAAGTCCGAAATCGAGGGGCTTTTTGGTACGGTGGTGCTGGATGCAGTCCTCCGAGTAACCCGACGGGATGGCGAGAGCTACGACGACTTTATCGCCCGCGTCTCCGAATGCTCAATTGCTACCGAGGTCAAGCTAGCGGATCTTCGGCATAACGCAGATCTCTCTCGATTGAAGATCCCAACAGACGCAGACCACAAGCGCTCGCTAAAGTACCGCCGGGCCATTTCCAAGCTAATATACAAAGGACTGGATTGATCGCCGATTTTTCAAACCCCGATTTTTGCCGCGACCATGTCTTCGCGCTTTGGTGCCGAGATAAGGCCGAGGGCGGTTTAAAGAGCTTACCTGCGCACGATGTTGGGATCGCTATGGCCGTTTCAGAGATCGCTGGGCACCTGATCGTGGATGCCATTCGCGTAGCCAGAGAAACACAAGAACCGGATTCTGCGGGTAAAGCTCAATAGACGGAGCGCCTGGCCCTGGCTTGGAGGCGTCGGTGCAATTCCGACTGCCCGCCCATATAACTCTCACCCGTATTAAGCCGACTACCACCAAATTGGATGTCACACGCTATGGGTGAATGGTTTCGATAATGATCCATGTATACCGAATACCGAATACCGAATAAGGACCTTGGAAGTCCAAGCATCTCTCGGGCTTCGATCAGTGCGTTCGGCCAACACCTTGCTGGAACTTGGTTTGGCCAGAGGGGGAGGATTGAGAGGGTTCTCCCCCTCTTTCACACAATAACCTCGCCATTCACATTTGCCGGGGCCTGGCCTGTTCGCCTTAACCTTCAACAGCTTTTTTCCATTCGGCCACGCAGCCCGGGTCTCAGTATGCCTGTCTTCGCGCTAGATCATCTGCCATTGCACCGCTAACCCAGTTGTTCTGGCTCCGGGATGACCGGCATTTTCCTATGTTGGCTTTCAGCGAACCGGCGGTGACTGTATTGGACCGGATTGAGATGGCGAAGCTCTGGTGGAAGAGCCCCGATGAAGGTCGGAGGTCCAGGTTCGACTCCTGGCGCCATCGCTCAGATCAGATACCGATCGCTGTTTTAGGAACCATCCGGTGGACGCAAGCTCAATTTGCAGTCGGACCAGAGGGCTAGAGCATTATGCTGCCCATGGCGGTGGCGATGGGTCAAAACAAGTCGGCTACTAAGTGCCTTAAACGTGCAATTTTGCCGTGCGTTTTGCGATACAAAATGGTTACAATTTGGCATACAATGCGCGGTGCGCCGCGCTTTAAGTTATTGTTTTTATTGATTCTGTGGGGCAATCTGGCGGAGAGACAGGGATTCGAACCCTGGGTACGCTCGCGCGCACAACGGTTTTCGAGACCGCCCCGTTCGACCACTCCGGCACCTCTCCGCGGCAAGTGAGTGGAGCCGTGGGGTGTGGCCTAGGGCACGCGCTTTTTCAAGAGGCGCTGACACCGAAGAACGGGCGCCCAGTCGATTAAGGAAATAATAAACTTAAAATAGCATCAGTGGGATATATGCAATCTATGGATGTGTCACATGGTGCTGCCCACCCTTACGGCCTATTCCGTGCTGCAGCGGTCCGTTGTGGCGCCCACAACCACCCCAGGGACGGCGACAGTCGAAGCCGAAGTTGACTATTGGCGAGACACGATTGGTACCATCATATCGGCCAGCCAGCTTGTGGAGGATACTCGCCTCCTAGAGGTTGTAACACGGTCCTACGGGTATGGGGATAATCCGACTTCGTCCACTTTGGTGTTAGCAGCCCTGGAGCAGGGAGCGGCGGATGCGGACGGATACGCCAATCGCGCGCCCGACGACCGGCTTGAGCAGATCGCCCGACAGTTTGGGTTGGCTGAATTCGGCACGACGGGCATTCGGGACCCGCGATTTATCGAAAGCATGGTGAACCGATATCGTGCCGAGGCCGCAAAAGAAGGCGCCTTGCCCGAAGCGACACCCATCCCTTCCACCCCAGCGGAGGTCGAAGCGGCCTACTTCAAAACCCAGATTGGCGGGATTGAAAGTGCTGAAGAGTTGGTCGCGGATTCGTCCCTGTTCCGGTTTGCACTGACATCATTCGGTCTTGAGGCAGAGTATATCAACAGCCCGTTCCTCATCGAGCAAGTCCTTGCCGAAGGGGTGGGAGACGATATCGACATCGCTAATCAGTTGGGGGATGAACGACTTCAAAACCTCTCACGTGTTTTCGGGTTTGGGGATGTGGACACCCTCAATGTAACGGACCCCGCTTTTGGCGACAGTATGGAACGTCGTTACATGGCTGCAATCGGCGCAGTACAGACCGAAGCCAAGGACGGCGAGAGTGATGAAAGTATCTATTTCCGAGACAATATCGGAACGGTCAGTACCGCCGAAGAGTTGCTCGCCGATACCCGCCTTTTCACCTATGTCATGACGGCCTTTGATCTTGGGGGGGAGACCAATCAAACCGCGTTTGTCCGGAAGGTGTTGGAGGAGGGGTTGAGTGATCCGGCCGCATTCGCCAATCAACTGTCGGACCCGCGATATAGCGACCTGGCGCGTAATCTCGCCCTGAGCGAGTTTGGCGGCCGGAATTTGAAGGATCCAGTGATCCTTGATGATATTGTTGCCCGCTATGAGCGGGTCACCCTTGAGGTAGAGGCCGGGCTTGAAAATCCGGTGGTGGAGCTTGCGGCCTATTTTGATCGGCGGGCGGATACATTGTCGAGCTGGCTTTTCGTTACTGCTGATTCGCGGTTGCGCCAGGTGGCGGCGACGGCTCTTGGCATGCCGACCTCCATGCTGGCGCTGGATACGGATCGTCTCATCGAAGAGTATGAGAAACGCTACGATATCACCGACCTTCAGGATGAGGATAAGCGGGCCCGGTTCATTGAACGGTATATTGCACGAGCCGATGCGGTGAGCGGCGGTAGTGGTGCGGGCAATGGCTATCTGCTGGGACTGTTCTCCGGGACCCCGGGGAGTGGCCTTTATAGTCTGGTGTCGCAGCTTTAGAGTCGTCCGTCATGCGCTCGTTCCCGTCTTCGCGGGAATGAGCGTGACTTAGAGTGCAAGGCGATCACATTGAGGCATTTCCCTCGTGCTTCGAGACGGTCCTTCCGTTCGGCGGGAAAACGGGTCCCTTCCCGTTTTCTGACCCGCCTCACCCTCAGCATGAGGAAAATGTTTGCATTTCAATGACTTCCTCATCCTGAGGAGCCGCCCCTTACCCTGAGGTGCAGCCGCAAGGCGGCAACACGAAGGGGCGGCATCTCGAAGGACGAGGAAGTGATTCAAACAGATCGCCTCGCGCTATAGAGCATTTCGCGTACGAATAGAGTCACTCGTCGTTGAGCTGTCGCCCCGGACTTGCTCCGGGGCCCATCTCCAACTTCATCAGGGATACTAGTTTGTAGGATCAGGTGGTAGACCCCGGTGCTCCCTCCGGTCGACCGGGGTGACGCGGGAGTGGATGCATTCGAACGCGAAATGCTCTAGGGTTTGTTGAGATTTAACTAAATTCAAGCGTTTGCCACGGCTTGTCCGTGGCATCTATTGAGCGGCGAAACCATCTCGTTGTCCCGTGGACCCCACGGACAAGCCGTGGGGAACGGAAAATCCGTGTATCTCAACAGACCCTAATCAATACACAATTCATACCGCTGGTCAGAACCAGCAGTATTACTACAAGGAAGTCCGTATGCGGCGTCACCGCAGCGGAAAGGGTATATGAACTATGCTGCGGTATAAGGGGGTCCTACACCGCCGCCGCATACGGCCATAGGTTTCATGTCGCCGGCCATGGTCTTTTCCGAAGAAATCGCCGTTTAGCTCACAGCGGTGCGCCGTCTGAAGACAAGGGTTCCTCACCCTGCCTCATGCCAACCTATGGGCAATAGGCGAAAGGTGATGGTACCGCTTCGTTCCTTATCCTATTGCGTTATCAGTATAGGGCTGGGTGAGAGAAGGGGGATAAGTTTTTTGGGGGGCGTCATCCCGCGCGTCGCGCATCGCGAAGCGGTGCGCTGCAGACGCGGGATCTGTTTGGAGCGGAGACCCCGTGTCTGCGCAGCGCCATTACATGCCGCGGAGCGCACGGGGTGACGAGAATGGCACCGTTTGATTGTCCGATCTTCTAATACTCTCTACGCCGCTCATTCCCACCTGCGCAGGAATGAGCGGTTATACTGACAACCTAGTTGCCCCCCACCCGCATCCGCGCCGCGAAGAACCCATCCATGCCGCCACTGTCGCGTAAGTGAGAGGGCAAACAGCGGACATCGCCCTCTTTCGTCACGACGGGCAGGTCACCCACCTCGTCCGGTGTAACGGGAACGCGGGCGAGGGATGGATGGCGCTCAAGCGCCGCGGCGATGCGCGCCTCCCCCTCATCGGGGAGGAGGGAGCAGGTGGCGAAGATGAGAATACCGCCCGGCTTCACAAGATTAAGGGCGTGATCAATCATCCGGTCCTGGAGTTTATTGAGGATGGCGATCTCTTTTTCCTGCTTGCCCCATAAAAGGTCTGGGTTCCGCCGAATGGTGCCGGTCGCGGTGCAGGGGGCATCGAGGAGAACCACATCGGCTTTCTCTTCTGGTTCCCAGTCGAGGACATCAGCCATCACCACCCGCGACTGAAGGCCTGTGCGGTTGAGGTTTTCAAACAGTCGTTTCGTCCGTATGGGCGAGATATCGACAGACTTAACCTCAGCGCCCGCGGCGGCGAGTTGAAGGGTTTTCCCCCCGGGGGCGGCGCATAGATCGTAAACGGTTTTTCCCGCGACATCGCCGGCGAGAAGAGCGGGGAGGGTGGCGGCCACGTCCTGCACCCACCATTCACCCTCCTCATAGCCCGGCAGTTCTTCGACTTTGCCGCCCTCGCGACGGCGTAGGGTTTGGGGCCCCACGGGAATGGCGCCCAATTGTTCTGCCCACACTGCCCGGTCGAGGCCCGGTTTTAGGGTGATGTCGAGGGGCGGCTCTTGCCGGTGGGCGTCGGCCATCTTTTTTGTGGTGGCCGGACCAAAGGCGCGTTCCCACCGCCGCCAGAGCCATCCGGGGGTGTCAGCACGCGGGGGTTGTTTAGAGAGGGTCTCCTTCCCCGTTTCGGCCATTCGGCGGCAAAGGGCGTTGACGAGCTTGGCAAACCCGCCCGTGTCCCCCCGCTCTCGCGCAAGGTCCACTGCGGTGGAGGCGGCAGCATGGGGCGCCACATCCATTAAGGTGAGCTGCGCGGCGGCAAGGCGGAGAAGGGCGCGCAGCTCGTGCTGGTCCGGCTTGAGGGGAGAGTTCAAATAGTGCTCCACGACGCCATCAAGGCTGCCCTGCCGCCGCAGGGTCGTGGTGGCCAAATGGCGGGCAAGGCCCCGGTCAGGCCCCTCCAGGATGTCGAAGGAACGACAGGCCCCCAGCGCGTCATCAAGGCTGCGCCCTCGGCGGACGAGGCGCAGAATGTCGAGGGCGGCCCCGCGGGAGGCGAGGCCAGGCTTGGTCCGACGCTCATGGCGCCGTTCTCCATCCGCTGGCCCTTTGCGGTCGGACGCAGGTCCCTTTCCCTCTCGGCGTTGATGGGGTTTGCCGTCATCTCTGTGCGGCGGGGCCTTGGAGGCCTTAGACATGGGTATGCTCCTTGGGCGGGTGTGACGGAAAAGATGCCGTCACGGGAATTCTTCGGTTTGCTCTACCGCGTCCCGTATGTTTAAGGTAAAGAAAAGATGAACGCCGCGCGGGGCGGTGGGTTAGGCAACCAAGAGGATGGGGACGTAATGATCAAGAGACTCTTTGCCGGTGCAGCGACACTTCTACTTTCCGGCGCTTTAGGCGTCACGGGAGCGCTGGCGCAAAGCAATTCGCTGGGGGGGCAAAAGACGCCTGTCTCTAACCCAAGCCAGCTTTTATCGAGCCTTCATGCGGAGGCCATCATCCCCGTTCTAGCGGAAATGGGGTTGCAGTATCAGGGCGCGACCCTGCCCAATGGGCAGAAGGTGATCCTGGCCAAGGCGCCAAATGGCATCAAGTTCCAGCTAACCCCGATGGCATGCGATAAGTCAGCCAAGCGCTGTCGCGGCCTTAACATGGTGGCGATGTTCCAAACCAATGCGCCCACCCGCACGGTGTCGTCGTTCAATTATCGCTACGCCTTTATTTCTGCGGGCCTCGACGATACGGGCGTGGCCTATATTACGCGCTACGACATTGCTGACTATGGGATGCCGAAGGGCAATCTCGCTGTTTCGTTGAGCAACTATCTGCATATGGCGTCGGTCTTTGATCGCCATCTCTATGAGGCGACCAATACGGTGAACAAAGAGGCCTCTGGCCAAGACTTTGCTGCCAATGGTCTTAATATGCGGGGCATTCTTGCCGATACGTCTTTGGCGCAGCAGGTCGGCCTTTCCGAGGCGTCTCACCAGGTGAGCTTTGAATCCATCACTGACGTTGTGGATACTTTTGTGAAGGCGGATGGCCTCGCCCCTGGTCGGATCATCAACCAGGTCAAGGGTCAGCGCTAAGCGCTCTTCTCGGTTTCATTGACGGAAACCTGGGGCCCTGCGGGGCCCCTTTTTCATGAGGGGAGAGGCTGCGGTGAGGGCGGGCTCGCGATGGACAAGAAAGCCGTGGACATGGGACCGGGACCCATGGTTTGACACAGCTTCGTTGCGATACGACCGAGAAAGACCCAACGAACGACGCAAGGATGCTGCTGGCCGCATGACTGCTTCTTCCCTTGATAATATACCCCTCTCTGAACCGGCGCCAGACCGTTCGATAAGCGGCGCGGTTCATGATGTGCTCGAAGGGGCAAGGCGGTTCCGGCTTGCCTTTAACCTCGGCTGGCAGGATGCCATGTTGCCCTACCGTCGGGCGCTGTTGGGGCCCTTGTGGCTCAGCATCATACCGGGCCTTTGGGCGGGGATTATCTCGGCGGTCTTCTACCGGTCTCTCGGCGGCGGCCGACCGGAATATGTCCTCTATGTTTTTAGTGGCATCGTGTTTTTTCAGTTCGCGCAGGCGATGCTGGTGTCGGGTACCAGCGCCTTTCAGCGCTCAACAAGCATTATCCGGAACATTCCAACACCGCTCTTTTTGCACGTGTTGCGCACCGTGATGATGAATTTGCAAACCCTCATGGCGCAATTGCCCATGGTGGGTGTCGTTTATCTGCTGAGCGGAGGAACCTTAACCTCCCAGCTTTTGCTCCTTGTGCCGGGTATTGTCCTTGTGTCGGTGACATTAGCGGGGGCGGCATTGGTCCTTGCCTGCGCAACGACCATCGTTCGGGATCTGTCCCACGCGGTCTCGGCTGTTATGCGTGTGTCGTTCTTTGCCACGCCGGTTTTTTGGTATGCGGATGGAGGGGACCCTATTCGGCTTGCCTTGGTGCAGTATAACCCATTTGCCCACGGATTGAATATTCTGAGAGATCCCCTGTTGGGGCTGCCCCCCAATGAGACCTCATGGGCTGTTTGCGCTGCCATGATGGTTGTGTTTTGGGCCCTTGGGATTGTGCTTTTTGCTCGGTTCCGCATGAGGATCGTGTCTTTCCTATGATGACGTCGCAAAGTGATATGGCGCCCATATTGGTCGACCTTGACGATGTGGCGCTCAACATGCCGGTGCACACCTTTAAAAAGAAGGACGCCTCAACGCATGAGTCAGCGGTGGGTGGAACCCTCTTTCATCGTCGGGGCCGCTCTTTCATCCGCGCCCTGGATAGGGTGTCTTTCACCGTTCGGGCGGGGGAGCGCGTGGGCCTTGTGGGGCACAATGGGGCGGGCAAAAGCTCTCTGTTGCGGCTGATCGCTGGCATTTATCGGCCCACGGCGGGGGTCTGCCGCGTGGCGGGGAGGCCGTCATGCCTCTTTTCAACCAATCTGGGCAATAGAGCCGTGGCCACGGTGCTTGAGTCAATAAACCTATCGCTTGCCCTGTACGATGTTCCCTACAAAGATATTCCCGCTATGGCGGAGGAGATTTTGGCGTTTGCCGAAATGGAGGCATTCGCCCACGCCCCGATGGGGGCATGTTCTGCGGGGATGCAAACCCGCGTCGGCTTTGGCATTGTCACCAGCGTGCGTCGCCCCGTGACCCTGGTGGACGAGGTCCTGGGGGCGGGCGATGTTGCGTTTCAGAGGAAATCCCGTGAGCGGGTGGCAAAGCTGATGGCGGAAAGTGGGGCGCTCATCGTGACCACCCATATGCCTGGCACCTTGCGGGAGATGTGCGAGCGAGGCCTATGGCTCGACAAAGGAAAGATCGTCATGGACGCGCCGATTGACGAGGTTATCGAGGCCTATCGCAATAGAATGAAAGACAAAACTCCCGTCTGAGGTCATCCAAGACCATGTCCATTTGGAAGCGGCAAGACGGTCCCCCATGCCGCACCCGAAGGCCTTTCCAAAACGTTAACTTTTTGTTGCGCGCCTTGGCTTCCCGATGATAAGCCTAAGCGTAGGCTTCTTGAGTAGGGGGATGCCGTGCGGTTTGTGGGCCAGCGAAGTCGGTAACAGGCAGCTGTCAAGTCTTCTGAGGCTGAGGCGACGGCTGTTGTCCTGAAAAGCAAGCAAAGTCAGGGCTACCAAGGGGGCGATAAGAAGAAGGGGTTTATTGACTACCTTCAGGCCGCATCCCTATTCCTTATCGTCGTCGTTCTGGCTTTTGTTGTCGTCGCAGGGATCCTGTCGGCGACCTTTGATTTCGCTCAGCGCCAGGTTGATCGCGATGTCACCGGCCTTTCCAGTTCGCCCCTGCCCACTGACACCCTTATCCGCGTTGATCAGCGGGTTTTCCGCGATTGGACAGTGCAAACCCGTCAGGCGCACGTCATTGATCGGAAGATTGATTCTCTGTCCTTGGCGAATTCGCTGATCGGCGATCCGTCAGACCATATTTTCCTCGGTGTGTTCGAGCGGGACCGTATTCGGCGGAAGACGGATGCGGCAATGCACTTTTACATGGCGGCGGCGAACGGACATCCTGAGGGATATCGTCTCTATAAGGACCTTAATATTCCGGCCCAGGATTATGTGGAGCTTTATCAGCAGTTCGTCAAACTGCACCAGATTAATGGGGATCAAGGTCTTGTTCGCCTTGGTCAGTATTATTTGGGTAAGGACGCTTTTCGCATTGCTAAGCGTATGACGACGAAGCTCCGTTTCTCCGAGCCGAACGACTATATTTGGCCCCGCCAAAAGCAGGCGGAGGAACTGGCCTATCGCAGCTTCCATATGGCATCGATTTGCGGGTTGACCTCGGCCTATGAGTGGCGGGCGGAAACGGCGCGTTTCTACCAACTCACCCCCGAGCGGGAAAATGCCCTGCGGCAACAGGCCAATGGCGAACTTGAGGCGCTTGCCAACCAATATGGGGGCGGCGAGCAGGATGCCTATTGCGAGCGGCTTTATCTCAATGACCTCATCGAGTTGTTGAAGAAAGAATATGTGGAACGGGCGACCGTCACTTACGAAGAATCCTTGGACGAGTGGGATGGACGCACAAACCCCTGCGATGCTGGCATTGGCGATTTCACCGATGAACAGTGTGATGAGTTTGACGATGCTATCCGTGCAGGTCTTGTGGGGGTCTCATCTAACGTGCCATCGCTGGCGGAGCTGCTAAGGCGGTTCGAGCCAAATGAATGGTTCGACGATAGTGGCGACATTTGGGGTCGTGATCGCGATCGTGATTATGATGATCGCGGTGGCCGGTCATCTCGCCGTCCGTCATCATCTTCGCAAGTCTATCGGAATAATCCGGGCGGTATGTCGGATCAAAATATCCGAACCCCCTCTGACGATGGGCTGCCGGCGCCAACCGACGATATCGATGAGTGCGTGTCGTATACTGCGTCTGGTGTGTGCGAAGCGCGGGCGTCAGCCCTTTCTTGCAATGACCGGTCAAAATATCACTTCAATCGGGGTGAGGCCGACATGGCGATGGGGCGTATTCGGAACGCTCGGCAAAAATTTGATCGGTCCCTTACGGTGGGACGGCCATGTCAATCTGAGTATGCCGTTTTGGCCGGTAAGCGTCTGGCGGCGTTGAACCTCACGTGTGAGTACACGATTGGGAGCCTCGCTCGGATCTCTCGCGGTTATGCGTCTAACCCTGAGGGGGGTGCTATTATTGACCTTCAATCCCGCCAGCGGGCTTTATCCGCGAAGGGATATTATGAGGATGAGATCGATGGTGAGTACGGACCGGCGACCCGTCAGGCCATTCGTGATTTCCAGCGTGAGTTTGGGTTCAGTGAAACCGGTGACTTAACCCCCATTGAGACCGTGTATCTTATGTGTAGCGCCGCGCAGGTGCATGCGGATCGGAAGTCCATGAACACGCTGGGCATTATGTATATTGCCGGTCTTGGGGTTGTGCAGAACACCGATGCGGGTTTGCGCCTTCTCAAAGCCGCAGCGGAGCGCGGTAATACCGATGCGAAGTTCAATCTGGCGTTGATTTATGGCACGGGCACGGTGTTATCGAGCTATCAGCTTTGCGGCCTGGTCGAGAATTTGCCGATTGCCGATGCCTATCTGCGCGAGGCAGCGAATGAGGGCCATAGGCCAGCGCAACGCCTTATCGAGTTGTTTGGCGCCCTTGGCCCCACAGCCCGGTGGCAACGGGTCAAAGAAGAGCTGGAGCTGAATAGTTTCTATCGGGATCGTTTGGAGATGGTGGGCGAGGGGTGCCGACCCAATCCAGGGCCATAGGAGAGAGCCCATGAACTTGAAGTATTGTACACCGAGTAGAGTTTTGACGGCGCTCGCATTCGGCGCTGCTGGCTTGACCATGGGGTGCGCTGGTACAGGATCTGCGCCTGAACGGGTCTCTTATGGTGATCCGGTTACAGACACTTGCTCTCGATTTGCTGGTACCGCTGCTGATGATGAGACTATTGTCGTCATGCGCGACCAATCCTCCCGGTCAGCCGCCGCGACCGCTGTTGCTGAGGGCCCAGATGTGTTGGAAGGGAATGCCGTGCTGGCTGGCCCTGTCGTGGCGACACCTGAAGCGACCGCGGGGGGGTATCGAAGAAGCCGAACATGGGTTGAGATGAAGCCCTGCCCACCGGACACTGCCCGCAACACAATGGATCAATAAGGGGAATATCATGCAAAGAGTCTTATTTTCAGTACTGTGCCTTTTGGGCGTATCTGCTTGCGTTAGCTCAACCAGCAGCCCCTATACGGAGGCGAGTGCCATTTGCGATAATGCAGGCCTTGAGTCCCAGCTGACACTCTTGCGCGATAAATCTCGGTCCAGCCGTATGGCCTTGGCTCAAGCTGGTGGGAATAGAACTGGTGGAAACGCTGGGTTTGCTGGTTTCGAAAGCAGCCGGGCTGACGTTGAACGCGCATATGTGCTGCGGAACCGCCTTAATCAATTTGAGGCGGAAGTGGACGCACAGTTCCGCAATGTCACCTCGACCTGCAAGGCTTATTCCCGTTGTATGGAGATGAACGGGTATAAAACCAGTAAGTGCGGCCCGTTACTATCTCGGTGGGAAGATGCGGAAGACGAGTTCTCGGATCTCACGACCGAAATTCGACGCATTGATGCAGAAGTGGAGAAGATGGGTATTCTCGCTGAGGCGCTTTCCAAAAAAGGCCGCAAAGGCAAGAAACGATACGATGTTAATCGCCATGATCCGTGTACATGCGAAGATTCTGTGGGCGGTGTATTCGCCAATTGCTGCTCTAATTAGAGCGGCGAGTGACGCTGGGTTTTGTCCCACGGCACCCCTCGTGACCGGTTGGACTGGGCTTTAAGCGTTCAGATGAGACAAATCTCCATCCCCAACGGGGTGGAGATTTGATGATAAAGTGGATTACCCTGGCGTTTCAGGGCTGTTGGTAGTGGGGCATGGAGGCGTTAACGCCATGCTAGTGCGAATTGTTCTGGGATGTGCTGCGGCGTCAATCGGCGTTTTGATTGCCGCTTATAACGTCTTTTATCTGACCGTTCTGGAAGCTGCTGTCGTTGCGATACTCTTCTTCGTCGTGACCTCCTTCATAATGTCCACGGCCTCTTGTCTTTTCGGGATTGTTTTCGCGTTTCGGCGACGATCCTTGAGGATTGGGGCGGAGATCATCTCATTGGTGATCATCGGGATCGTCACTTTCGGCGTGGCGATCTTCATCTTCGATTCCATTTTGGATTATTGTAAAATCGACGACTTGCGCGATTGGTACTGCCGATAGGTCGGCGGGCGCGCCGCGCATGGGGGGAGGAATGAACCATTGGGGCTGCTGAGATTTCTTCCCCCGTTTCGGGGGAAGTGGGCCCTTCCCAGTCGACCCTCTTCAGCATGAGGAAACTACTTTTAGGCCAATCACTTCCTCATCCTGAGGAGCCGCGTCTCGAAGGACGAGAAAGCGATTCAAGTAGACCACATTCTGTTCTAGGGCTTGTTGAGATTTAGGCATTTTTCGTTCCCCACGGCTTGTCCGTGGGGCCCACCGAACCAAAAATTGGATGCTTCACTCGATGGATGCCACGGACAAGCCGTGGCAAACACCTGTTCCTTGCTGATTCTCAACAGGCCTTAGAATGCTCTAGAACTCGGCGCTTAGGGTCACTGTCACCGACCGCGGCATTCCGAAAAAGTTCGCTTCATCCAATGAGCCGTTATCCGTTACGAAATATTCTTCGTCTGTCAGGTTCTGACCCGAGACTTTGATGACGATTTCATCGGTAATCGGATATCCAATGTTCGCACTGACCAGGGTGTAGGGATCAAATATGAAAGAGTTTTCGTCATTCACGACCACCTCGCCGGTATAGGTAATACCAGCACCCAGGAACAGCCCCTCGACGGGCCCGCTCAAGATTTCGTACTGGGCATAAAGGGATGCGAGATGATCATTGCTTCGGTCAACCCGATTGCCAACCAAATCAGGATCTTCCAGATTTTGGGTGATCTCGGCATCGAGATAGGAGTAGGTGGCAATGATATCGAGGCCGGAGACCGGACTCCCGACGAACTCGACTTCTACACCTTGGTGCTCTTGACGGCGGCCGTTTACGAGCCGTGTAAAGACGGTATTGGGAATATCCTGCAGAACAGCGACATTGTCCCGCTCAATCGAATAATAGTTGATACCGAAGCTGACTTTATCTTCGAGGAACAGGGCTTTGAAACCAACCTCATGTTGTTGGCCTGTCTCGGGATCTTGCGGAACAGCGCCCGACGTATCTTGAACAAGGCGAAGGCTAAACCCTTCGGAGAAACTGTAATAGACGTTAGCCCCTTCAAACAGTTCAAAGATCAATCCGAGCCGAGGCGTGACATTATCGACGTCGAATATTTGGGGAAGAGGGTCGTCCCGCAAAAAGTCCGTTATATTCACTTCTCGCGAGATATTGTCATAACGCGCACCGGCGAGGACGGTGAGGCGGTCAAGTGGTTTGAGCAGGATTTGGCCGCCGATTGAAATCTCCTCAATGCTTTCCGTCGAAAAGAGACTAGCATCGGTAAACGGATTATTGGCGACAAAGCTGAGGGGATCGACCCGACCAGGATTGAGGGAGGCGTTAAAGGGGAAGAAAGAGAACGGCCCGCCAGTGGCAGTGAAAAGAGCACCCGTTAGGGTTTCCTCATTCTCCAGATCTTCATATTCGGCTCGAATGGACACCAGCTGTTCATTGCCGAACATATCGAACGTCCAGTTAAGGTCCGCATTCACCTCAAAGACTTCGAAATACTCATCAAACGTTGTCGCAAAGGCGAGTACTGATGGGTCTTCAACTCTAGAATCGATTTGACCCGTTGTGACGATTCCCTGTCTGTAAGTATCGGGCCTATTGAAAGATACATTTAGCGATCCCGTGAGGTCGTCGTTAAACTGATGATCGATGTTCGCGGCAACATAGGTTGCTTTGCGCTCGGCGATATTGTCGGCCGCATCGAAACCGAAGAACACCTCTGGCTCAAGGCCAATATCACCGGGTGTTGCAAGGTTTCCATCTGCATCAAGGCCGAGGCCTAGTCCACCATAGGTGGTCCCATCGGTTTCCTGGTAAAATCCAATGAGCGTGAGCAGGGTGTCCTGTCCAATGTCGACCTCCAAGGTGGGGAAGAGAGCGACGGTTTGGTTCTCAACACCATCTGTCCAACTATCGGCATCCGTATAGGCTGCGGTGAGGCGACCGCGAACCGAATCGCTAATGGACCCGGATACATCACCCTCAACCCGATAGTTTTGAAAGGTTCCCGCCGAGACCGACCCGCCATACCGGAAGTCGTTGGTGGGTTTCTTTGTGACAATATTTAAGATGCCGCCAAAAGAGTTCTGCCCAAAGACGATAGCTGATGGGCCCCGAACGGATTCAATTCGCTCAACGCCAGCCAAATCCAGCTCTTGAAAACGGCTAAAGCTGGCGCCATTTAATCTGTATCCCTCTCTTGTATCGTTTAAGAAGCCGCGGGAGAAGACTTCTGAGGGCGCGCCGCCTTGACCTTCAAGGGTGGAAAGCACCCCCGGGATGAGCCGTGTCGCCATCCCGACGGAGTCAATCCCCGCCACATCAAGGAGGTCCTCCGTAAGAACTGTCACCGCTTGGGGAGTATCGACAATAGCAAGCGGGCAGCCCGTGGCCGAGCATTGATCCTCAGGCCGGAAGAAGTTAATCCGCCCTTGGACGATAATTTCTTCAATCGCTTCTTCGCTCTCTAGGTCTGTGTCCTGCGCGTTCGCGGGCAAGGCCGCGACCAACGCCAATGTCGATACGCAGGTCGCGCGCATGATCTTTCGCTGATGCCCATGTCGAGGTGCTTTGATCGTCCCCATTTTCATCTCCAAATGCTTCACAGGTGTTTTGTTTTTTGATGTTTTTTTACCGCCAAAGTGTTGGCGATGCGTGAATTCTGCATATCAAATGTACAATGTACACAATGTTGGGCGGGAGAGTTCGCGCGGCGCGGTTGAATTTGGCCCGTTGTTGCGGATGGGTGACGCTTTTTCGGCGATTAGGGCTGCCGAACAGGAAGCCCCGTCCACGCCTTCACCGTCCGCAGCGACAGGCTGGACTGGATGGTCTCCACCCCAGGGAGGCGGGCAATCCGGTGGTGGGTGGCCTCATAGTCTTCGGCGGATTGGGCCACCACGCGTAGAATATAGTCATCCCGCCCTGTCATAAGCTGGCATTCGAGCACCTGTGGTAGGCGCCGCACACTATTCTCAAAGGCGGTCATCACGTCGTCGGTTTGCGCCCGCAAGGTCACGTCCACCACAAAGGTGAGGGAATAGCCTAAGGCCGCAGCGTTCAGGACCGCGGTGTACCGATCAATAATCCCGTGCTCCTCCAACAGCTTTACCCGTCGGTGGCAGGCCGATTTGGAGAGGCCGACGCTGTCGGCGATATCGGCAATGGACTGTCGGCTGTCGATCTGAAGCGCCTCTAGGATCTTTCGATCGATTTCATCAACGGAGTGGGACATTATACCACCATAAAGAAAAATTATGGGATATGTTACGAAAAAATGCTGTTTCTTCGATGATTTTTGAGAAAATAGAGGGCTGGCTCTGCGTTATGATCCCGAGCGGAATGAGACAAAAACCGTTAGAGAGGATCATCCGATGCGCGTTGGTGTACCCAAGGAAATCAAGAACCACGAATATCGCGTCGGGCTGACGCCGGAGAGCGGCTGTGAGTTCGTTGCTCATGGTCAGGGTGTAGTGGTTGTATCGGGGGCGGGTCGTGGGATTGGGGCGGCCGATGATGCTTATGTGGCGGCGGGGGCCTCTATCGCGCCGGACGCCAGTGCCGTATTCGATCAAGCAGAGTTGATCGTAAAAGTGAAAGAGCCTCAGCCGGTGGAACGGGCACGTCTACGGCCCGACCATATTCTGTACACTTATTTGCACCTGGCCCCTGACCCTCAGCAAACCGATGATCTTATCGCGTCTAAGGCGACCTGTATTGCTTACGAAACGGTGACGGACGCTACAGGCGGCCTGCCGCTGCTCAAGCCCATGAGCCAGGTGGCGGGGCGTTTGTCTATTCAGGCCGGTGCCAAGGCCCTTGAGAAGGCGCAAGGGGGGCGGGGCGTCCTCCTTGGCGGGGTGCCGGGGGTGCGGCCGGCGAAGGTTGTGGTTATTGGCGGCGGCGTTGTTGGCTTTAATGCCGCCCAGATGGCCACAGGCCTGCACGCAGATGTCACGATCCTTGATCGCGATGTAAATGTCCTTGAACGGTTAGAAGCGCATTTCGATGGCCGCGCGACGGTCTTATTCTCCACGAAAGCGGCGCTGGCGGAGGAAATTGCCACCGCTGATTTGGTGGTCGGGGCGGTGCTTATCCCCGGGGCGACGGCGCCAAAGCTCATCTCCCGCGAGGGGCTCGGCACGATGCAGTCGGGCGCAGTTCTCGTTGATGTTGCTATTGACCAGGGCGGGTGTTTTGAAACCTCAAAGCCCACAACCCATGATGATCCGACCTATGTGGTGGATGACATTGTTCACTATTGCGTCGCGAATATGCCAGGTGCGGTGGCCCGGACGTCCACCTACGCCCTCAATAATGTTACTTTGCCCCACGGCTTGGCGATTGCCGATAAGGGGTGGCAGCAAGCCCTCAGCGACAATGCACATCTCGGCCGTGGGCTGAATGTATGGAATGGCCACGTTACTAATGAGGCGGTGGCTGAAAGCCTTGGCAAGCCCATTATGACGGTGAACGAAGCAATCGCCCAGGCTGATCTTTAATCCCGAAGGTGGGGCGGGGCGCGTTATCCCCGCATCACCATAGGCTCAAGGCCAGACAGACGCATGGCGCGGTCGGGGGTGGCGGGTTGACGAGGGGGCAATCCGTCCACGGCTTTGGCAAACGCGGCAATGTGATCGGGGGTGGTCCCGCAGCAGCCACCAATAATATTGAGAAGGCCTGACTCTGCCCATTCTTGCATGTGTACGGTCATGCTTTCGGGCGTTTCATCATATTCACCAAAGGCGTTGGGCAAGCCCGCATTGGGGTAGGCTGAGGTAAAGCTCTCAGCGATGTTCGAGAGTTCTGCCACATAGGGGCGCATCAGGTCTGGGCCCAGTGCGCAGTTCACCCCAACCGATAGGGGCGCCACATGACGCATGGAGTTCCAAAAGGCCGCCGTCGTTTGTCCCGATAAGGTGCGTCCTGATTGATCTGTGATGGTCACGGACAGCATAAGAGGAACGCGATAGCCTAACTCATCAAACAGTTCTTCAAGCCCGAACGTTGCGGCCTTGGCATTGAGCGTATCGAAAATCGTTTCGATAAGGAGTGTATCAACCCCGCCTTCAATTAAAGCCTTGGCGGCATTTTTATAGGCGGATGCGAGTTCCTCAAAGCTTGTGTTTCGGGCGCCGGGGTCATTCACATCAGGACTGATGGACGCGGTGCGGTTGGTGGGGCCGATGGCGCCGGCGACAAAGCGAGGTTTCTCCGGTGTTGAGGCGTCGTCCGCCGCTTCCCGTGCGAGGCGGGCACCCTCAACGTTCAGTTCCCACACCAACTCTTCCATGGCGTAGTCGGCCTGCGCGATGGTGGTGGAGGAGAAGGTGTTGGTCTCTACGATATCCGCGCCAGCGGCCAGATATTGGGCATGCATCTCTTTGATGATCTGCGGCTGGGTGAGGTTGAGCAGGTCATTATTGCCTGCGACATCCTGTCCCCAGTCGGCAAAGCGCTCGCCGCGATAGGCGGCCTCATCCAGCTTGTGTCGTTGGATCATCGTCCCCGCGGCGCCATCAAGGACGAGAATGCGTTCGCTTAGGGCTTTTTTGAGCGCCTGGGCCCGGTTGGCGCGGTGTTCAGGAGACAGGGCAGTGGAGACAGTCATAGCGACCTCATTGATTTCAGAAATCATATAAAGATTTCTTTATATGATGCTAGCCCCTTTGGGCGTATTCTTAAAACTTTGATGCGGTGTCGCGTTGACCTCCCGGGCGCGGCGACTAGGTTCCGCCACACCGACACCCCCTAGAAAGAGGTTATTAATAATGACTATCAGTTTGCCGGCTCTGCCCTATGCCCGCGATGCGCTGGCCCCACATATTTCTTCAGAGACCTTGGATTATCACTATGGCAAGCACCATCAGGCCTATGTCGACAATCTCAACGGGTTGATCGACGGCACCCCCCACGCGGACGCCGATTTGGAAACCATCGTACACGCATCAGCCAAAGCGGGTGAAGCGGGTATCTTCAACAATGCCGCCCAAATCTGGAACCACACATTCTATTGGCACTCCATGGCCCCTAATGGGGGCGGGGCACCTGCGGCGGGCTCCGCGATTGCGAAAGCCATTGATGACAGCTTCGGCAGTTATGATGCCTTCAAGGAAGCCTTTGCCACAGCGGGGAAAACTCAATTTGGCTCAGGCTGGGCGTGGCTTGTGTCCAATAATGGCAAGCTCGAAGTACGCAAGACAGCGAATGCGGAAACACCGCTAACGGATGGTGTCACGCCGCTCATCACCATGGATGTGTGGGAGCACGCCTACTATCTCGATTACCAAAATAAGCGTCCGGGGTATATTGATGTATTCCTCGACAGCCTCGTGAACTGGTCGTTTGCTGAGGAAAATCTGGCGAAGGCGTAACGCCCCTCGACAATTAAGAGGTCTCACGCGGTGGACGGGCCCGTGAGACCTTTTTTTCTGCGTCACCGGCCGATGCCCCCGCCTTGTCAAACGGCGCTAAATTTTGTGCAATACGCGCAGAGGATAGATGTTGAAGGGGGCGCGTGATGAGAATTTTCCTATATTTGGCGGTTTGTTTATTGGCGCCAGGGTGTTCAGCTCTAGAGCTGTTGCAATCCAAAACATCGTGCAAATTGGGCCGGTTGGAAGCCATAAGGGGCTCAACCGGCAACCTCATGGATCTGTGGGCCCAAGAGGACTTTCCCCCTAAGCTACGGGCCAAAACGGCCCTTGAGCTATCGCGACGTGAGGACCTGCCGGCGGACGTAAGGCGGGAGTGGTTGCGCCGTGCCGCGACGACGTCTTATCAAATAAACTCTACCCAGATGATTTATGTGAAGGATGCGGGCATGATTCCCGTGGCAGATATCACTTTTTGCGCTGGGATTCCGTCTGCCCAGTTTGAGTTGGCGACCGCTTTATTTGAGGAGGAGCAGGACCTTGAGTCCGCCTGCTTCTTGGTAAGAGAAGCAACCCTGGCTAGAATCCCCGGCGCACGAGATTTAAGACAAGAAAAGGCGGATTTGTGTAACAGTCTTTAGGGAGACTTTACTCCGCCCCTTCCTCAATCAGTCCTTCCACCATCGTAAATATCGGCGCGACACGGTCATCCGCTTCGAAGAGGAGGCAATGTTCGGTATCCGGTAAGGGGATCACTTCACAATCTCTCATTTTTTCGCACGTTGGGCCAAAGCGACCGGGCAGGACAATGCGGTCGTTCTCGGCTTCAATAATCCGGACAGGGAATGAGATATCTGATAAGGTGTTGTCTGTTGCGAGGCGTTTCCCTGACCGCTCTAGGCCCGCGAGCCAGCCATGGGTGGGGCCGCCCACATGAAAGTCTTTATTAAGAACAAAGAAGGCCTCTTTTAGCCGTACACGGTCTGGCCTGGTGGCGCAGCCATATTCCTCTTGAGAGGGCACAGGCCAATGAAGGCGCCAGGGCCCCTGGCCTGGGGCGTAGCGGTGGCCGTACCCTAAGCTGGTTGCTGTGCCCGTCATCCCAAGGGCGAGGGCCCGAGGGAAGTCTCCCGCTGTGACCTCAAGGGCGGGAACCAATAGGACCAGAGCGTCCAGCGGCAAATCATGGTCAGCGGCTGCGCGCAGCGCGGCGTGACCGCCGAAACTCTCCCCGACGAGGATAAGGGGACCTTTTGTCTTTGTACGGACGTCATTAACGAGGGCGGCGACGGCATCGCCATAATCGCCAAAATCCGAACTCCAGGCCCGTTGGGGGAAGGCCACCCGCCGGACTGACCCCCCTTGGCCGGGCAGGTCCGCCGCGGCAACGCGATAGCCCGCCTTCCACCAACGATCATAAAAGGCCGTATACATCTCTATAGTGTTCGTATAACCAGGAATATAAAGAAGAGTGGGCGCATCATCCGGCCCGCTCACCCCCCACCGAATATGAGCCTTATTACCGAATTGGGTTTCATGCCACTCCCAAGCCATTGGCAGGGGGATGAGATGCTCCGCCAGGTACGCCTGGGCCGTGGCGATCTCTTCTGCGGTCGGTTGGTAGGCGGCATCCTTCTGAGGCGCACTCCACAGGGCAAGTAAGGCGAGGACGGCGGTAAGGGCAGTGAGGAGGATTGGTTTCATCATGATAGATTGGAGTGCCCGATGGTGAAGTCAATCAAAGACATCAGTGGATGGTCGGGAAACGATGCCGATCAGTAAGTTAATTCTGTCATCCCGGTTTCTGCCGTAGGCAGAAGACCGGGATCCATACTGTGGAGATGTCAGCATGGTGTACAAACCCATTCACCCAAGCTTATGGATCCCGGTCTTGCCTTTCAGGCAAACCGGGATGACGATGTGGAGAGGCTACTCCACCCGCTCAAAGTCAAAAAAATGAGCGGTGAAGTCTGTGTCCACCTTCCGGAAGAAACGCTCGCCCTTTTGCCGGGACCGAAGCCGGACGAGAACCGCCGGACCATTTTTCTCGCCATTTTCCTCAAGGCGCTCAAAGTCCTGCTCCACCACGAACTCTTCCATTTTGGCGACGGGAAGGGGTTTAAAGGGTTTGAGCCCCACCACTTCATAACGCGCCAGCTTGCCATCCGCCTTGTCCACATAAAGGCGTGCACGCATCACCTCCTCTGCGTCGTCGGCGGCGTCTTCACCTTCGGCTTCGGGGGGGAGGAAGCGATAAATGTGCTGCGTCTCTGTTTCTTCAAGGGCCTCCACCGCACGGAGATACTTTCGGAAATCCGCATAAAGAAGGCCGCCTGGCACCGACTCGGACTTTTTGATATTGTTTAGCTTCTCCCGCGCGTTTTTGGACAGGGCACCTGGGTCTCCCTCCACCACGGACCAATAGCGCGTTTGCGCATCAAACCGCAAGGTGACGGGTGCCTCGCCCGGCGCTTCATACCGCATGGAATAGGAGAGGCGTAGCTTTGGCGTGGTTTCGGCGTCGCTCAGCGCACTGTCGAGAGGCGCGGGGAATGCCGCCGCCATTGCCGGTGCGTTGAGGAGGGCGAGGCTCGCTAAAAGGGGGAGAACAGATTTTCGCATTGTGCGATCCTTAGAGAAGGTCATAAAGCGTCTCCAACAATCCCGTCACCCGTGGGTCCGCGACGAGGGCGGGGCTCATCTTATTAGGCACAAAGGCAAAAGAAAGGCGGTGAGCCGGGTCCGCCAACACGCAGGCGCCGCCAAAGCCATAATGGCCAATGGCGGTGGCGCTAGGGCCGAGCTGCCCCTCTCGATTACGCATAACACCCGTTCCCCAGGAAAGCGTGAAGGGGAGTACCAAATCCTCCCGGCACGTCCGTTCCGCCATGGCGGTCGCTCGCACATGTTCACTGATGGTCATGTCGCCGCCGAGCCGTTCTGTGGTATAGGCTTGCATAATGGTGGCAAGACCGTGCGCGGTGGCATGCATGTTCGAGGCGGGGATCTCGGCGGCGGCCCATGCCTCCCGCGAGACCCCTGCCGCGGACGACCATTTAGAGAGGAACGCCGCACCCTTAAGCGGGGTGAGGTCACCGAGGTCTGGCGCGGCGGGTGGTTTCATCATCGGTCCCGTCCGTGGGCGGAGGGCTTCACCAACGCCGCAATGAACGTCGAGACCCAGGGCGCGGAGATGCTCACCCACCGTCTTTCCTGTCACCCGGCGGAGGACCTCTCCGCCAATATAGCCAACGGTCTGGGGGTGGTAGCCCTGATCCGTGCCCGGCGGCCATAGGGGCGCCATATCGGCAAGCGCCGCGCAGAGCCCGTCCCAATCGAGCCATAGGGCAGGGTCTATTTCTTCCGTAAACGCTGCTAACCCACCTTGATGGGAGAGGGCGTCCGCAAGGGTGATGGCTTCTTTGCCGTGGGCGGCGAATTCAGGCCAATAGGTGGCGACGGGGGTGTCATAGTCCAGCTGTCCCTTCTCCACCGCGACCATGATAAGGGTGCCAAGGATCGCCTTGCCGCAAGAATAGACGCATACTAACGTATCATCGAAGGCGTCCGCTTTTTTGCGGTCACGCCAACCCGCGCGCAGGTCCACGACCGGCTCGCCATCAATGATCACCGATAGGCCTAGGCCCAAATCGGCCCCTTCATCGATTGACTGTACGACTTGGTCGAGAAGGGGGCGAAAGCGGTGCGCCATGCCGCCTGACAGGGGAACGGTATCTCCCGACGGCAGGGTGGTGGGCTCTAAAGAAGTGAGCACGGCCTATCGCGGCAGAACGCAGGCCACGCCGGAGCCAGCGACAGCGCCGGCAATGCGGGGATTGTCGATTTCCCGCAGGGCGGCAAGCACGCCTGTGCCCCGTTCCTTGGTGATCGTGACGGTGAAGTCTGCGAACTCTGACAATTCGCGATCATCAAGGCGATCGTCCAACTCATCGGCCATGCATTCGGCGCGATCTTCGGACAGGCCAAGCTCTTGAAGCCGGTCGGCGATGGTCATCTTTGACGCGGTGGCGCAGGCGGTGAGGCCCAAAAGGCCGGTGAGCAGTAAGGCGGAACGGATGCTGGCCATGATGGGCTCCTCAATATCTTTCATCATCCTAGCGCGGGCGGCAGCCTACCGGAAGGGCGGCTCGTCAAAGCTGCGCAGTTTGCGTGAGTGGAGAGAGGCGGCCCCGTCCCGGCGGAAAACCTCCAACGCCTCGATACCGATCTTCATATGTTCAGCAATCGCTCGTTCGTAAAACCGGTTGGCTGCGCCCGGCAGTTTGATCTCCCCATGGAGCGGTTTGTCCGACACGCAGAGGAGGGTGCCGTAAGGCACACGGAAGCGATAACCGTTCGCCGCGATGGTGGCGCTTTCCATATCGATGCCAATGGCGCGGGCTTTGTCGAGAACCCGGGCCTCCTCTTGGAAGCGGATTTCCCAGTTTCGGTCAGCATGGGTCACAACAGTGCCTGTCCGCAGGCGTTTTTTGAGGACTTTATTCTTCTCGCCTGTGACGGTGGCTGCTGCCTCAAACAGGGCCTGCTGAATTTCCGCAATGGGCGGGATTGGCACCTCGGTGGGCAGAACGCCATCTAACACTTTGTCCCGACGCAGATAGGCGTGGGCGAGAACATAGTCCCCAAGCCGTTGAGAGTGCCTGAGGCCGCCGCAATGGCCCACCATCAACCAGCATTGGGGGCGGAGGACCGCTAAATGGTCCGTAATCGTCTTTGCGTTGGATGGTCCAACACCAATATTGACCAATGTAATGCCGCAGCCGCCCGGCGCCTTCAAATGGTAGGCGGGCATTTGAAACCGTCGCCAGGGGCTTTGCTGGACGGTGCCCTCCGCCCCGTCAGTGTCCGCAGTAACCCGGACATCGCCCGGCGCCACAAACTCGGTATAGCCCGACCCGTCTTTGAGTTTCGCAATGCCAATATCCACAAACTCATCCATATAGCGTTGGTAGTTTGTAAACAGAATAAATTGCTGGAAGTCTTCGGGACTTGTGCCGGTATAGTGCTTTAGCCGCTGGAGGGAGTAATCCGTCCTCAGGGCGCCGAAGAGCGATAGCGCTTGGCTTCCGTCCCCTGCGCCCGCCATGGAGGAGGCGGTGACATGATCGCCATCGGCGATGGCATCGTTGATGGTGGCAAGGTCCGGTGTTGGAAAGAGATGCGCCAACTCGGACGGCGGCTTTGCCTCGGCATCCACCCCCTTCGCACTGTCCAAAATGTAAGGGTAGGGAATGTTGTCGTCGGACCACCCCACGGCGATCTCGACATCATATCGATCAATCAGAAGGGATAGCTGTTCGGTGAGGTAGTCGGCAAAAAGGGCCGGGCGTGCCACATCGGTGATGTAGGTGCCGGGGGCATCGAACTTCCCAAAGGCTGAGGAAAGGGGCGGGACCGCCCCTTTAGGGTCATAGGTGACCCGGAGGGCGGGATACGGATAATGCTGTCCCGGGGACGGGGGCACCCCCGCGTCCACATAGGCCTTAAAAGCCGCTCTTAAGGCGTCGGCGCTTTCTTGATATCGGGTGGTGAGGAGGGCCACTGCATCCGCCGGGGCCTTCACCGTCTGCCACCCTGTCGCGCCGGTCATGGGGGGTTAGACCTCGTCTTTTTTGCGGAACGTGACCGCGAAGAGAGGCTGGCCATCGAACAGGTCGGTGGGCGCTTCGCCCCCTTCAATCATTTGGAAGTGCCGGGAGGTGATCGACCCCTCCATCACATAGCCCTTTTCGGCCATTTTCCCGCGGTGGAACTCAAGGGCCGCCGCGGTAAACTCGCGGGCCAAAATCGTAATGCGGTCAGGCGTCTGGCTCATGACATATCCTTTATCAACGGAGCGTTATCATTCTCTGAGGGCAGGAAAAGCAGGTTCGGCGCACAATTTCAACGCGAGAAAGCGGGTGCACACGATTTGTATGGTAGAAGAAGCGTCCTATGACCGCGCGAGAGGGCCGAATAGGGCGATAGGACAGGAGGAGACGCCATCGTGACCACGACAGAGACATTTCTCATCACCGGCGGGGCAGGGTATATTGGCAGTCACGTGGCCTGGGCCGCGGTGGATGCGGGTCACAATATCGTGGTCCTGGATGACCTTTCCACCGGCCGGGCGGCGAGCGTGCCCCCGGGCGCTGAGTTCGTGGAAGGCAGCATTGCCGATGGGGACCTCCTCGATAAGCTCCTAAGCGATAAGCGTATCAGTGCGGTCATGCATTTTGCGGGGCGGATTGTGGTGCCCGAGTCTGTCAGTGATCCCATCAAATATTATCGCCAGAATACGGGTGCTACCCTCGAGCTATTGGCCCGGATGGTTGAAAAGGGCACCAGAGCTGTCCTGTTCTCGTCAACGGCGGCGGTTTACGAGCCCCGGCCCGATGGCGCGCCGTTGGACGAGGGGGCGTCTAAGGCGCCATTATCTCCCTACGGTCAATCAAAGCTCATGACCGAGGCGATGATCCGAGACATTGGCGCGGCCCATGGCTTGAGTGCGGCCATTCTGCGGTACTTCAATGTGGCGGGCGCGGACCCCAAGGGCCGGACGGGCCAGTCCACGCCCGACGCGACGCACCTGATCAAGGTGGCGTCCCAAACCGCATTGGGGCAGCGGGAAAGTCTCTCTCTTTTTGGAGATGATTATGACACGCCGGATGGGACCTGTGTCCGCGACTATATCCATGTGTCGGATCTGGCCATGGCGCATCTGTTGGCGATTGAGCATGTCTTGACCCATCCTGGGCAGGTGACCCTCAATTGCGGCTATGGCCGGGGGTCGTCTGTCAAAGAAGTGATCGCCGCGGTGGAGCGTGTGACGGGCCAAGACCTGCCCGTTACCATTGCGCCGCGCCGGGCGGGGGATGCGCCGGCCCTGGTCTCGGACAATCGGCGGATCCTCGATCTCCTCGACTGGAGGCCCCAGCATGACAATTTAGACGAAATGGCCCGTTCCGCCATTGCATGGGAGCGACAGCTGAACCGATGAGTCCTGTGCGTACCTGCCTGTTCGTCTTTATTCTGACGGTGGTCGCGATCACTCGAGGTTTGGCGGCGGAGTTGGTCGTCGGCGAAGGGGGGTATGACAGCATCGCCGCCGCGGTGAAGGCCAGCCAATCTGGCGATGTCCTCGTTTTGAAGGCGGGAACCTATGAGGCGGTGGACGTCCGCCTGCCCCATGATTTGACGCTAGAGGGGCGGGGCGGCGTTAAGCTGGTCGCGCCGAACGGGGTGGCAAAGGGGCTGCTTGTACCCTTGAGTGGAACAGCCGTCACCTTACGGAATATTGTGTTTGAGGGCGCGAGATCCCCAGACAAAAATGGCGCGGGGGTGCGGTTTGAGGGTTTCACGCTTCTTGTTGAAAATTGCACCTTCCGCGAGAATGAGAACGGTATCCTTGCCACCGGGGATAAGGGCGGGAGCGTTGAGGTCCACGCGTCCCTGTTTGAGCGCAATGGCCATGGCGATGGCTACTCCCACGGGATTTATCTCTCCCATGGCAAAAAGCTCACCGTGACCGGCTCGGTCTTTTTAGGCACCAAGGTGGGCCATCACATTAAAAGTCTGGCGTTTGAAACGATTGTAAAGAGCAACCGCTTTGACGATGGGGAAGGGCGGACATCCTATGTGGTGGATGTCACCAAGGGGGGCTTTGTTGAGATTATTGACAACGACATTATCCGGCGACGGAGTGCTAGCCAGGCGACCCTGTTTAATTATGATACCAGTCGGGGCGGCACTGGTGGTATTCTTAGCATCGAAAAAAACCGCTTCGTGACTGAAAAGCCACGAACCCGGATTTTACGCAATGCGGGCGATGGGATTGATCTGATCTATCGCAATAAAGAGGAGACGAGGGGGGCGGGGAGCTTTCGGCCGAAGACGGGCCCACCCTTGCCGGCCTCATCTCCCATCCCTTCCGTGAACAAAGGGGGCGGGTTCCTCTACGGCCCGCGCTTTGATGCGGCGCCGGAGGAGGCGGTGGCGCGCTTTGCGTTGGAAAAGGTGGGTGACGGCAGCCCCTATGTCAGTTTTGGGCAGAGCTTTGCGAAAGGCGCGGTGCCTGCGGGGGAGTCCCTTGCCGCCATGGTGGGCGACCGGGTGGCGCCTGCACAGCTTGATGTGAAGGCCACTCACCAGGATGGCTCAGCCCGCCACGGTGTGATGACCTTGCGTGTACCCCCTAAAACGGGTCGGCGGGCCCAAGGCCATCTCTTGCTCGGGAAAGTCTTTGAAGAGGGGCAAGCCGCCCCATCCCTTAGCTCGCTCAATACCATCCGGGTACGGGTGGAGGGCATGTTGGGTGAGGACGAGGTCACCATCCATGACGTCGCTTTGGGGGACTTGCTAAAGGGCGCCCCTGTTTGGCTTGATGGCCCTTTGGTGACGGAACGATTGGGCAAGGCGCCTTTGGGACCTCTCCTCACCCTCCGGGCGGATATGCGCATGGATGCCCAAGGTGTCGGCCGTGTGCGTCTGACCTTTGAGAACCATAAGACCTTTTCGCCCCTGCCGCGAACGCTGACCTATAGTGTGACAGTCAGTGATGGCGACCGATCCCTCTTTACCGAGACGATCAAGGGACACTATCGCAATAGTGGTTGGACCCTTCTGTTACCGGCGGGCGGAGAGCCTGCGTACCGGGTCCTCCACGATCCTGCCGGACTGATCGCGCATCATGCCTTACCGCCCCTGGCCGTGGATCAGCCTATCGCGGCCCGCTCCATCGCGCGGGACGGTGCGCCTGTTCGTCCGGGTACCCACGCGCCTCTTATCCCCTATATGCCGACGAGCGGCGGGCGGTATGAGATTGGGCCGGTCACCGGCTGGGCAGCTGCCTGGGCCCTCTCCCAGGACAAGGACGCGAAGGCGGCGATGCTCCGGGCGGCGGATATTGGCCTTACCATCCCCTGGCACTTTGCTGATGATGAGAAAGGCGTCCCCATACGGGTTGACCGGCGGCACACCGATTTTTGGGCCGACCCGCGAGGCGGGGATGGGATGGCGGCCCTGTTCGAGAATGCCGCAGGCGGATGGACGGTGGATCTGCCCCATCGTCCGGGGTTGGCGTACCCCGCCTATCTCGCCACGGGGGAGGCGGTTTATGCCCGGGCGCTGGCCCATGAGGCGGCCTTTGCGGTGAGTGGCCTGTGGCCCGAGCTGCGGCGGGAGAGGGGCCTTGTCACCCATGCCTATCAGCTGCGGACGACGGCGTGGAGTTTACGCACCATTGGGAACGCCGCTTGGATCCTGCCGGATGATGATCCCCTAAAGGATTATTTTGTCCGCCTCTTGAGTAATAATCTTTCAGACCTCGGCCCAGGCACCAACGAAATGGCGAAGCGCCAGAACAGAGAAGTGCCGCTGGGCTATTTCCTAGATCATCGCGGGCGCGATCCCCTTGCGATCAAGCCTTGGCAACAGGATTTCATGGCCATGATCCTGGCGCAGGAGGCTGCCCGCGGCCATTCCCGCGCCCGACGACGGTTACGGTGGATGACCCCGTACATGGTGGGACGTGTTCTGGCCCCCGGGGCGGACACGTCCTTTGCCGCCGCGCCGCTGCATATGGTGTTGACGGAGGAAGGGGACCCGCTTGCCACTTGGGACGCCATCATGGCGGCCACCCGCGCAACGAAGATGGACCCGGTCTACACTGGCGCCGCCGATGGCGGGTACGGCACCTATCGCGCGGCCCTTGCGGCGATGAATAGGGTCTCCTTCGACACTCGTATTGACGAAGCCCTCACCAAACTTCAAAATGCACCGCAGGCAGAGAAAATCGATGATGCCCAGAACCGGCTGGGCCGAGCCTGGGTGCCGCAGTTCGCGTTCGAGGAGGGGGCGCGGTCGGGTCCATAAGGCGTTTGGGAGTGCAACGTGCCTGTAGCGCCTAATTTCCATCCCGAGCCCTTTTGTCGTAACCTCCCTCACAATGTAGCCGAATAAACAAAATCAGCCGGGCCACACCAAAGGAAATTATGATGGATCTTACCCACAGCCGTACCGTCACTATTGTCGCTCTCCTCCTGCTGTTGGCGGCTATTTCGCAACCGATTTACACGGCTCTTTATGTGGCTGCCCCGGAT
>CALFRH010000165.1 GCA_937919225.1 uncultured Parvularcula sp.
CGGTTTGCGCGCGTAATGACCTACCAAAACACATAGCGCCAAAGACTTTGTTCTCTAGCTCCCTGACCAGCAGTGCTGCGCGTGTGACCTCATCAATCCTACTGCCTGGTACGACAATGATCCCATCGGCGTCAGCCACCACGAAGCGTCGATCGAGACAGGGCGGGTTCGATGTATCAGTGTGAGGCGCACCGAATTGAGCTAGCTCTTCATTGGTTCGGTTGTTGCGTAGACCAAAAATGGGTAGGCGAACTGCCTTCAGCGAAAACTGGGGCAACTTGTTTGAAAGCATCAAGAGCCCCCCTGCCCCAGCTTCTTCAAGCATTTTGAGGTCAGAACACTTCAACTCAGGAATGAAGAACGGCACCATGACGACGTCGCCTGAGGCGGCCGAGCGAATAGTGCTATCCAGCCAATGAGTTCCATGCACAGATGCTGCTACAAAAAGACGTCCGGAACATCGCATCGAGGGGTCCGCAGGCTCCAGTGAGACAGTGAAACCATCAATAGTCACGTCGCAAGTTGCGCAACCGTCGGCGAGATGACTGCTGGAAAGTCTTGTAAGGCGAGCAAGCGCGATGCTCTGAGGGCTCGCCGTGGAAATAGCTGAGGTTAGAAGGCTTCGGGTATGGGCCATACTTGGATCCTAGACATCGCCCAAGAATTCGTTTATCAAATATCTATGGTGTGATAGTTTCGAAAAACGAAAGAGATGATTAGGAATTTTGACATTGATGCACTGCGAACAATGGTTGTGGGCGCGGAGCTTGGAAGCTTCACCCGGGCCGCGTCTGAGTTGGGACGTTCTCAGTCAGCAATCAGCATGCACATTAAGAAATTGGAAGACAGGGCCGGGAAGTCTCTATTCACCCGCCACGGTCGTGGTCTGGTGCCCACCGAAGCTGGCGAGCAGCTGCTTTCATACGCACGGAAGATAATCGCATTGAATGATGAGGCTGTCATCGCAATGGGTGTTGGCGAGGGCGAGACCTGCGTTAAACTTGGCCTGCCTCAGGACTTCTTTGACGTCATCTTGCCTAAGACGGTATCGATGTTCACTAAACAGCATGAAAACGTACACGTCGACGTTCGAGCTGGAAGGAACTTCGCTCTTGAGGAAGACGTGTACTCTGGACGGATCGATGTCGCGATCGCATTCTTTCCTGCAGGCTCAAAGGGCCATGGTGAACTAGTAGGAGAGATGCAAACGCGGTGGATTGCACCCAAAGGCGATATCTCCTCGCTTCTGGAAGACCGGAAAATACCTCTAGTTCTATATGATCATCCCTGCCTTTTTCGAACAAATACTCTTAAGGCTCTGGAACAGGCACAGCGGCATTGGCGCGTGGTTTTGACAACACCAAGCCTAGCTGGGATTTGGTCAGCAATCGCGGCAAAACAGGGACTGACTTCCAGGACCCTATACCGCGTTTCGCCGGAGGTGCAGACCCTGCCGCTGGATTGTGGTCTACCTGAAACAGATCCAATTGAGGTGAGGTTGTTTGTTTCAGATCGGGCGTCACCTGCTGCGTTGGCTCTACGTGATTGTCTTCGAGACATTGCATCGAAAGAACTCAAGCCCGTTTCACAACTCGAAACCGCCTGAAAGTAGATCATCATGTCCTCCCCAGACCCGCTAGCTGGCAATCTACCGATCGCATCAGCGTTGGCTGTGGTCGTTCGCTCCGAAAAGGTTCTACTCGTGAGGCGACAAAATCCCCCGGATCGAGGAAAATGGGGTTTCCCAGGAGGCAAACTGAATGGCGCGGAGTCTAGTCGAGCTGCCGCAACCAGAGAACTGTTCGAAGAAACAGGGGTCATTGCGCGCCCGGCCATTGCCCTAAAGACACTCCATCTAACGCACCACCCGAACGATCCAGACATGACTGTTCAATACACCATGACCCCCGTATTGTGTGAGTGGATAGAAGGCGAACCAATAGCCGGTGATGATGCGTTGGAAGCTGGTTGGTTTTGCGTTCAAGACGTGCTCCAGGGTCGCCTTGCTCAAAGCAAGAATGTCGATACAACTTTGAGAAATGCGATTGATTATGCGTCAGATGACAACGGTGATCCGATCTGGACAAGTTGAGACTTTGCTTTTTCGGCTCGCTTCGCCTTGGTCGATCCTCAAGGATTTTGGTGCAGTAATTTTACGAGAGGTTGTCATTGTCGTTTAAGGTAAAGGGAAAACCTCAGATTTCCTTGGTTGCTTAGCTAGGCTTTTCGACGCGCTTCTTCCCTATCGGCTTTTGTTCTGTCCGCTAGCATCAAACCTCCCTTTCCCCAAGAGACTCCTGGGACCTCGCTTATCACAATGTAAGTTGCCTCCAGTTCGATCCCCAGAATGTCATCAAGTGCCTTTGTCGCTTGAGCGACCATATCCTCCTTCTCGCAAAGGGTGTTTGTTCCTTCAGTTACTTCGATTTGCATCCGAACGGCGCATCTGTCCATGTCAGCAACCGTTTTTCGCCCAACGGCCCATTTCTGAGGATCTGCGGTGCTAATCTGCACGGTGACACGTTCCGGTCGTTTATTCATCACCTCTGTCATGAGGCGTGTAATTGCTTCGATCAGATCTTTGGTCTGATTTTCGGGCAGATCTGATTTCGCGATCATTAAGCTCACAAACGGCATATTGGCTTTCCAACGTAGGTTTCACGATAAAGTATGATCACTCTCATGCTGAGAAACGCTCACGGTTCGCTTGAGCTTTCTTGCCCAGACCGCCGAGAGAAGGCTCAAGACTGCTGTGAATAGCATCATCGACAAAAGCCCTACGGGGGTCGGCTTCAGTGCAATGATACTGCCTGTCAAAGCAGTGAGTATCGCTCCAACTGCGACAATGAGCGCCCCAGTTAACCCTGCGGCGCTTCCCGCTAGATCCGGTCGAACAGACATCGCTCCCGCGTTGCTGCCCGGCAATGCCATTCCATTGCCGACGCCCGATAATATTGCAGCACCGAGTAACACCAAAGGACAGGACAAGCCCGAGCCGAAGACAACAAGTCCGCTGGCAATTCCGGTGCAGGCGACAACACGCCCCGCAATCATGAGCACATACGGATCTGAGTTTTTTCCAAATCTGCCAGCAATCAACCCGCCCGTCATGTAACCGACGGTTATGGAACCGATGGTTATGGAACCGATGGAAACGCCAACTTCTGTTGTCGTCATCTCGAAAGTGGCCTTAGCTACCAACGGGGCGCCGGTTAGAAAGACATAGAATGTACCGACCGAAAATGTACCGCACAGAGCATATGAATGAAAAAGTGGCTCTCTCAGCAGGGCAAATGTCCCCGAAAAAACGCTGTGGGTGGGTTGGCCAGACTGTAATCTTGTCTCGCCAAGGTCGAAGTAGCACGCAATCAGCAATCCGAAACTGATCGTCGCGTAGACCAAAAAAATAGCTCGCCAGCCGAACTGGGACGCGACTATGCCACCAAACATCGGTCCAAGCATGGGCGCAATCGCCATTGTCATTCCAATGTAGCCTATGAGGCTTACCGCTTCACGTTCGGGTCTTGTGTCGCGTACAATTGCAAGCGAGAGGGTGTACCCAGCAACAACACCACTTTGCAGGACCCGGAAGAATAGGAACGTCTCAATATTCTCCGCCAAGGCACAGCCCGCCGATGCAAAGACAAAGACAAACAAAGCGCAGATAATGACGGGCCGCCTGCCAAATCGATCGGAGACCGGTCCAACAACCAGTTGAAGAAAAGCGGTCACGGCAAGGTAACCGGAAATCGCCAGGCTCGCCGTCGAGTAGGACGTAGAGAGGTCATTCGCGATTTCTGTCAACGCGGGCAGAAACATGTTCAGCGACATTGGTGAAAACCCTGTCAAAATCACCAACGTGATGAAATGAGGCGGAGTCCTCCGGGAGGTCATTCTGTATGTGTGTGAGTAGGAGCCAGACCGAATGCACGGTTGTTGATGCTCAGTAGGTTGCAAAAAGTTGCTGAGTGGTCCTCGCTGCACATGATGGACGAGAGAGCATAAGAGCGGGTCATGTGACACCTTCACTCGTGTTCTGACATGTCCGCACCAAGCCTGAACCGAAGGTATCATTCGGCGTAGTAACAAACCCGGATCGCTCGTAAAACCGCTCAAGGCCGGCGAGCGGAATTACCGCGATCATGGCATCTGGCCCTGCTCGGTTGTGCAGTTCTTCAACCAATGCATGAAGAAGAGATAGGCCAAGGGACTGACCACGGCAATCTGAGCTAACGAAAACGTCGGTGATA
>CALFRH010000166.1 GCA_937919225.1 uncultured Parvularcula sp.
TTTACGGGTGACAGACGCCTTGGCAGACGCCATTATTCCCGCCGAAGGATCTTTCCCCCCCGCCAGTGAGGTTCTGGTCCCCGATTTCATCGACGAATGGGTGAGCGCGCCATATCCAGAGCAACAGAATGACCGTAAAATAATCCTACCCGGATTATTATGGCTCCAACAAGAGTCTCTTGATCGATTTGGTAACGGCTTTTCATCAATCAGCCTTGAAAATCAAAGCGCTATTCTCGATGAAATCGCGTGGCGGGCGAGTGTCGCGCCAGGGCGCCAGAAAGAGGCAGCCTTCTTTGGCCGTTTCCGTTTTCTCACCGTCAGCGCGTACTATCTCAGTGATGCTGGCACGGAAGACATTGGATATATGGGCAATACCCCAATGGCTGGACCCTACCCTGGGCCAACCGATGAAGCGCTTGAACATCTGCGGGGAGTGCTGAAGTCTCTTGATCTCAGCGCCGAGATTTAGGGTTTTCCAGCTTGACCAGTGCTGGTGCGGATGACGAGTGACGCGTCCAGTACGGTGTTTTGGGGCGGCGTGTTCTTGTCTTCGATCAAATCGATGAGCATTGTCATCGCGGCCTCTCCAATTTGCTTTTTAGGCTGACGAACGGTTGTCAATGCAGGTTCAGTGAAGCGCGCGAACGCGATATCGTCAAATCCGGCAACCGCCATATCATCCGGCACCGCGATGCCCGCTTCTTTTAGCCCTTGAAGGCCGCCAATCGCCATTTCATCGTTGAAGAAGAAGATCGCATCGGGATGCGCCGCTGCCGCTAAGATGCGGGCAACAGCATCTTGTCCGGCCTGAAGGGTAAAATCCCCTTCGTAAATCAGGCTGTCATCACTTCCCGCCCCTAATTCTTCCAAGGCCCGCTTCCATCCCGCCAACCGATCCGCCGTCAGGGGACTGTTCTTTGGCCCAAGAACGGCGGCGATGCGGTGTCGACCCATCGCGATGAGATGTTGCGTCACCGCAAAGGCGGCCGCCTCATTGTTGATGCGTACGGATGGAAACGGAGACGGTGTAGGGGCCTCACACACATGCACAAAAGGGGCAGCGACATTTTCATCATCCGTCCGGGGAAAAGGAAGCGTTGTGGGCACATGGGCCCCTAACTGAATCACGCCGTCCGCCTGACGGGTACCAAGAAAGTCAAGATAGGTCCGTTCCCGCTCCGGATCGCCCTGGGTATCTCCCAAAAGAACGGAATAGCCTCGATCAAACGCCGTCTCCTGCATGGCGCGCAAGACTTCCGAAAAGAACGGGTTCGAAATATTCGGTACCATGACCATAATAGCATTGGATCGACGGGTTCGAAAATTTCGCGCGAGCCCATCCGGGCGGTACCGGGCACGCTCCGCCGCGGCTAAAACTTTTTCACGGGTAGACGGCGCGACTTTCTCCGGAAACTGGAAGGTCCGGGAGACAGTCGCCACAGAAACGCCGGCCAGCTCAGACACTGTTTTAATATTTGTCATGAGGTTATTATACGAAAACTCTCAATAATCGCCGCTTAACCTAAGCTATTTGAACTGGATTACCACCTGTTCGGGGCCATATAGACCCGGTGAGCGCCATGTATTAACCTGTTTATGCCTGAATGAAAGACCCCTGCGGTGGGCGCAGAGAAAACGAAGGCGTAATGTCCGGAGGACATGGGTTATGGCGGATGGTCGTCAATTCAAGCTGATATCGGCGATAGCGGGCCTATCTTTGATGCTCCTGACTGCCGCGTGCTCCACCACCGACGTCCGTACCGCCGCCCCCCCTGTGGACGCCCATATTGCTGACCCGTTAGAGCCCTTTAACCGCGCCAGCTTTGCCCTCAATGATGGGCTGGATACAGTGATCATTGGCCCCGCTTCCTCTGTGTACCGCACAGTGCTTCCCTCCCCTGCACGGGATGGAGTGAATAACGTATTATCCAACCTGGCCACACCGGTGTGGATGATCAATGAGCTGTTACAGGGGGATTTTGAGGATGCTCAGGTGGCGTTTGATCGCTTTTTATTGAACTCCACCCTCGGCGTTGCTGGTATTTTTGATGTGGCCAGTCAGGAAGGGCTTGAGCGGCAAAGCGAGGATTTTGGCCAGACCCTCGGGGCGCACGGGGTGGACCATGGTGTCTATCTTGTCCTGCCGATTCTTGGCCCGACGAGCAGCCGGGACGTGGTGGGCACAGCAGGCGATTTTGCGATCAGCCCGTTGCGGGTCCTCGACGTTGGTAATGGCGCTCGACAGGGCGTGCGGGCGGTGGGCGGCATTGACCGGCGGGCAAGGGCGGCCTCCTTTATCTCCCGTCTCGACAGCTCCGCTGACCCCTATGTGGCCCTTCGATCCCTTTATGCCCAAATGCGGGCTGCAAATGTTCACGAAGATGCTGACCCCTATGCGGATTTGCCCGAATTCTAATAAAGAGCGCATTCTAATAGAGAGCGCCCTGTCGTTTTGATAAAAGCCGATCCTGCCTGAAGACCGCTGACCGAAAGAACACCCCTTGAACGCAATGTCACGCCGCCTCGAAGCGGGCCTTTGGAGATGGATCGATTTTTCCCGGCGACGCGCGGTCCCGGTCACCCTGGTGTTGGTGGTGTTGTCTGTTGTGGGCCTCGCCCTTGCCATCACCGGTCTCGGGGTGAACACAGACACAAGGCAGATGATCGCTCCTGATAAGCCGTTCCGGCAAGCGTCAGCGACCTTTGAAGCGGCATTTCCGGCGCTGAGCGATCAGCTCCTCATCGTCATTCAAGGCCCTTCCCCGGACGCAGTGGATCGTGCCGCCGCCGCCCTTACGGAGACCTTGCCCCGACGGCCTGCGATCAACAGCGTGTTCGCGCCCCGCTATGATGATTTCTTTGAGGAAAATGGGCTTTTGTTCCTCAAAGTGGACGAGCTCGAGCAGTTATTGGCACGCCTCACCCGGGCCGCCCCGCTCATAGAACGGCTAAACGCCAATCCGTCCCTGGATGGGTTTTTCGATGCGTTGGCCGAAGCGGCGAGTGCACCTGATACGTCGACTGATGATGCAGAGACGATTGAGGAGCTGTTCACCGCGGTTGCGAAAACCATCGAGGCGCGGTTGGACGACACGCCACTCCCTCTCTCCTGGCAAAGCCTGTTTCAAGGGGATGGCGAAGAGAAGGTCTATCAAGCCGTCCTCACGGTTGAGCCGGTGTTGGACACCACCCTCTTGCGACCCGCAAAGCCCGCCGTCGCCGATATCGAAGCTGAGACCGCGCGCATTATCACGGATATCGACCCCTCTGTCAGCATTAGCGTGACGGGAGAGCCAGCGTTACGATCCGATGAACTGCAAACGGTTCGTGAGGGGATCGGTGTCGCCCTCCTTATCTCGGCGGTGCTTGTCCTCACCCTTCTTCTCATTGCCTACAGATCGCTGGCCCTAGCGCTGCTAACGATCGCGGCGATTTTCATCGCCGTCGCGATCACGAGCGGGCTCGCCGCTCTTTTGTTCGAGGGGCTTAATCTCGTGTCAGTGGCCTTTGTGGTGTTAATGGTGGGCCTCGGCGCCGACTTCGGCATCCACTTGGCCCTGCACATTCGCGCACACCAATCCGAACCCCTGACGCCGCGGCCCGCCTTTTACAGGACCATCAGGGAGATTGGCACCGCCCTCGCCCTTACAGCGCCGACGACGGCCCTCGCCTTTTTCGCCTTCTCTCCCACCGACTTTGTGGGCATGGGCCAAATGGGCATCCTCGGCGGCCTTGGGGTCCTCGTCGCCTTTGCGGTGGCGATGAGCCTTCTGTCCGCGATCATCCCTTACCTGCCTCACCCGAAAAAGCCTGTTGCCGGCCTGCCCATCCCGCGGGGGGAAAAAGGTGTACGGATTATTGGCGTCGGCGTTCTTGTCCTTGGCGTGCTCGCCCTCCCCTTATTGCCCCAAGCGCGATTTGACGCTGATCCCATGGCACTGAGGAACCCTGACTCGCCGTCGGTAAAGGCCTTCGGCCTTCTTTTTGCCTCGACCGATACCGTCCCCTACCGCCTTAACATCCTTGTGCCCCAGGGTGATGGCGCGGCCGCCTTAGCCGACGAAATCGGCAACCTGCCTGAGGTTGACAGCGTCCGCTATCTTGGTGCCTTTATCCCCGATAATCAGCAAGCAAAGCTTGACCTTCTTGACTATGCTGGCATTGGCCTTGCCTTTGCGGTGGAGGAAAATCCCCCCGCCCAGCCCCTAGCCGATGACCCTGGAGAGGCATTGCAGCGGGCGCTTGCGACCCGCGATGGGCCAGCCGCGGCACGCCTGCGCGAGGTTCTTGAAGAATGGGGCGAAGCCGAACGCCCACCGGCAGCACGCGCCGCTCTGGAGGCGGATTTGCTTCGCTACTGGCCTGACCAGCTCGGCCGTCTACGGAAGCAATTGGGCGCCAGTCTCATCACGCAAGAAACCCTACCAGCAGATTTAAGCGATCGATATCTCAACGCAGATGGCTTGGCCCGAATTGAGGTTATTCCCGCGGCGAATGTTCAAGATGCAGGCCCCCGGCGGCAATTTGTAGACGCCGTGGTTGCCATCGCGCCGGATGCCAC
>CALFRH010000167.1 GCA_937919225.1 uncultured Parvularcula sp.
CGTTTGCCAGACCCGATTTTCCCTTTTGGTAGTTCTTTTGGTCGCGAGCAAAGTGTTTGCCGAAGGAGCATTGCCGATACATGAGCGGCATACCGAGGGAGGAATAGGCGTCGAGCATTTGCTCCGACGTAATCACTTCAATTTGGTTGGTATAGATATCAAGACCAAGGTCGTTGAGCCCAATATCCTCAATCGCGTCATAGGCCCGTCCCAAATCCGAGAACGTCCAGGCACTATCGGTATAGAGGAGGCCAGATTTCGGTGTGGCGCTCATGCCGCGGCCCCCTGCTTATCTTTCGCAAATAATTCCCGGAACACAGGGAAAATATCCCGTGGGTGAGAGATCCGCGTCTGCGCAAAGCGGTCATCGGTGATGGAGCGATAGGCCCGCCAGAGTTCTGCACCGGCGTCCGGGTCAGAGAAGACATCCATCTCCCGCTCATCAAGGATTTCAATATAAGCGTAGTACTGAAGAATGGGGAGAACTTCTTCGTTGAGAAGCTGCACGCACCGCTGAGCATCGCCCGATTGGGTGTAGCCATCCGATGCTTGGGCCACGTAGATGTTCCACTGATCCGTGGGGAACCGTTCCCGTTGGATATCCTGCATCACTTCAATGGCGGTGGAGACAATCGTGCCGCCCGACTGGCGGGAATAGAAGAAGGTCTCCTCATCCACCTCTTCGGCATGGTGGGTGTGCCGGATAAAGATCACTTCCACCTTTTCATATCGCCGCTGGAGAAAGAGGTAGAGCAGCATGTAAAACCGTTTAGCGAGGTCCTTTTCCCGTTCGCCCATGGAGCCTGAGACGTCCATGAGGCAGAACATCACCGCCGCGGTCGTAGGGATCGGCGTCGGTTCGTAGGCGTTGTACCGAACGTCGAGAGGGTCAATATAGGGCGCCCACCGTCGGCGGCTCTCCATTTCCTCGAGCTTGGCGAGAATGTCTTTTCTCTCCGCTACCTGGTCGGGTGACGGCTGCGCGATGCCTTCCAGCGCAAACAGCCGCTCTTTCAGCTCATTCACTTCCTCGGTGGAGGGGCGTTTGAGCGCGAGGCGTCGGCCATGGGCGTTCCGCATGGTGCGCACGAGATTCATATTGGTCGGGCTGCCCACCACCGTCAGGCCCGCGCGCCTATATTGCCACGCTGTGGACTCCTTGAGGCTGGTTTTCACCATATTAGGCAGTTCGAGATCGTCAAAAAAGATGTCGAGAAACTCATCCTGGGTGAGGGTGAAGGAGAAATTATCCTCCCCATCGCCAGAATCAGACGCATCCTTGCCCCCCTTGCCGCGACCGGAGGGCGGTTTGCGCAGCCGGTCGCCCTCAGCAAACTCCTTATTGCCAGGGTGAACATGCTCGCGAGAGCCTGAGGCGGGGTCGAGGCGAAACCGCGGTTCCGCGGTCGATTTCGCGGGAATTGAAATTTTCCCTGATTTTTCAAGCTCTTTCACCGAACGATTGCGCAGGGACTTCGCAACAGCGTCCTTAATCTGACCTCGGGCGCGCCGTAAAAAGCGCTGCCGGTTACCGAGAGACTTCCCCTTAGGGTTGAGGCGGCGGTCGATAAAATGGCTCATACAGCCAATGTAAGCCTTATTTGCTCCTGGTTCATTAAAATTAGCGACAGGGAGCAGAAGTATCGCAGGATGCGGCGCTTAGGCTCACTCCCGCCGCAGAATCACTTCGGTGAGAAGGCTCCCCAGCTTACCGGGTGTGAAGCTCTTATTGACCGCGGCTGGATCGTAGGCCGTTTGGGACCATTCTAAGAAGTGCTCTCGATTGGGGATAACACCGTCGGCGGTGGCGGCGGCCTCATAGGTGTCAAAGAAATGGTCGAGGACCCCGGTTTTGCCGGATTTCACGTGCCCATACCTGTAGGTGAGTTGGCCGCGGGCTTCGGTGAGGGGCACCCCCTCCCGCAGGAACCGATAGAGGGTTGATGTAATACCGGCGCGATCGGCGCCCGATTTGCAATGAAAAATGGCGGGGTAGGCCATCTCCCTGAACAGCTTATCTGCCTCCAGAATAAAGTTAGGCTTCGGAGCCTCGCGGGAGAAGGCGCGAAAGTTGATGAGCGTCAGGCCGTTTTTGCGGGCTGCCTCTTCCTCCAGCCAATAAAACCCTGCTTGCCGCCCCCCATGGTGCTCCACCGTGCCGCGGAGGTTGACGATCGTTTTGATGCCTCTGTCCGCCCAGTGAGCAATGTCTAAGGGCGATGGTTGGTAAGTGCGCCAAACCTCATCAGAGATTTGGTGCGAATTATCATACAGCTTACGGAGAAAGCCATGATCACTCCACATGAGGGATCGCCAGGCGCGCCGCCGCCCTTGAGGGGTTTCAAACTCTTCGCGAAACATAAAGTGAGACATGGAAAGACTTATTCGTCGCGCCAGTGCGCATTGATCCAGGGTGCTGGCCGGGCGTGTTTATAAAATCTCTTAAACCAAGGGGCTGGCCAGTACCCTTTTGCCGCTTCGTCAATATCGGGACGACCGGTGAAGACGATCACTCGGGCGTTGGGCGGCGGCTCCGGCGAGCGCACCCAGTTCAGGGGAAACCGCGGCACGACGGAGTGTTTGAATGAGATGCACCAATCAACCGGCCAGAAGGTCGCGTCAGGCAGCTGCGCGGAGATGTAGTGCTGCTCGATCCGGTGGGTACGAAGAATTTCGTCGGTGCGGTTAGTGAAATCGGTGAAAATATCCGTATACTTGCCTGCGGGGAAACGAAAGACCGATGTGTTGCCAATGCCTTCCCCCGCTTGCGTCCAGTTTTCGATCACACAGAAGGTACCCGGCTGGTGATCGAATAAGTCTCCTAATGGACCGACCACGAGGAGATCGAGGTCAAGGAACAGCACATCACCCTCTAGCCCGGCCAAGGGGTGCTGCCAGATAGACATTTTGCGCCATGGGCTCCATTGCGCTGCTTCGGGTAAGGTAATCGGGGGCAGGGGGTGAGCCTCTATCCCCTCGGCAAGGCCGGTCTCGTCATCGGTGAAGCAAACAAAACGAAAGGGCCGATCCATTTGTCGGGCGACACTTTGGAATAGCCTATTGACATAGTGCACGGGGTATCGCTTACCCCACCGCATGCAGATGATATTCACAGGAGCTGTCATGACACGTCACTCGCCTCTTGTGTCGTTGCCAAAAACTTAGCGATACGGGCCGCGCGTCCTTTGGCCATCGTATGAGCCACTTGGAGGCCATAGCGGCCGCCTGTGAAATGACGCCGGAACAAGGCGTAACGCATGAAGAGAAGGCTATACTCAAAGGGCTGACGAATTTTCAGCTGCCAGGCGGGCTTTTTGATCTCTTTAGCCTGTAGGGTGGTGTACCGATCAAGCTTGGCGGCAAGATGGTCAAGGGAACGGAAGGAGTAGTGAAGGGCCACGCCTTTGAACTGACCCACCGGTTGGCCCCGCTGATCGACGGTGTCATGCACCAGGCTGTCGTGGAACCGCATGGCGCGGCGATCATAAAGCCGCACATAATGGTGAAAGTCAGCGAAGGGGCGTGGGGCCTCCTCGTGAGGATAGACGGTGACCTGTTTAAACCGATAGCCGCGAAAGGGTGGCTCCCCCCCCTCGCGCAATAGTCTGATCTCCCGCTGCAGACCTTCTGAAAGAACCTCATCGGCATCGAGATTAAGGATCCAATCGTACGTGGCGGCATCTTCGGCAAAGCGCTTCTGAGGGCCATAGCCAGGCCAATCATTGTGGATCACCCGGGCCCCCAGGGCCTCACAGGTTTCGCGGGTCTCGTCGGTGGAGCCTGAATCCACCACCACCACTTCGTCCACCACGGAGAGGGCAGAGCGGATCGTTCGCGCAATGCGATCGCCCTCATTCTTGGATATAATGGTGCAGGAAACCCGGAGGGTCATAGGGCGGGACGGCTCTCATGTAGCGGTAGCTCTGTCCCATAGCAGTTTTGGCCTTAAGGGGAAGCCGGGCTGGTTTTGGCCTTGGCGCGTGTTCCTGGCCCTTGAATGTGGACGCAAGGCGGCGGTCACGGCGATGCCGCAATCAAAATGGCGTAAATTTTCAAGATGAAAAAGCCACTTAGTGACGTGACCTGCATCACAGCGGGGGGATGGGTCCTTCCTTATTGTCCTTTCATCGCCCGTCACCAAGCTTGATGCCAAAATTGTAAAGAGCACCAAAGAGAGGACAGACCCATGTTGACCATCAAAGTCATCGCCAGCACGTCCGCTGCCATCACTATTATTGCGTTCGCATCCATCGCTGGCGCCAAAGCGGAAAATGCCTCCCGTGGGAGCGTGCCGGTTGTCCAGGCGACCGGTTCTTGGTCCCAATCTTTGGAAGGCACGTCGATGGCTCGGAATACGACGCCATCCGTTATCAAAATTTCGCTTTGCAAACCTCGATGCCGATAATCTCAATTCTAAGGCATAACGCGCAGATCTGGTGACCAAAGCCGTCAATAACGGCGCGGTTGCTCGTGCGGCGGCGGCTCAGTTGGTCTCGGCGCACTTGGTGCCGACAAGGTGGCAGAAGCAGTTTCAACTGAAACCGGCGGGAAGATCGCAAATTTGCGGTCTTCCCCATTTCATTGCGATGCAAAATGAGTAGTAAGGGCTCCTGAAACACCAATACGCCCCGGCGGCCCTGCTTGGCCGACGTCTCCTAGAGGATCAGGGGCAGCCCAAGGATGAAGTAGCGCCGCCCATGCCGGATCTGTTGCTGGAATTATTTTCTGAGGAAATCCCCGCCCGGATGCAGCGCCGGGCGGCGGCGGATCTTGACCGTCTGATCTCTGAGCAACTGACCGAAGCGGGGTATAAGGTCGGCGATCGCAAAGCGTTCTCAACGCCGCGCCGCTTGACCCTTGCGGTTCAAGGCCTTCCGGCAAAGCAGCAAGATGTCAGCGAAGAACGCAAAGGGCCACGGGTCGGGGCGCCCGACAAGGCGGTGGAGGGCTTTTTAAAGTCCGCGGGGTTGTCCTCCGTCGATGAGGCGCAAATTCATGAGGACAAAAAGGGTCAGTTCTACGTTGCGGTGATTGAGCGCAAAGGCCGCGCCACCGCAGAGGTTATTGCCGATATTGTGCCCGGCGTGGTGACCCAATTCCCTTGGCCGAAATCGATGCGCTGGGGAGACGGAGACCTTAAATGGGTGCGTCCTCTCCATCATATTCTGTGTACGTTTGATGGCGAGGTTGTACCGTTCGAGGTTGCGGGCATTCAGTCTGGTGATGTGACCGAAGGTCACCGGTTCATCAGCCCTGACCCCATCCAGGCGCGCAGCTTTGATCCATACGCCGAAGGATTGGCCCGCGCCCATGTGATGCTCGACCCCGAAGTGCGGGAGGAGAAAATCCTTGGCGAAGCGCGAGCGCTGGCCGAGGCCCAAGGACTTCAATTGGTGGAGGATAAGGGGCTGTTGGCGGAGGTGGCCGGCCTTGCTGAATGGCCGGTGCCCCGCATTGGTAAGTTTGACGAGAAATTCTTGACCGTCCCGGATGAGGCGTTGATCGCATCGATGAAGGGCCACCAGAAATATTTCTCTGTGCGCGATCCTAAGACCGGCAAACTGGCGCCGCGGTTTATCTGTGTGGCGAATGTGGAGCCTGATGATGGCGGCGCGGCGATGATGACGGGCTATGAGCGGGTGCTAGAAGCGCGCCTCAGTGATGCTTGGTTCCTTTATCGGCAGGATTTGAAAACGCCGCTAGCGAACCAGGCGGAGAAACTTGCCAATATCACTTTCTTTGAAGGGCTTGGGACGGTGGCTGATAAGGTCCAGCGCGTCGCCGCGCTTGCCAAAGCCATCGCGCCCGCTGTTGGCGCTGATCCTGACACGGTGGAGCAGGCCGCCCGTTTGGCGAAAGCGGACCTTGTGACCGAGATGGT
>CALFRH010000168.1 GCA_937919225.1 uncultured Parvularcula sp.
TGATACAGCGCGGGTCAAAGCAGTGCGAAGTTGGCTCAAAAAAGTGGTGGAAGATAAGCAGGACCTGCTTTGGAAGCATCCTGTGTCATAGCGGCTGGGGGGTACCACGCGCCGGACACCCCTAAGGGGAGGCGCGCGGCTCAAGCCAGCTATTTTACCAATTCAGTCTTTGTAGGTTGCGTCTAGACGGTCAAGTTTACACGTTAGCATCGGCCATTCCCGCGTTCCATCATTATCGACGTGCGTCATGTTCCAATATTGTTCGCGTACCGTTTTTATATCAATTGCATTAGGAGTAATTCGTTTGACGTCCGTGCTCATTGCCCTCATTTGGTAACGACAGGCTTGCTCTAATCGGTAAAGATGAAAGAAGGCTTGGGCGACTGTACGGCCAGGCACCAGAAAACCGTGATTGCGCAGAACGATAATCTCAGCGCCTTTGGCAAATAAATCAGCGATATGATCGCAGGCGTCCCCAGCAGTTACTGATGAATCGTGATAATCGAGATACGCGATCTTGTCGTGGAACATAATACCATACTGGGTTATTGGCTCCAATGTGCAGTCAAGCGCGGAGAAGGGAACACCATATTCAGTATGGGCATGGATGCATGCATTATATTCCGGCCTTGTGTTCAAGGCACTCTTGGTGAAGTTGTACGCGTCGATATCGACGCCTGTGAATTTCTCAAGCTTTGCCTCGTCTTTTAAGGAACGCTTGTGAAGGTCGGATGCGCAGGCAAGCTCTGGAAGAAGTCCATAGCCACCAACAATAAACTCATCTCCACCATCAGGAATGCGCGCGCTGACAAAACCGTCGGTCAGGTCCGTTAATCCGTAAACATTTAAAAGGCGGTAGCACGCAGCGACGTTAACGCGGGTGTCTCGTTCCGAAGCTGTACTTCTTTGAGCGCAACCGGCTTTGTTCAGTAAAGCTGTGTCTGACATAACTTACCTCTTAGCTGATATGATTGGAGAACCTTAAGAACAGGCTCTACCTTTCTCGTTGTGAAGGAGGGCAGAAGGGCGTGTACCCCTTCTACCCGCGTACCATCTAGTTCAAGCACGTAGCCATCATTTGCTTGGAGTACCTCGTGGCAAGCGGCTTGTTCTAGGATTGTAATTAATAGGGGTATTAACATGCTATTCTATTAAAGGAAACTCAAAAAATGGAACGCAATGGAGTGGGAAGCGCATCGCTATCACTTCCAATTAATTAATAAACCTGTTAAAAAATATCGAGGCGCTGGCTTTGGTGAAGCGTTGCGTGTTCCGGACACGCATGACCATCTACATGGTGGCGGTATTCGGTAGGGTACAGGTGTTGTGAATCATTTCGTTGTTTTTGCAGGGTATACACCTTGCCAATGTGCCCTCCAGCCATTGTTGAGAGAAGCTCGCACGTTGGTCGTCGCTATCGCTTTGCTATGAATCCGGTATGTGTGGAGCGAGGTTGCTTCTATTGGGTTTCACGTCCTAGTCACTCGCGAATTGAAGAGGTAAGAATTTCTATGGAACCCAGTGTGCCGCTTCTCCTTGCAACTGTTGTTGCGGTTGTCCTATTTTCGTTCGCCATTGGTCTGGATACCCGTTGGGGAGCCATTCGGGACATCTTTGTGCACCCTAAGGCGGTGCTGGTTGGCCTTCTGGGGCAATATCTTCTTCTACCAAGCATTGCGACGCTTCTCATTTTGATGCTCAAGCCGCCGATAGAAGTTGGGTTTGGAATGTTGCTATTGGCGTCTGCACCTGGCGGTACGCTGTCCAATGGCTTTGTCTATATTATGCGGGGCGACTTTATCTTGTCTGTTGTACTGACGACGATATCATCGATTGCATCACCTCTCTCCATGGCCACTATTCTCGTTGTCACGAGCGCAATCGCTTACGGGGCGCGTGAGAGTGTCTCGGTGCCAGTGGTGCAGACCATGTTGACGTTATTCGTTTTGGTGCTGATCCCCATTGCTGTTGGCTATGTCGTCTATAGAATGTTTCCAGAGCGGGTGCTGGCTATTCACAAATGGGTCGACCCCGGTGCTACGATTAGCTTGATTATATGTGTAACATTTAGTCTTTATACCGCACGAGATGCATTGATGGAGTCGTTGTCGGTCTCATTTGCGCCTGGCGGTTTACTGGTCGGTCTTTCCTTCATCGCGGCAACGGGGCTCGCTGTCCTCGCCCGATTGTCAATGCGCCAGTCGATAACCATTGCATTCGAGGTTGGGCTTCAGAACATTGCAATGGTGATTGTCGTTGCCACCCAGGTGCTTGGCCGGCCGGAGTTTGCGATTTTCCCGCTGGTCTACGGCTCGGCTGCGTTGGCGGTTTTTGTACCTTTAGCGTTCATTATACGGCGGTTAAACCGACAGCCGGCTGCACCCGCTACTTAATTATTTGGCGAGGTTGAAGGGGAGCGCTCGCCACAAGTTCCTACAAAGAAGGTGATGTGATGCCGATAAATCCTCCGTCAGACAATGATATGCCGCCCTTGGATTCTTACGCATTACGGGCGCATCAGCCTGATGAGGAAACGTTGGCGATTGCCAAAGGGATCGATGTTACCCCTGTCAAGGCGGGTGAGGCGATCCGCCTTTATCATTTCACCACATCCACCTGTTCGCAGCGGGTGAGGTTGGCGGCCGCCGAGAAACAGGTGCGCTATGAAAGTCACATGGTCAACTGGCTAGCATTTGAGAACATTACCCCGGCGTATTTGGCGATCAATCCGCGAGGTGTCGTACCAACTTGGGTTGATGAAGGGAGGGCGGTATTCGATTCTCCCACTATCGCTCGATACATCGATGCGCGGTACCAAGGCCCAGCGCTTCGGCCTGAAGATCCAGTGTCCCGCGCTGAAGTCGAGGCTTGGGTTGACGCGGCGGACGCATTCCCAAACCGGTACCTTACCTATTATCAGCAATATGAGCTTGCCGGGCATTCACTCGACGGTGTGGATTTCAAGCCGTGGGCAGATGAATTACAAGATCGATGTGCGGTCGCGAAGAAAACGCACCCTGCTTTAGCGTCACTCTATCAATCCAAGATCGACGATTTCTCATCCTTCTTTGTTGAGTTGACTAACACTGGGTTTATGGAGCGTTGTATTGATCTTGCGAACAGGCGCCTTGACGAGTTGGAGGCACAGCTTTGCAAGACACCTTTCATAGGCGGTGACGCCTACACGCTAGCCGATACATGTTGGACGACGGCACTCGTCCGTTTGGAAAGCTATCACCAATATGGCAAGCGGGTATGGTTTGACGCCAGTTTTCGACCTGCGCTTACGGACTATGTTGAGCGCATAAAGCGTCGGCCTAGTTTTGCGGCAGCCTATGTCGACTATTTTCAAGGTTTGCCGCAGTTGTTGACTGGCGCGGAGCCACCGTTGATTATCGAGCGCTTTAACCGTCTCGCTCATATGTATGATGATTATGCGAGGCCTGATACCAATTTGTAAAATTGGCCCTTCATAGTGGCCGGACGAGCTTTTAGTGCGTTGAAGGAAGCATCCCCTAACTACTCCGTAGATTGTCCGCCATTAGCTTCCGCTTCACAGGCCGCATACCCGGCTAAAATATCCGTGAGGGTTTGTTTGGCTGAGATGAGTGTATCCCGCTCTTGCGGAGACATGGCGATTAGCCGACCAAGCTCCGCGCGCATACCTTCATTGCCTTCACTTTCTTCGTTCATGCAGTGGCAAAAGCGATCACCGACGCCTTTAGTGACATCGCTAGTTTTGACGCCCTGTTCCACCGCCTCCAAACAATTTGCGAGAAGGGGAGCGACGGCGTCCTTGGAAGGCGTCGGCAATAACGGGATCGCATCGCCGATGGCATGAACCTTTTCAATTCGCCGCGGGAAAGCACTAACGGGATCAGCTTGGCCACCGACCAAAATGATGATGGCATCTTTGGATGGGATTGCCTTGAGAATGTTTCCACCGAAGCCCAGATGGCCAAACGCATCCACCTGAAGGTCTTGGGTGTTAAAATCCATGTCCCAGACAAAAGCCGTTACACCGTATCCAGCCTTATACTGTTGGCGTATCGCTGATTCTGGCGCCAGAGAAGCGGGGGTAGGGGTGCGCATAAAGTCGACCCATCTCTCGGGAAGAAGGCGCTCACCGTCCCAGACACCATCGCGCATCAGAAGGTGGGCAAAGCGAGCAAGGTCGCATGGACTCCACCGAACACCAGACGATCCGTACCAAGTGCCTTTTTTATCGTACTCCAATTCGGTATTGCTCATACCGAGAGGGTTAAGGATGTTTGTGCGCACATAGCGATCGACTTCGTTCGCCCCGCCATTCAGCCTGGTTCTCAGCGCATATCCAATGAGCCCCGGCGCACCGTCGGAATACTCATAATGTGTGCCAGGTGCATGGGCTAACGGTTTATCAAGCGCATATTTGGCGAGGTCGTCATAGCCGCTGCCGAAGGCCATGCCGAGCATATCTGGCAACTCACTCCATTTCTGGCCACTGACCATTTGGAGAATTTGGGCGTAAGTGATGGCTGCCCGGGGGTCGTTGTCCTTCTTTTGCCAGGCTTTGAAGTCAGTTGGCTGATGGATATCGATCAACCCTTCGTTGTGCATAACACCGCCAACGACACCGCCCATCATTTTGGCGATGGACATTGTATGGAGCATACCGTCGCAACTATACCCTGGCGCATACAGCTCAAAAACAATGCGCCCACCTTGAGTAATCAAAAGAGCGTGCGTCTTCCCCAAATC
>CALFRH010000169.1 GCA_937919225.1 uncultured Parvularcula sp.
TGCCATGGCTGGTCGGCGCTCCCTCGCGCCGTTATCCCAAGAATTAGACCGATGTAGTGCTTTTCGTCACCCCGTGCACGCTGCGGCATGAAATGACGCTGCGTGGACACGGGGTCTTTTGTGTTCTCCGCCTCCCAGATCCCGGATCTGCACAGCATCATTCATGCTGCAGTGCGTCCGGGATGACGAACCCCAAGCTCCTGTGCGTCTTCTTCCGATGTAGATCTCCCAACAAAAAAGGGCGGCTCTTTCGAACCGCCCTTTGTTATTCTTCGTTTGGCAGATCCCCACCTTCGCGGGGATGAGCGTCTGACGTGCACAGAACCCTTTTGGGGTTCAGCTTACATCATACCGCCACGCTCAATCGGCCTTGGCCGATTGAGCCATCTTTCATGATGGGCGGTTTCATGATGTACCCTGAACCCTTTTGGGGTTCAGCTTACATCATACCGCCCATGCCACCCATGCCGCCCATATCAGGCATTGCAGGGGCGCCGCCGCCGTCTTTCTTCGGCGCTTCGGCGATCATGGCTTCGGTGGTGATGAGGAGGCCAGCGATGGACGCTGCATCCTGGAGAGCCGTCCGGACCACTTTAGCAGGGTCCACGATGCCCTTGCCGAGAAGATCGCCATACTCTTCGTTCTGAGCATCAAAGCCGAACTTGGTGTCGTCTTGCTCAAGCAGCTTGCCGACAATGATAGAGCCTTCTTGGCCCGCATTCTCAACAATCTGACGGAGAGGCGCTTGCAGCGCACGGTGCACGATCTGCACACCTGCATTCTGATCAGCATTCTCGCCTTTAAGACCTTCTAGCGCTTTAGACGCATAAAGAAGAGCTGTACCGCCGCCAGGGACGATGCCTTCTTCCACCGCAGCGCGGGTGGCGTTCAGGGCGTCATCGACACGGTCTTTACGCTCTTTCACTTCGACTTCTGTCGCGCCGCCGACCTTGATCACAGCAACACCGCCAGCGAGTTTCGCCAGACGCTCTTGCAGTTTTTCGCGGTCATAATCGGAAGAGGTGTCTTCGATTTGACGACGGATTTGGCTGGTGCGGGCTTCGATGTCGCCCTTGTCGCCAGCACCATCAACAACAGTGGTGTTGTCTTTGTCGATGTTCACGCGCTTGGCGGTGCCGAGCATGTCGAGGCCAACATTTTCGAGCTTGATGCCGAGATCTTCGGAAACCACTTGACCACCGGTGAGGATGGCGAGGTCTTCGAGCATCGCTTTACGACGATCACCAAAGCCAGGGGCTTTGACAGCAGCAATCTTCAGACCACCACGCAGTTTGTTGACCACGAGAGTGGCGAGCGCTTCGCCTTCTACGTCTTCTGCAATGATGAGAAGCGGCTTGCCGGACTGTACAACAGTCTCAAGCAGGGGCAGCATAGCTTGCAGGTTAGAGAGCTTCTTCTCGTGCAAGAGGATGAACGGATCTTCGAGTTCCGCCACCATTTTGTCCGCATTCGTGATGAAGTAAGGGGACAGGTAACCGCGATCGAACTGCATGCCTTCCACAACGTCGAGTTCGGTTTCAGCGGTTTTCGCTTCCTCAACAGTGATGACGCCTTCATTGCCGACTTTGTCCATGGCCTGAGCAATCATCTGACCAATTTCAGCTTCGCCGTTCGCAGAGATCGTGCCGACTTGTGCAACGCCTTCATTGCCAGCAACCGGCGTAGACGCGCCCTTGATGCTTTCGAGAACCGTGGACACAGCGAGGTCAACGCCGCGCTTAAGATCCATTGGGTTCATGCCAGCGGCAACGGCTTTGGCGCCTTCTTTCACAATGCTCTGGGCCAGGACGGTGGCGGTGGTGGTGCCGTCGCCTGCGATGTCATTGGTTTTAGAGGCAACCTCTTTGATGAGCTGAGCGCCCATATTTTCGAACTTGTCTTCCAGCTCGATTTCTTTAGCGACAGAAACGCCGTCTTTCGTGGTGCGCGGAGCGCCGAAAGACTTTTCGATCACCACGTTGCGGCCTTTCGGGCCCAAAGTGACTTTCACAGCGTTGGCGAGGGTGTCGACACCGCGGAGCATTTTCTCGCGGGCATCGGCCTCGAAGCGGACTTCTTTAGCAGCCATGTTTGAATTCCTTTAAATTTCTCTACGGAGTATCCCCAGCAAAGGTGGAAACCGGTTTTGCGTTTCGGGAATACGACCAATAAAAATGCAACAAAAAACCTCGGTCTCGATTAGTCGAGAATGCCGAGGATGTCGCTTTCTTTCATGATGAGCAGGTCTTCGCCGTCGAGCTTAACCTCTGTGCCGGACCATTTGCCGAACAGGATTTTGTCGCCAGCTTTAACGTCGAGGGGGACGATTTCATTGTCGTCGCCGCGGGCACCATTGCCGCAGGAAACAACTTCACCCTGCTGGGGTTTTTCTTTGGCGGTGTCAGGGATAATGATCCCGCCGGCGGTTTTTTCGTCCTCGTCGATGCGGCGCACCAGCACCCGATCGTGAAGCGGTCTAAAGCCCATGTTTTCCATCTCCATGGCTTGAGTGTTAAAAATATAAGGGGTGAGACCGGGCCCCAATGCCCGCCCTCTTTTGTCGGCCGCCGCCAAGATGAGATGACCTAACGCATTGGTTTTGAAGGTTTTCCCTCTCCACCGCCTGGCTTCTTTTTGGGAAGCGCAGGGCGTTAGCACTCATACCCACCGGCTGCTAACAGGGGCGAGGTAGGTGCGGGGGTGGGAGGAGTCAAGGATTGCGAGAGAGATTCTCTTTCACCCGCCTCACCGCCTAACACGCTGACTTGATGGAGGAGGGGCGATGCTCAGCCCAAATCGCCGCCGATGAGGGCCCAGGCAAAAAGGGCCAACGGCCCGACGACACAAAGGACAGCGATCCACACGCCGATAAAGAACGCAAGGGCCCCAAAGCCGCTCGCAATGATCACGCCAAAAAGGATCCAGCCCATCGTTTCAGGGATGATCTCGGCTCCGCCCAGCAAACCGAGGGTCCACATCGTTGTTGGGACGCAAGATAAGACCAAGAGGACGCCGATCATCGTCGCCCAGACACCGGTGACAAAGAAAATGAGAATGAGACCGCATATTAGGGGGACAAGCGGCGCCAGACACCCTCCCCAAATGAATTGCCATAAAAGGGAGAGTGGACTCGTCTTTTTGCGGCTCGGCAACCTTCGGTCCAGCTCGGGATTAAAGGGGCGGTTTTCGGTCTTTTCCGTCATGGCGATAGGCTAGCAGGAAGTATTAAAGAAAGTTACTTTGCGGTTCGTCGTAGTTTGTTGGTGAAGGCGACGGTTTTGCGTTGAGCTTTAACGGCTATTCACTCAGCCGGTACGCCGCTACACGCTTTCCAATGGGTTGGCTCAAAGATCAGATCTATAAAACCAAACGCGCAGTGCAGGGGCAGCCGGCGCTGTATAAGGCACTCTATGATACGCTGACGGTAAACCGTGAGACTGTGGCGGGCCCGTTTCGGCGGGGGCCTTACCCGTCGGCCTTTGGCGGCATGTGGACGGACCGGCGAGATTATCAGGCAACGGTGCAATATGCTTGTCTTGATGACGCACTAAAACCCCTTATTGAGGAGTGGCACGAGAAGGGCTTTGTGATTGCGAAGGGGGCGGTGCCTGAAGCGGATATTGATGCCCTCCTTGCCCGATTTGATCGGTTGCCGGAGGACCATCCAAAGGGTCTTAAAGTTGCGGCCCACGACGTTGAAGGGCACAGTGAACTCTACGACCCTGCACGGATCACTCCTGAACGCGGGGCGAGAATTGTAGATGCCTTCTATCATATGGAGGAGGCGCGGCGGATCCTTTTTAATGAGACGCTCACATCCTTTATCAAAGCGGTGTTTGACGCACCGCCCCTGCTGACCCAATCGTTGAGTTTCGAGTATGGGTCGGGCCAGCCCATGCATCAAGACACGAACTTTGTGGTGATGACCTCCCCCCTCCACATGGCGGCCGTGTGGGTCGCCCTTGAGGATGTTCGCGAGGGGGCAGGGGCACTCGCCTACCTACCGGGCAGTCATCGGTGGGGGGACTATCGGTTCAGCGGGCGGTTCAAGCACTTTGATGAAGATCGCGACGGACCCGACGGCCTTGACGGATGGTATGCCTGGGTGAAGCGGGAGACAGAAGCCCGCGCGGTGAAGCCTGCCTACTTCCACGCCAAGAAGGGGGATGTCCTCTTTTGGCATGCGGGCCTGGTGCATGGCGGCAGCGATATAGAGGATAAGAGCCTCACCCGCCGTAGCCTGGTGGCGCATTATTGCCCGGCTCATATCCGCCCGCTCTACCATTTTTATAAGCCAGGCCAGCGGCGTATTTATCGCAATGGAGATCATCTGTACACGACGGCGTATTATCGATGATTTTTATGCGGGGATCTGATCTTTGTCAGAGAGATCCAGATTCCCGCCTGCGCGGGAATGAGCGGTTATAGAAACTTATCCGCACCCCCGTCCCCCACGCTACACTCTCTTTAATCGCAACAGGACCGGGACGACTTGGTACCGTCGCTTTGTCGCCTGTTGCCTCATTTTGGTGTGCTGTGCGGATGAAGTTCGCACTGTGACGGCACAGGTTCGCGTGAGCTTCATATAGGCCGTGGATGGATCCCGAAATGGGCTTGCGCGTGGAGGCGGTGTGGGAAGCCCTCATCGTCCGGCAACTATTCAATCAACCCTCCGCTGGACGACCTCCCGCGCAAGGTTCCCGCTTCCTCTCATCCCAGACGAAAGGGCTGGTCAATGTCCCGTGCTCGCGTGAATAGAATGAAGGTAGACGACTACCCCGCCGCCAATTTCTCCGTCTCTCGATGAAGCCTCTCAACGAAGAGAGGGTCCAACTCGAGCCTTGCGGCGAGCATCGCAAGATACCCTTTCTCGGCGGCGCCGGTGGGGTCGACGACGAGGAGAGAGGCTGCGTAGATCTCCGCGGCCTCCTCGTGGCAGCTGACGTCGCTTGCGATGGTGTCAATGGATAGGGGGCTTCCCAGCTCCGCCTGCACAAAGGCGCGGTCATCGGGCCCGAGGGCGAGGACCTCTAGCTGGCTTTCGATCCGTGCCCGTTCGGTTTCGTCAATATGACCATCAGCCTTTGCGGCGGCGATCATCGCCCGGATGAGTTTGCGGTTGAGGGTATCAGCAGTCCCTGGGGTGGAGGGGAGGAACTTTTCTCGCGTAGCTGGCGTCGGCTGTGCTTCTGGGGTGGGCGCGCCCTCTTGGTCGGCCCGGTGGTCCCGCCAAGCTTTATAGGCGAGCCCCCCGACAAGGGCGAGGCCGCCTACCTTCATGGCGTTGCCGGCGACCTTTCGGCCTTTCTTATTGCCCAGAAGAAGCCCGGCGAGCCCGCCCGCGGCGAGGCCCTTTGCCAGATCGCCGCGACCGTTGAGGAGGTGATCAAGTCCCCGGGCGCTGCTGCCCTGACCTTGCCCATTGGTGTCGCCCGCCCCTTGGGGGCCGAGCACCTGTTCGAGCAGTGATTTGACTTGATCCACCGGGCGCCTCCTTTGGTTGTTGATGTTCACATGGGCATGGCTTGGGATCGCGCAAGGGGCCCGATTGCACGTCATGGCTGACCGGGTAGAAGGGGGGATGAACTCTAACCCACTCTCCCCCCAAGACCTCACACGGTGGATGGACCATGCCCTTTCCCTTGCCCGCGGCGCGGCCACGGCGGGGGAGGTGCCGGGGGGCGCCGTGGTCTTGGATGCCGCGGGCCAGTTGCTGGGGGAGGGGGCGAACGGGCCGATCAGCACTGACGATCCGACCGCGCATGCAGAGATCGTTGCCATGCGCGCAGCGGCCCGGGCGCTCGGCAATTATCGCTTAACGGGATGTACTCTGATCGTCACGCTGGAGCCCTGTGCCATGTGTGCGGGGGCCATGGCCCATGCGCGGATTGGGCACCTGGTGTACGGGGCCGAGGATGTGAAGGGCGGGGCGGTGGCCCATGGCCCTCAGCTTTTTCATCAGCCTACCATCCACCATCGACCGAACGTCACCCGGGGCGTCCGGGCCGAGGAGGCGTCGGCGCTGTTGAAGAGTTTCTTTGCGGCCCGCCGGCGCTAGCGCGCTTTCAAAACAATCATAGTCACGGAGAAAGTGGGCTCAAGCGCGAAAAACGAAGACTCTACAGCATCTGCCTCAGTCAACCAGACAGTCTGATGTTGTAGACGCCTCAATTTTGCCTCCTATGCCCCTTACGGTATAGTAGAATGATCGAGGGGCCCGAAGGAGATGCCCTATGGAGCCGATTGGATCGTACGACGATTTTTTCAATGCCCTACGCATTCGCGAGTCGGGTAATGACTATTCCATTGTGAATGCGTTTGGCTTTCTCGGTGCCTATCAGTTTGGCGAAGCCGCCCTTGTTGACCTTGGGTTTGTGAGCAATGATGGCAGCCCGTTTGACAATATTTTCAATGGCACCTTCTTTGGCAAATATAACGTCTTCGGCACTGAAGATTTTCTGTCCAATGCCTCGGCCCAGGATTTGGCAGCGGAGGAATGGTTTAACCTCCTCTGGAACCGGATCCGCTTTCTCGACTTAGAGATCTATGACGGACAGACATTAAACGGTGTGCAGATGACCACGACAGGGCTCATTGCCGCCTCTCACTTGGGCGGCACGGGGGCTGTCCGAGACTTTATCGAAAGCGGTGGGTTTGATGTCCCCGGCGATGCCTTTGGGACCACCATCGTGGATTATATGGAATTGTTTGAGGGGTATGAGACGCCTGCTTCATTCCAGAATAATCTTGACAAAGATAACCTACTCTTTGGGGGTGATGGAGAGGATGTGTTTATGGCAGAGGCCGGCAACGACACAGTGTATGCGGGCGCGGCGGATGACCGCCTGGTGGGCGGCAGTGGCGCGGACGCCCTTATCGGCGGGAGCGGCAATGACTTTATTGACGGCGGTGCTGGCGCCGATCTTCTTTATGGAGATGAAACTATGGTCCTTTCAGCCCCTCCCTTTGATGGTGAGGGTCTCGTCTAAGGCGGCTGGACCCATCCCTCCACACTTGGCATGGTGGTAAAAAACCAGCGGGAGGCTCCCATGGCGAAGCGCCAAGATCAACAAATCCACGTCAGCCGTCGACGCGCCTTGGCCCTTGTGCCAGGCGGTTTGGCGCTTGCCGCTTGCGAAAGTACGGAGGGGGCGGCGATCCTCGAAAGTGTATTGGGCGCAGCGCAAACCTATGGGGGCGGGTCAAGCGCGGGCGGTCTCAGCCAAGCGGATGCGGTGCTCGGCATTAAAACGGCCCTTAATGATGGGGTGGGCGCTGCTATCACCCGGGTCGGGCGGACCAACGGGTTTTTGGGGGATAGGCTGATCCGTATTCCCCTGCCGGGATTTTTGGCGGATGCGCAGCAGACCTTAGGCCGAATTGGCCTGTCGGGCTTGCTCGACGATCTTGAGACCCAGCTTAACCGTGGGGCCGAGAGGGCGGCGCCCGTGGCAAAGGATTTGTTCGTCGATGCGATCACGTCAATGTCGGTGCGCGATGCTATCGGTATTGTGAATGGCGGGCCGACATCGGCCACCGACTATTTCAAAAGAACCACGACCCCGCGCCTTACCCAGTTGGTGCGGCCAATCATGACCGATGCGCTTCAGAATGCAGGGGCGATCCAGACCTTTGATCGGCTAGCGGCTAGCGCGAATAATGTCCCCTTCGCCCCACAGCTTGGGGCTGATGCGAAGACCTCCCTCATCGACCATGGCATCGATAAGGGGCTCGATGGCATATTCTACTATATTGGACAGGAAGAGGCCGCGATTCGGCGCGATCCTGTGAAAAGGACCTCCGAGATCTTGCGCAAAGTCTTCGGTTAGTGGGCTAAATTCTACTTTAGATAGAGTAAAATGGCGCTCTTCACTTAAAGGTTTTCCACAGACTCTGTGGTCGAGGATGGACAAAGCGCCTACTTTCTCTCTTAATGAGAGTGTTAACGGGCCATTATAGAAACGATCATCCAGGAGAGATCGCATCGCAAACACTATCGCCACGGCCTTTATGGGCCTCAAAACTGCGAAGGGACTGCCGGTTGTTGGTGCGTTTCTTCCAAGGGCGACCCGTTCTTAAAGAGTACAGATCAGCACCGTTCTGATTACGCGTTCACAAGAATAAGACCTAATCCATTGCTTCGGGAGGGGCATGCCACAGCGGTCAGCTTGGCCAGGTGGAGGAGACCAGACTATGTTAAGACAGATTGTGGGAATGTCGGCGGGTGCCGCTGCTGCTTCGACCGGCGCCAGTTTCGCTGAGGAAAAGCCCTATGAATTGTTGGTCGCCATCCTTGAGGGGCGTCCCACTTGGGCAATCGTTGATGTGAACGGGGCGGCGATTGCGGTCGAGCTTCATGGGGATACGATGGAGATCATCCAAGGGGTGGCGGCTGGCGCAGTCCTGTCTGACCTTCGGGCGGTGGCAGCCCGGTTCGAGGAGGGCAGTATTTCTGTGACCTCTGGTGTGCCGGTGAGTGAAGTCACTATTGATGGGAAGGCGCGGGCAGGCCGCGCGTCGCGGGAAGAGGCGCTGCGGATCATCGATGGCTTACCGCACCTCAATGAAGATCAGCGTCGCGAGCTGCGGCGATATCTATCTCTCTAAAGCGTCTCCTCCTCAATTGGACTCAGAGAGACACATTAAATCTTTGTTTTTTCGCATTTCCGGATGGCCAACCGTACAAACCCGGCCTGGAGATGTTTTAAATCGCTTTGCCATTTGAGCGTGCTTCGGTGCAGGGCCGGGCTTAAAGGAGCGGGATGCCAGAACTGCCTGAAGTGGAGACTGTTCGCCGTGGCCTCGTTCCGGCGTTCGAGGGTGCCCTTATAGAGAAGGTCACGCTGTTTCGTCCTGACCTTCGCTTTCCGTTCCCCAACGAATTTCCGGCGCGCCTTGAGGGGCAGCGTGTTGACCGCCTCGCCCGTCGCGGAAAGTACATCATCGCTGACCTGACGGGCGGCGAACATCTCATCATGCATTTGGGGATGAGTGGGCGTTTTACTGTTTTAGGTCAGGGCACTCCTGGGCACTATGCCCACCAAGTGGCTGGGGATCAGCACGTCCATGCTCATTTTCAGACCCATACCGCTGACGGTGGACGGGCGGATGTCCACTATGCTGACCCGCGGCGCTTTGGATTTATGGATCTTGTCCCTCAAGGGGCGCTGGAGACGTGTCGTCACTTTGCGGGGATGGGTCCCGAACCTCTATCAGATGATTTTCATCCTGAAGGGCTGGCCGAAGCCCTCCGGGGAAAGCGGTCCCCGATCAAAAGCGCGCTTCTTGATCAAAAAGTTGTGGCCGGTCTTGGCAATATCTATGTCTGCGAAGCCCTCTTTCGGGCGCGGATCTCGCCCCGGCGCCTTGCGGCGAATGTGGGTTTGAAACGATGTCGGACTTTGGTCCCTATTATTAAAGCCGTATTGATGGAGGCCGTTGTGGCAGGGGGCTCGTCTTTGCGGGACTACGCCGCGGCAGATGGCAGTATGGGTATGTTCCAACATCATTTCGATGTTTACGGCCGGGAGGGGGAGCCTTGCATGGCTTGCGGAGGCCCGGTCTCTCGCTTAGTCCAATCGGGACGATCGACCTTTTTTTGTGGGCACTGCCAACGATGATGCCTCGTGCTATACACTCACTTGGTTTAAGCTACTGTTTTTACGCATGAGCCTATCGTCCTTGTCTCAATGTGAGCGCCCGGCCCGTTAAGCCAGCCCAACAAAAATCGGATTGTTTGTCCGTCGGTTTCCGTTGACGCCCACAAGCCGGTGGTCTATAGGCCGCGGTCTGTCTGGAAGTGACAAAGGTTTACAGGATTATGGCCAACACATCTTCGGCCAAAAAGATGGTTCGTAAGATCGAGCGTCGTACGGCGGTCAACAAGGCGCGTCGCAGTCGCGTTCGGACCTATCTGCGTCAAGTAGAAGAGGCGATTGCGGCTGGCGATCAGGGCAAGGCACGAGATGCGCTCTCCGTTGCACAGTCGGAACTTCAACGTGCGGTGGCAAAAGGGGTCTTTCACAAGAATACGGCCTCTCGGAAACTCTCTCGCCTGTCAGGTCGTATTAAGGCCATCGCAGCATAGTTTTTCTTTATGCGAATTAGTTTTAAGCCCGCCCATTGAGGCGGGTTTTTTGTTGCGGTGCCAAAACTGTCGTAATTGTTGTGACACGGCCTAAGCGCAACCCGTGCACGGCGCTGTCGATCTTGGAAGTGTAGTAAATCGTTGGGGTTCATCGAATTTTGATCCGATTTTGACTGTTGGAAACTTTTTTTCGATCAGTCTTGCCCGCAGCGATTTGCTCTAAGCGATTGATTCGCTTCTCATCCGTCCAACAAGTTCTTTTTTTTGTCAGCTGGGCGCGGAAAAATTGTAAATCAACACCTTGCCAGAACGTGTTTAAGGTCACTATTCTCCCCAGACACGGGTAGGGCGCTAAGCCCTCCAATTTTAGAGAACATCGTCGGCAACGAGGGAAACGATGCACAAGACTGGGACAAAGACCGCCACTCATTTCATACTAACGGGCACTGAGGGTGGTTTTTTGGGTGGTGAAGTCGAGTGTAAGTTTGCCTTAAGACACCGAACGCGATGGCACCGGTAAGAGTTCGTTAGTAAACGAACGACATAGGATGTGACGAGGCGGGTTCGCCACATCTACATTCATTAAATTAGGACGTGCACCCCATTGGTTGTGTTTGGGGGTGACAGGATTATTTTGTCTTGGGAAAAACAATGCCGACTTCAGCTCAGGTCCAACACTTCAGCGCATTCAAAAATGGACTTAAAGATCAATTGGGCGCTGATGTTTATAATAGCTATTTCGATGCCCTCACTATCCGCGAATGGGAAAGCGACCAGGTCACGTTACGCGCGAAGAATGATTTTTCAGCCAACCTTATTACGGAGCGCTATCGGAAATCCCTTGGCGACGTTTGGGTCGAGTTTTGTGGGCCGGTAGAGTGTCTTCGGGTTGAAGGCGCTAGCGAGCCTATCTTCATCTCTTATGACAGTATTCAGAGCAATATCGGCACGTCGATCACGCGGACAACGCCCCATATTCCCAATCATCTTTCGCAACCAGGGAGCATGCGGTCGAGTTTGCCGGTACGGGCTGTCCCGCACCCTGCTCGTCGTCCGGCTGATTTTCCGCCGCCGATTGCGCAGGCGAAATCACCCGCTAATGATCTCGACGACGATGGGGAGGCGCCGGAAAGCAGCAGTGCAGTCTTAAATCCCGACATGACGCTGGATCGCTACTGCGTGAATGATACGAACCGCTTGGCACGGCAGGCGGTGACTCGTCTGCTTGAGGGAACCAGCTCTCCTATCACGTATGTCTATGGTACGAGTGGACGGGGAAAATCGCACCTTTTGAATGCTGCGGCTGTCGAGTGGATGCGACGCCGACCCGGCAGCAAGTTGCGCTATATTTCCTATGATAGCTTGATGTCAGATGTGGTGGATGCCCATATTTCGAGCAATGTGAAGGAGCTACGTCGGTTTCTTCACGATACAGACATCCTTGTTTTTGATGATGTCCATATGCTTCGGGGTCGAAAGCGGACACAAGAAGAGCTTGCGTGCCTGCTTGAGCGGATGCACCAGGCGGGCAAGCCTGTGCTCGTCGCTGGTGCCTTGTCGCCAACAGAGCTGGCCGCCACGGGCATTTCCCAACGATTAGCGGATCGGCTGTCAGGTGGGGTCAAGGTCGCGATCGATAATCCTGACCTTGAGCTGCGCCAGCGGGTGACGGAGCAAATGGCGGCTGCCTTCGCGACGCGAACAGGACATGAAATTCCCCAACGCTATGTGGATCTCATCGCGCGGCGCTGTGACAAGTCCATTCGCGATGTTCAGGGAGCGGTGCACACATTTGAGTTAGAGGTGGAAAGTCGGCAAGGGCAGGACCTCACCGATGACCGGGCCAAGCGGCTCCTTGAAACGCACCTGGCGACCCGCCGGGAAAAAGTCAGCCTGGATGATATTTTTGACTTCACCGCCGAGACCTTTGGTATCACCACGGCGGAGATGAAGAGCAAATCGCGAAAGCAGCCCGTCGTCCGTACCCGGCAGGCCTTCTGCATGGTGGCGCGGAAGATAACGGACGCGCCACTGACCGCTATTGGTGGCATGATCGCGCGGGATCATACAACAGTCATGCACTCTATCACGAAGGCAGAAATTGTCGCTGAATCAGATGCTGGGTTTGGGGATCGGTTGACCACCATTTTGGAAGAGTTCGGGGCGTCGTAAATTCCTGGCGGGCAAGGATGCTGAGGCCCTGGAGAGGGCCATTTTCCTCGCCATAGCGCTGGCATTGATAAGCCGGCTGTGGTTATATCAGCGCCCACATTCCCGCTGGCGCCACGCTGGCCCAAAATGTCAGGCACGAAATGAAGGTCACGATTGAACGGGGCACCCTGTTAAAAGCCCTGAGCCATGTCCAAAGCGTCGTTGAACGCCGGAATACAATTCCCATTCTATCAAACGTTTTGATGCGCGCTGAGGGGGGCACCCTCGCGCTGACCGCGACCGATCTTGATATTGAAATTATTGAAAAGGTGCCGGCCGATGCTGACCAGGCGGGCGCCATCACGGCGCCTGCTGTGACCCTGTTCGACATTGTCAAAAAGCTGCCCGATGGCACCCAGGTCGCCCTCGATTCGGGTGGCGGCAATGGTCGCCTTAAGGTGGTCGCCGGCAAATCATCCTTTGAACTGGCCGTTTTGCCGGATCAGGACTTCCCTTCCCTTGCGCAAGAGGAGGGTGGCGATAGCTTCACGCTGCCCACCGCTGATCTCCGGCGGCTTATTGACAAAACGCGTTTCGCCATGAGCCAGGAGGAGACCCGTTACTATCTTAACGGCATCTATTTCCATGCGTCTACGGATGATGGGCCGGCGTTGCGCGCCGTGGCAACCGATGGGCACCGCCTAGCACGCCTTGATACCGACTTACCCGCTGGTGCTGATAGTATTCCAGGCGTTATTGTGCCGCGAAAGGCGGTGCTGGAGCTTCGACGGCTTCTCGATGATGCTGGGGACGAAATCACAGTGTCTGTCTCAAATGCGAAGATCCGCTTCTCGTTTGATGACATTGTTCTCACCTCTAAGTTGATCGATGGGACGTTCCCGGATTATGAGCGCGTGATCCCAAGCGGTAATGATAAGATCATGACCGTTGAAAATGCGGACTTCCGCCGCGCGGTGGACCGCGTGTCGACAGTGTCGGCCGACAAAACCCGATCTGTGAAACTGGCTCTTGGTGAGGACCATCTGCAACTTCTCGTCAACAACCCAGAAACCGGCAGTGCAACAGAAGATTTGTCCGTCGATTATAAGGGCGAGGCGATCGATATCGGTTTTAACGCCAAGTATATTTTGGACATTGCAGACCAGGTGGATGGAGAGACGGCGGTTTTTCATTTCGCTGATGCAGCGTCTCCTACCTTGGTGCAAGATCAGGATGATCCGCGGGCGGTTTATGTCCTGATGCCTTTGAGGGTTTGAGCCTATGCGCCGAATACGGCGCGTCACGTTGCGCGATGTGCGCTCCTACGAGAGTCTGGACCTTGTTGTCGATGGACGCTCCGTTGCGCTGACGGGCGCCAACGGCGCGGGGAAGACCAATCTTTTAGAGGCATTGTCTCTAGTGGGCCCTGGCCGGGGCCTTCGCCGAACCACAATGGCGGATGTTGCGCGCCAAGGAGGGAGTGGTGGCTGGGGCGTCGGGCTCGCTCTTCTCTCGGAGGGGGAGGAAGAACCTGTCCAGCTATCGGCCCAGGCGCAACCCGCCGCGATGTTAAAACGGGCGATCCGGATTGATGGTGAGCTTGCGAAAAGCGCAACAGCCTGCCTTGATTATATTCGCTTCACTTGGCTCACCCCAGCGCAAGATAGATTGTTTGTGGACGGTGCATCAGAAAGACGGCGCTTCCTTGACCGAATGACCATGGCGCAGGACAAAGTGCATGCCCTTACATCTGCCTCCTATGAAAAGGCGCTGCGTCAGCGGCAGGCCGCCTTGGCGACCGGCAATGCGGATCCCGGCCTTTTATCCGTTCTCGAACGACAAATGGCAGAAGCTGGCGTCGCTGTTGCCGCCGCCCGGCGCAGCACGGTAGTCGCCCTCGCGCAAGGGTATGCGTCCTTGCGCAGTGGTCCGTTCCCCTCCGCTCTCCTGGCGCTTGAAGGGCAGCTTGAAAATGCCCTTGAAACCCAGGCGGCGGCTGAGGTGGAAGATGCCTTCGCGGAGGCCTTGGCGTGGGGGCGGCGGCGGGACCAGGAGGTGGGCCGCGCTTTGGAAGGGCCGCATCGCTCTGATCTTCTGGTGACCCATGGGG
>CALFRH010000170.1 GCA_937919225.1 uncultured Parvularcula sp.
ATCTATTTCCTTCCCCCTTAATGGGGTCATTAGCGGGTGGACCGAGGGCGTTGGCCTTATGAATGTGGGGGACAAGTATAAGTTCTACATCCCGCCTGCGCTGGGCTACGGCGAACGTGGGGCCGGTGCGCAAATTGGGCCCAACCAAGCGCTTGTGTTTGAGGTTGAGCTTTTGGGCATCGAGCAGGGAGAAGCGCCGACGGAGGCTGTGGAGTAGGGTCCTTTGCCATCCCGTGTGCGGGGTGGAGACCGTTTGAATTCGACTATCTCTCGTTCACTCTGGCTTGTTTGTGGTGAGCGAGAGTGCACAGCTGGGTTAGAGAGTGGCGATGTTGAGTGGTTTCTTTCCTTCTCAAGTTTGTGAATGCTATGTATAGCTAGCGATCTAAAATTTCTTCTGGGCGGGGGAACATGTGAGCATCATCAGAGGCATCACAGAGTTTATTGCTTTCACCTTGGTTGTTGCGCTGGTCGGTGGCGTGCTCATTGTACTTGGCCAAACCGTATTCACTTCGGCGACTTGGGATGCATTTGATGTTTCTTTCATTACGTTTTCGGGCGGATTGATTGTTGGGTTGAGTCCAATCGTCGCTGGGCTTCGGTTCGTCATCCGTCGGAATAAGACGAGAAAGTGCGGAGCCGAAAAGGAACGGGTCGTACAAGCTGTGGAGACTCACCGTGTGGCGTTGAAAAAAAACCTGGATATGGCGGTGACGGTCAATGACTATGGTGCGGTCACTTCGGACAAGCGCAGTGAGGTGATGGGCGAGTTTTTCGTCAGTATTGGTCTTGATGAGAAAGCACTGCCATTTTCTCAAGCTGCCGAGCTAGTGGTAAAGCGGCTTGAAGAGCATTCGGAAGACAGTACGCACGAGAAGTTTGACCCTTCTATTATCCCCTCCAATGGTCTTGCTTTTGAACAATGGGTCGCATCATCTCTTGAGAAGTTCGGATGGGAAACAAAGATGACGCCGGGGTCTGGAGATCAGGGTATTGACGTCATCGCTGAATGTGACGGCCATAGAGTTGGCGTTCAGTGCAAACTATCAAGTACCTCGATCGGTAACAAAGCGGTGCAGGAAGCTTTTGCAGGGAGAGCTTACTACAGTTTGGATGCTGTCGCCGTTGTTTCCAATGCGCCGTACACGATAGGAGCGCAGAGATTGTCAAGTTCGACAGGCGTGCGTTTGTTGAAGCCGCATGACTTTCCTCTATTGAGAGATATCGTTGGCGTTAACTCGCCAAAGAATTGATGACGCTGTCCCGGCGGCGATCAATTCATCTGCTGCCGGATCACTGATCTCAAGCTGTCGATGGGGGCAAGTTTGCCTGCCTCTTCATAGTGCCAGAAGGTCCAGCCATTGCAGGAGGCCGTATTCTGAACCGAGGCGCCCACCTTGTGAATAGAGCCTTGCATCGTTTCTGCACGGAGGGAGCCGTCGGCTTTTATCTGAGCCACGTGGCGCTTCTTTGAGCAGTATAGCTTTGTACCCGGTGACAGGAGGCCCCGTTCGATGAGCTGTCCAAAGGCCACCCGCGGCTGTTTCCGCGGGGACGGTAGGGGGTCGATATCCTCCTGCGCGCCGGGGATAATCGCGGCCAGGCGTTTCTCCGCCTCGGTGGCATAGGTCTTGTCCCGTTCAATGCCGATATAGTGGCGGCCCAGCTTCTTTGCGCCGGCGCCAGTGGTGCCGGTGCCAAAAAAAGGATCCACCACCAAATCACCTGGCTCGGTCGTGGCCGTCAGAATGCGGTGTAAAAGGGCTTCCGGCTTTTGTGTGGGGTGGGTTTTGCGGCCATTGCGTTTAAGGCGCTCCCCGCCCGTGCAAAGGGGAAAGGTCCAGTCGGACCGCATCTGGATGTCTTCATTGCCCGCTTTTAGGCTGTGATAATTGAAGGTGAGGCGGCTTTTAGGATCGCGGCCCGCCCAGATGAGGGTTTCGTGGGCATTGGTGAACCGCGTGCCCCGGAAATTGGGCATAGGGTTGGTTTTCACCCACACCACATCATTTTGAATCCAATAGCCAAGATCCTGAATGATCGTCCCGAGACGGAAAATATTATGGTAGGAACCAATCACCCAGATCGCGCCATTGGGTTTCAGGATCCGGCGTGCTTCAGCTAACCATTGCTCACAAAAAGCGTCATAGGCTTTAAAGCTTGAAAACTGGTCCCAGGCATCGGTGACACCGTCCACTTGAGATTGGTCCGGGCGGGTAAGGTCACCCCCCAGTTGGAGATTGTAGGGGGGGTCGGCGAAGACAAGATCCGCACACCCATCGGGTAGGGATTTTAATCGCTCAATACAATCGCCCTTGAGGATGACATCCTTCTGAACCATGAGCGCGCGCCTCCACCGGTATAATGATAGGCGCAATAGACTCCGGGCGTGGTGAATGGAGAGTTAAGGTTTAAGTTAATTGTTCCGTTAACGAATTGGTAGGAGAGGTTAACGGGTGAGCGGCTTATCCGCGATTTAGGCGTAGCGCGTGATCTGCTTGAGACACTTCCTCATCCTGAGGAGCCGCCGTTAGGCGGCGTCTCGAAGGACGTGTAAAACGGGAAGGGATCCGTTTTCTTGCCGCGCTATGCTCGCATCAATTTCTTAATCGGCGCAAAAGACGTGCGGTGATGGGGGGTGACGCCGTGGGTGCCAAGACCCTCCTGATGAGCCTTTGCGCCATAGCCCTTATTCCGTTCCCAGCTATAACACTCGTAAGTCTCTGCCAATTCCCGCATGGTGCCATCCCGATTGGTCTTAGCGATGATCGATGCCGCGGCGACCGAAAGAGATTTACTGTCCCCCTTCACCACCGTCTCAATTTCGATGCCAGGTAAAGAGGGGGCATAGAGCCCATCGATGATGGCGCCTGCCGGTTTTAAGGGAAGGTTTGCCACCGCCCGTTGCATGGCGAGGTAGGTGGCCTTGCCCACGCCTATCTGGTCGATTTCTTCAACCGTGGCTTCCCCCACGCCAATCTGCGCGCAGGCCCAAAGGGCTTTGGCCAGTTCCTCGCGCTTCTTTTCGGATAAGGTTTTAGAGTCCCGAAGGCCTACTGGCGTGTTCTTTGGATCAAGGATCACGGCCCCTGCAACGACAGGCCCGGCCCAGGCGCCCCGGCCTGCCTCATCCACTCCGGCGATGGGGCCATTGAGAGCGGCGGTCATGCGGGCTTCGATGTCGAATGTGGGTTCTTCAATAGGCATTTGACGGTGGATAGGGCGATTCATAGATCTCCAAGCTTGGTTCCGATGAAAATCCGAGCTAGCCTTAGGTTTAAGGGAGGCCTTCTATGTCATTATGTAAATCACGAGATTGCTCGTCCACGGCCATCTCGTCTCGGGTGGCTCTACTCGCAGCCAGCATTTTTGCATGGGGTTTGTCCTCTGTAGCACGATCGAGCGAACCGGATATCCAGCTCAACGGCACAGCCTATACCTTTGAGGTCATGGAGCTATCGGAGGCTGGGTCCGGGAATAGGCTCATCAATGATGAATTTGGATTCTCGATTGATTTACCTCCCGAAGAGTCGGGCCTGATCTTCGAAGAGCAGACGCTTCAAGAGTATAATAGAACGTTCATTGTCGATGGGCCCTTCAGCGACATGAGTGATGTTTCCTTAAAACTGAACCCGCATATCGCAAAGGCGAAGGTTTTTCGTCTCTATCATCCAAAGCCGATACCTATTCAAACCGACAAGAAAACAAAAAATGGTCCAAGGGCATCCAGGGAGAGGATGAAACAAGCGCGTGTAAACAGCGACTTCGAATTGCCGGAGGAGTTGCAGGGGTTATTCTCTGAATTTGAGGTCAACTATTATGACGAGCTAGTTATTACGGTATTTGATCGGACGCTGTATGAGCTGAGTGTGATTTCATCTCAGCAGGGCAGGGACCCGAAACCACATTTGCTTGCCTTTTTATTGGGATCAGGAAACACCCTTCCTGCCGTGCTCGACCCGTATGCAGTTCAGAAAGTATCGATCAGCAACGACAACCAGGTTTTTGGATTATATATGCGGCCGGTTTTGGTTGATCCAATTGTTGATGGTATCAGAACTGACGAATTAGGCCGTAGTGTATACAGAATTTATGCGATGAATTCCAAGTTTATCTATCAAGTGACACTAACTTATACAGATGATACCCTGGATCGACCGTCCAACATTACACCATTAAAGAATGCTCTTTCATCATTTCGTTTTGTTCAAGGTGGCTCAAAGTCAGACCCCTCGACCCTTGAATAGTTAATATCGTTGGCTGATCTTAACCCCAACGTACCGGCCCCCACCGACCCCGCGCCTTTTGGCGCAGGAAATATCTTAGAGCCAATTGCGGACGAATGAGACCACTCGTTCATTCATTGTTTTGTCCCGTCATCCCGGAAATCGCATATGCGATTGTCCGGGATCCATAAGCTTGGATGGCAGAGATATAGTACTATTCTGACATTTCCGCTCTATGGATCCCGGTCTTCTGTCTACGGCAGAAACCGGGATGACACCAAGAAGAGAAAATGGGTCTATTCGAACGCGGCAGGCTCTATTCGCACGATCAATGCTTTACCCAAACAATTCCCCCTGTGCGCCGGTGCCTTGAGGGGGTGGCACCCTGAACAAGTCCGCGCGCAGGATGGGCATCTCTCGAAAGCCCAAACGGCGCCAGGCTTTGGCGAAGCGTTTTTGGATAAGCTGACCATAGGCGCCTTTGGGGCCTGCTTCTCGCGACCAATAGGGATCGTAGAGCTCGCCGCCATTCATTTCGCGCAAATGTCTCAGCACCTTTGGCGCATGGTTAGGGGCGAAGGCCTCCAGCCATTCTTGGAAGAGGTCTGCGACCTCCTGGGGCAGGCGGAGGATCGTGTAGGCCGCATAGGTGGCCCCAGCGTCCCGGGCGGTCTCCATCAGGCTTTCCAGTTCATGATCATTCAGTCCCGGGATCATTGGCCCATGCACTACACCCGTCGGGATGCCCGCGTCTTTTAGCTGGGTGATGGCCTCCAGACGTTTGTCGGGCCTGGTGGCGCGGGGCTCCATCGCACGGGCCAATCCGTTATCGAGGGTGGTGACCGATAGCATGGCCCTGGCAAGGCGCCGCTCTGCCATAGGGCCGAAGAGATCGATGTCTCTAAGGATAAGGGCCGACTTAGTTAGGATCGATACCGGGTGGTTGAACCGGGTGAGGACCCCCAGAATATCTCGCATGGTGCGCAGGCTTTTTTCAATCGGTTGGTAAGGGTCCGTATTCGTCCCAATGGCGATGGGCCGTATCTTATAGGCCTTTGCCGACAACTCCCTCGCCAGCATCTCGCCCGCGCCAGGCTTAACGAAAAGCTCCGTCTCAAAATCAAGCCCAGGGGAGAGGCCCATATAGGCGTGGGTGGGCCTGGCAAAGCAGTAGATGCAGCCATGTTCACACCCCCTGTAAGGATTGATGGATCGATCAAAACCGACATTGAGGCTGTCATTATAGGTGATGATCCGCCGCGCCCGCTCAAGGTGGGTTCGGGTTTTAACGTCCTCAGGCGGCGTGTCCGCCCACCCATCATCGACCCTTTCTGTGGCTGCGGCCTCGTACCGTCCCGTTTGGTTAGACCGCGCGCCGCGTCCCCGCCCCGTGCTTGGACGAGGGCGGCGGAAGGGAGGGGACGCGGCGCGGGCCATGACGATGTCATGACTCTAAAATTAGAACAAATCAAGAACAAAATGATCAGGTGTGGAGAATGAGTTGCGTTTCTTCTCCGCTTATCCTTTCTCTTGCCTCACGGCGCGTGGCGCCTCCGGCGGGGCGGCGAACGATCGCCGGGCCGCGGTCGCGGCCTTGGGCACAAAGCGGATTTTCCTTTCCCGGTTCTCTGCTGTCACGTCCTGCGCTAGGTTGCCGAATACATGTCTATGATTTCCGTCATCATCCCAGCCTTGAATGTTCAAGGGTCCCTGGCGCCGACCTTAGCCAGCCTTCTTCACGCCAATAGCCAAGGCATGATCCGTGAGGTGATTGTCAGCGATGGGGGGTCGTCCGATGCCACGGCCAGCATTGCTACTGAAGCGGGCGCGCAGCTGATCGTCGGCCAAAAAGGCCGCGGGGGACAATTGGCGCGTGGGGCCGAAGCAGCACGGGGCGAATGGCTCTTGTTCTTGCATGCTGACACCCAGCTAGAGCCTGGCTGGGAAGCTGTTGCGTCCGCTCATATGGCGGGGGCTTACGACCGGGCGGCTGCCGCCTTTCGGCTTCGGTTCGACCAGAAAGGCGTTGCACCAGCGCTCGTCGCTGCCGGCGCAAACTTCCGCTCACGGTTTTTAAAAATGCCCTATGGGGATCAGGGCCTCCTGATTTCCCGCCGGCATTATGAGCGCTTGGGCGGTTTTCGCCCTATCCCCTTGTTCGAAGATGTCGACCTTGTGCGACGCTTGGTGAAGGAGGGGGGGCGCCGGGCTTTGCGCCTTCTGCCGGCGGCGGCGGTGACGTCTGCTGACCGTTATGAAAAGGCCGGTTATGTTCGGCGGGTCCTTGGCAATTTACACTGCCTCACCCTTTATTTTGCGGGTGTTTCGCCCCATCGCATTGTGGAGATATATAATGGCCAGGCAACACCGTCCGTGGCTCATCGTCATGGGCAAACCGCCCCTGGGCGGCAGGGTAAAGACGCGCCTTAGCCGGGATATTGGGGCGGGACCGGCCGCGGCCTTCTACCGTCAATCCGTATCAAGACTATTAAATCGGTTAAACACGGACCCGCGATGGTCCCTGCGTCTGGCCGTCAATGCTTCCCCGACGGAGGGCTATAGTTGTTGGCCGCAACCCATTGTGCGCATTCGCCAGGGGGAGGGGGGCCTTGGGGACCGCATGGCTTTTGCAATGGATCAGGCGCCAAAAGGCCCCGTGGTGGTGATCGGTACTGATAGCCCTCAGGTGGAGCCAAATCACATTGCGCAGGCTTTCGCGGCCCTAGGTCAGCATGATGCCGTTTTCGGTCCAGCGGATGATGGCGGCTACTGGCTTGTCGGGCTCAACCGCCGGCGGGCGATGCCGCGTCTATTCGAAGGGGTGCGATGGTCAACGGAGCATGCGCTGGAGGATACAGTGGCAAGCCTGCCTACGGGCGCATCGGTGACGCGCCTAGGGGTCCTCACCGATGTGGATACGGGCGAGGACCTTAGGGCACTTTGGGCGGCTCACGGGACACTTCGGTTTGGTCCGTGGGCGCCTCCCCATCCTTAAACGACTCTGAGGGGTGACGGACCGGCCGCATGTCATCATGGCCCACGATTTTCCGCGGGGCCGCTTTATCACGATCCGAGATATCCCGCGGTTTATCGAGAAGGCGATGAACGAAAAACAGCGAAATCCCTCCCGCAATCGCATAGGAGAGAGAGGCGCTGGCGTAAATGCCGTATACGGCATTCTGTCCTGTTAGAAGTATGCTGGCGCTGACCGCAATGCCCACATAAAGGGCGAGGTACCGGAGGGCCGACAGGGCCATGCCCAGATTGGGGTAGCCCAACGGGTTAAAAATGCCGACGGCCACCACCATGAGCCCCGCTCCCCAAAAGCCAAAAGCGATGAACGCCAGATAGCGGTCAGCCAAGGCGAGGACGGTACTGTCCTGGGTGAAGAGGCCGGCTAGTGACCCCCCAAAGACAAGAAGGATGAAGGACGCTAAGCTCCCCCACCCAAAGCAGAACCAAAGGACACTCCGTTCAGCACGGCGTAAGCGGTCTATGTTTCCCGCCCCCACATTTTGCCCCACAAATGGGCCAATCCCTGTTTGGAGAGCGAAAAAGGGCACAAGGGCCAAGGTTTCAATCCGGGCACCGATGGTAAAGGCTGCGACCGCCTCCGTCCCCTGGTCCGATAGGAGGCGGGTGATGACGGCCCCCGCTACAGGGGACACAAGTTGTGCTGCGAAGGCGGGGGCGCCAAAGCGCATCAAATCCCTCACGCAATCGACAAAATGGGAGAGCGCCGACCAGGAAAAGGCCATGAGGCGCAGTCGAGCCAGATAGACAAAGTAGAGGACGGTGATGACCCCTCTCGCCAAGATGGTCGCCCAAGCGGCACCTGCCATCCCAAGCGCTGGCGCCCCCAACAGGCCGAAAACAAGCACGGGGGACAGGACGGCGTTCACAATCGCGGCAATGATCATCAAAACGGAAGGGTAAAACGCATCTCCTGTCGCGCGAATGAGGCCATTAAGAACAATGGGGACAATGAGAAACGGCAGTCCTGCATACCAAACATCCATATACTGATGGACAAAGGGCATGAGTTCGTCGCTAACACCCAGCAGGCTGAAAACGGGTCGTGACAGGAAGACCATCAGGCCCGCCAACACCAGTGCGCAGAGCGTCACAAACACAATAGTGTTCATGATCAACTCGCGGGCATTCTGAATTTCGCCAGCACCCAAGCGCCTCGCGACAACAGAGGTGGCACCGTTACCCATTCCAATCGCGATCGCCGACAGTCCGAAGATCACTGGGAAACAATAGCCGATGGCGGCCAGCTGCTGAGTCCCCAGGCGTCCAATATAAAGAGTGTCCACCACATTGAAGGCAATGACGGAAAACAGCCCCAAGCTCATCGGCCATGAGAGATGGAACAGGGCCTTACCGACTGGGCCTTCGAGGATACGGGCCTGGCGGTCGGTGAACGGTGCGGCTTTAGCCGCAGCGTCAGAGGTGGGGGTGCCGTCATCGGCCACGGGAAATAACCTCACTTTTGGGGGCGTTGGTTTCAACAAATAAGAGGCAGAAGCACTCTCTTGCCGCGGTACTCCCTCTTTTCAAGCCGTGGCACAAGGCCTTTCCATCTTAAAGAACGACTTGATATTGACAATGATTATTAGTTGCCGCATACAACTCTTCCGGTTGTGATTGAGAGACCATGTACGTTTGCATTTGTAACGCCCTTCGGGAACGCCAACTCAAAGACGCTGCGATTGATGCGCGGCGCGTTGGTGATGTTTTTCGCAAATGCGGTCGCCGTCCACAGTGTGGGAAATGTGTTCCCGACATACAGAAAATGATTAGCAATCCTACTAGTGAGGGAACGGCCGCCGCTATCAGTGCGACCTAGTGGCTAAAACCTGATCGACTTTGTTCGATAGGGTAGATTTTTTCGCAATACGCTCCTATTACAGATTCAAAGGAAGCTGCCGTTCGTCCGAACGGCCGCTTTTTTCGTTTTTAGGCGTCTTTTTTTGAAGACGATAATCATTATCGGCCCGTCAGCCGTCTGCAATAGGAGTTTTCGTCATGACTAAGGGCGATCCAAAGGTTATTGAATATCTCAACAAGGCGTTAACGCTCGAGCTTACCACGGTGAATCAATATTTCCTGCACGCCCGGATGCTCAAGGATTGGGGTTTTCAGCGTCTCGCAAAGGTTGAGTACGAAGAATCAATCGATGAGATGAAGCATGCGGACGAACTGATCGAGCGTATTCTTTACCTTGAGGGTCTCCCCAATGTGCAAGATCTCAACAAGGTCTATATCGGTGAGTCAGTCAAAGAAATTCTTGAATGCGATCTGCAAGCCGAGCAGCGAGCTCACCCGCTTTATGTGGAGGCCATCGAGTATTTCGAGAAAGTCAAGGACTATGTCAGCCGAGAAATCCTTGTACGGATTCTAGAGTCCGAAGAAGAGCATATAGACCATCTCGAAACCCAGCTGGGTCTTATCGATAAGGTGGGAGAGCAGAGATATATGCAATCCCAAATGTTCGAGGGAAGTGAGTAAGCCTCGCTATCGGAGCGAAGAGCGGTTTAGTAAACCACCCGCTCTTTGAACCCCAACCCACGCGGGTTCGAGAAGGCAACGGTGCCGTCGGTTTTGGTTAAATCAAACCGCGCGGCCACCATTGCATCATAGACTGGCGACGTGATGGTGCTGAGGCCAATATAGTCCACAACGCCTTTTTCTTCGGTCAGGGTGAGGGTGAGATACCCTTTTTGCAGGGAGTCATGGTAGCGAACGGCTTTATTCTCTCTCCGCATCAGGAGGGACATGCCGAACGCGCTGTCGCCCAAATAACCGCTTGGCGCCGGGGAGGTGACAGACGTTGTGCCGAGTTCCACGCCCATGGGCTCACCTTCTTGGGTGTAGAGATCATTTCCCCATGCCTCATGGGTATCGCCGGTCAGCACGATAAGATCTCGAACACCGGCGGCCTTTGCCATATTATAGAACCGCTCCCGCGCCGCAGGATAGCCGTCCCAGGCGTCCAAATTATAGGGAAGGCCAAGGGCGGAAAACTCAACAAACGCGCGCGCTTGGTCCCACTGCTTTTCAAGCGCCTGGATCATTTCTTCGGAGGCGTGGGGGGTAAGGTCCGGCGCGATGACTTCAGCCATAATCACCTGGTTCGCGACAACCCGCCATGGCTCGCGATTCGCAACTGAGCGTTTGAAAGCGGCCTCGATATAGTCCATCTGCGCATCGCTCATCATGGTGCGGCTCGGGTCGCCCACCACGTCCCGGCGGAACTGGTCAATCGCTTCCGGTGATGTCAGTGTAGGGACATAGTCGCTATAGGCAATTTGTTCCGTCCGCGCTGTCAGCCGTGTTTCAATGGCCGTGAGGGTGAGAAGTTTGCCCCAGCTATAGGATTTAAAAAGAGCTTCGCGGGTCTTACCGGGCTCGGGATCGCGGATGGGCATCCACTCATAATAGGCTTGGAGGGCAGCGCGGCGGCGGTCCTCCCATGACCCTTCTGTGGCAGGGTCATGGTTTTCTGCACCATCCTTCCACGAATCGTTCGTTGTTTCGTGATCGTCCCAAATGGCAATAAGGGGGTGAGCGCCATGCATCGCTTGGGCGCTGGGGTCTGATTTATATTGCGCATGCCGCTGGCGGTAGTCCGCTAACGTAACCGTTTCCTTCGCGGGGAGGTGAGGTCGTCCAAGCGCGCGCCCGACATCGGCGCCATATCCGTCTGGCCCATACTCATAAATATAATCGCCAAGGTGCAGCACAGCGTCAACATCATCAAGGCGCGCCATATGGTCGTAAGCGTTAAAGTACCCAAACGGATAATTTGAACAGGAGGCGACCGCAAATTTCACGCGGGCCGTTTCCGCAGGCAGTGTGCGTGTCCGTCCCGTGGGGGATGTCTCGCCCGCCGCGATGAAGCGGTAGTGGTAGGTCGTTCCTGGCTCAAGGCCCTCTACGATAACCTTCACGGTGTGATCGCGACCGCGATGGGTTTCGGTGGAGAGGGTTTTGACCGTCTTTGTGAACTCTGGGTCCGCGGCGATCTCAACCTGGACGGGCAGGGCGGGGGCTTTGGTGGTCACCCGGGTCCACAGGACAATGCTGTCGGCGGCGGGGTCGCCGCTCGCCACGCCGTGGGCAAATGCAGCACCGCCGACTGGATTAAATGCCTGAAAAGACTGCCGATTAAAGGACGTGGCGCACCCCGCGAGGCCACCTGTCATCGTGCCCAAAAGCGCTGCCCTGCGTGAAATCGATGTCATCGCGCCATCCTTTTTCGATACGTTAAGCCAAATCTTCTTATTGCAAAATAATGTGTCGGTTCGGCAACGATAAAGATCAATCGATGGGATTTCGCTGCGCCGTCAACAAACCGTCATAGGAGAACGGCATAGCCGCGCTAAGCTGTTTCAAAAACCTGTTGAGGAGAGCCTTATGCGTCGGACATTGTTCACCACCACTGCATTCTCGCTGATCGCTGGAATGGCGGCCCAGGGTGCCGCTGTCGCTCAGAGCATTGCTGGCGCGGATGATTCCCGCGACGTGATTGTTGTGACCGCACAAAAGCGGGCCCAGGATATCCAAGACGTTCCCCTGGCGATTACGGCCTTTAGCCAAGAGGGTCTTGATCGGTTTGGCATCCAGCAATTTGATGATCTGGCAGACTTTGTCCCAGGCCTTGAGGTACAGGAACAGTCGGCCAACAATCCCGGCTTTGTGATTCGCGGGATTACGTCCGATGGGGGTGAAGCAACGGTTGAGCCCCGGATCGCGATTTTCCAGGACGGCGTGCCGATCTCCCGCTCACGCGCGTCCTTCGTGGAATTGTTCGACAGTCAGGTGGACGTCGTGCGCGGCCCTCGAACCAAATTGTTAGGACGTACAGCCCTCATCGGTGAGGACAATGTGACAAGCATAAAGCCCGAGCTTGATGAGTTCAGCGGAAAGGTTCGGGCTGGTCTGGGGAATGAGGAGTTCTTGTTCCTCGACGGCGCCGTCAATATTCCGCTTGGGGAGAAAGCAGCGGCTCGCTTTACGGGGCGTTATAAAGAGCGAGATGGCTATATTGAAAACCTTCTTGGCGACGACCTTAACGGCTTCCAAACGCTGGCTGTTCGCGGATCCTTGCGATATCAACCAATTGACAGTGTAGATATCAATCTGATTGTCAACTATCAAAATGACGATAATCCGGGAACGGCATTTAAATCGGGCACCTTTTTACCCTCCACGGTTGAGGGGGAAGTTGCCCCTGATGCCAGCATCGACGCGTGGGAAGCAGCGTCATTGTCCACCCTTCCTAACGGGGCGGGACCGAACAATGGCCAGGAATTGGGCCTAGAGCGTGATGTGTTCAGTGTCACGGCGCTTGTGGATTGGGAAATCAACGACGTTTTCACTCTCTCTTCGGTCACAAACTATCGCGATTACGACAGTGCCGAAGTCTTCGATGCGGATGGGTTCGCACTGCCCTTCCTGGCCTTTGCAGAAAACGCGATGGGGGAGCAGTTCTTCCAGGAGCTGCGACTTGGGTTTGAGGGGGCCAACCGCTTCTCCGGTTTTGTGGGCGTGAGTTATTATGATGAAGAAGGGCAACAAAATGTGCCGCTCTTCTACAATGAAGTTGTGGCGATCCCAGCGTTTCTTGGGTCGCTTTATTCCGATATTCCGGGGGCGGTGCAGACGGCGCCAGCCCTTTCGAGTCTCCCGACAAGCGTCTTTGGGAGAGAGTTGGGCTTTTTCGCCGAAGAGTTCACTAATTTCAGTGAGGCGACATCCTATGACATTTTTGGGGATGTCACGGTGGAGATTACCGACCGCTTTGATATCACGGGCGGTATTCGGTATACCTATGATGAGAAGAGCGCGGGGTATACAGCGGGTATTTTAGGGGGTGTTGAACCCGCCTTTCCTGCGAGTGGTCCGACGGTGCCGGGCACTGCGTCGGCATTTTCCATCGTAACAGGTGCACAGCCCGACGATGATCCAGCGACACCCGAGGTAGAGACAGCTTGTGATCAAGGTGTTCCCGGGACAGTACCGGCGGGCCTCTCACTTGGCTGTCTCGTGTATGCGCAGAACGTGCCGACCTTTTCAGACGAAGAGTTTGACGGGATTACTTACCGCCTGGCTGTGCAATATGACCTGACTAACGATATCACCATGTTCGCCAACTATGGCCGGGGTCGCCGACCGGAGGTCTTCGCCTATGAGGTCGAAGCCTCCGACGGTGGTATCTTCCCAGAGCGGTTTGCGGTTGTGGAAGCCGAAGAAACCGACGCTTACGATATTGGTCTGCGGGGGTCCTTATTCGACGGCCTTCTTTCTGGAGAGATGGTTGGTTACTACTATAAGTACACAAACTTTCAAACTGAAGAGATTCGCGGCACCTCACGAGTGCCCGTTAATGCGGGTAACGCGTCCGGTACCGGATTTGAGACCGCCCTCCAAATCGACCCGGCACCTTGGGTGAACTACTTCTTCACCTATGCCTATAATGGCGTCACTTTTGATGATGAAGGGGATGACGGAGAGCCGCAATTGCGGGCTGGCAATCGGTTCCGCTTGGCACCAGAGCATGCACTGACAGCGGCGGCGGAGTTCATTTGGGAATGTGGCTGCGGTACCTTGAGTTTTGTACCGTCCTATAGCTATCGCTCTGAAATCTTCTTCGACGACAATAATGATATTGCCTACGATCCTGATCGGCCTCGAAACGAGCAGCTTCAGGTTCCTCAGGAGGCCACCGGCAACTTGTTTGGGGATCGCTTCCAAGACGAAGTGGAGGAGGGCTATTCTGTCGTCGATCTGCGGGTAACCTATACGCCAGCTGCCGATGATAGCTGGGAAGTTGAGGCGTTTGTCGAGAATGTTTTCGATGAGGAGTACATCCTCGATGCGGGCAATACCGGGGACACATTCGGCATCCCCACCTTTATCGGCGGTGTGCCGCGTATGTACGGTGTTTACGTCTCGAAATCGTTCTAAGCCTGGTTGAAGCTGGGTACGATCTGGCGCCTTTCTCTATGAAAGGCGCTTTTTCGCTTTTTGGTTGAGGCCTCGGTCAAAGGTTGACGCCACCAGGGAGATGGCCCGGTGTTGAGTCGGTTGGGCAAAGACAGGCACTAATCACT
>CALFRH010000171.1 GCA_937919225.1 uncultured Parvularcula sp.
TCCAGCGGGGCCGCCAGTGTTGGCGCAATATCCGCGGGGAGAAATGGAATATCACCGCCATCCGTTGCCGCGCTGGGCGGCTGGCTGAAAAAGGCTGACAGTACAAAAAGGGTCACTGGGCTCAGCATTCTGGCCTCCCATGATTTAAAGCGTTGCGCCGAAAGGCATTCCTCGACGTCGGCTGGGTGTACGCGGCTTCGGGCAAAAGCGATGCGAAAACAAAAGAGTATGGCGTAGGACGTGAGTACAGACGCACATCTCCCGGTATCCATGCCAATTATAGCGTGTATTCGGTCTGGGGGACAAATGCTCAATGATGGCGCATCGCTCTGGGCCCCGCACCCATAAGCGCTGCATGGCGCAGATGGGGGCAAGGGTGGCAAATTATTACGAAAAGTACACAATACTGTGCGCACGTTGAATGATCAGTTTATGCGAGATCTTCGCCTGAGAACTCAGCATCCTATTCTGGCGACATGAGCGCCGTTGACCCCACCCGGACGACTTTTCCACTCAGATTTTGAATTTTATCCCATTTATGCTTAGCCAGTAAAGGGGCATACGAAGCGGAGATATCGCAATATGAAAAAGGTCATGATACCGCTCGCCGCCGCAAGCGTATTGGTTGGGTGCGGGACCATCGTCGAGCAGAGTGAAACTGATCGAAACAAAAAGATCGCAAGGCAATTCTATCAGGATCTATGGTTCTCAAATAATACGAATACCTATGCCGACTATGTAGCGGAAACGTATATTGTACATGATGTCGGACCGGCGAAGGGGGTCACCGAACCAGCCATTAAGCAAAAAGAGATCGCGGATGCATTCCATGATTTTGGTCAGCTTACGGGGGAAATTGATTATCAGATTGCGGAGGGTGACAAGGTGGCTACGCGCTGGTTCGTCAGGCTCGATCCCACCCCCGAAGCCCAAAAAATGGGCATGACCAAAGTCGATGGTGTTGCCATCATCAACGTCTTTAGGTTCAATTCCGAAGGAAAGATTGTCGAGATTTGGAATCACAGACATGACGTTGAGTTGCCTCGTCCACCGGAAGGCTATCGCGGCACTGCTCAATAGCGCGCTGCGAGCCAAGGGCGGATGTTTTCCTGTGGGCCCCCTACTACCCCCCACCGCGACGGTCAGCTATTCGCTGTGGGTAGCCGGAGCTTAATAGGGCAGGGTCGCTTTGCGGGGGCGCAGGGTTGGCTTCACCCCATGCAAGGAGAGCCGAGCCCAATAGCCGCCCATCACCATGAAGTAGATACCGCCTGCTCTGACCAGCAGGGGAAGGGCATCGTCCGGCAAGCTCCGAAACCAGTGTGCAAAGGCGGCGGCGACTTCACCGGCGCCATATCCCGCGAACCCCATCGAGATAAAGGGCCAGCTGCGGTCAATGAGAATACCCACAAGCCAAACCCGAAGGGGCGGCAGGCGGCTTGAGCATAGCAGCGATCCCACAAGACCAATCCACAGCGCGCGATCGAGATCGCTACCGGAAAAAGCCACCGAAAAGGCGTAGTTGAGATCCTCCATAGGCCCTTCATCCTGTCATCAGGGGTATTACGCGCCTACTGATGCCTAAGAGGGCTTAAGGCCTCGTAAACCATAAGAGGTGGCGCGATAATTTAAGGATCGCGCCTAAGGCCTGTAACAAACTCACGAACCCGTTCGTCGATCCGCTGCCATTCTGGCAGGTAGGGTTGCTTGAAGTAATATTTCACCGACACGTCTTTTGTCAGGTCGTATTCGCGATAACATTCGGGCGGCACAATATCGTCTGCACTGCCTGGATAACAGAACAGAATTGCCTCCACCCCATCTGAGGCCTCGCCAACCAGCATCTCTTTGTTCGAATAGCCCGATGCCGGCGCAATTTCAGACCCCTGACGGAAATTATGGCGCCGAAGGCCATGGGCGTAGGGCTCGCCCTCCTTATCCACCGCATGGGGAAGATAGAGGACGTTCAGCCGATCACTTTCTGAGAAAGGGTTCTTCTTTTTTTGAATCACTAAGTCGATCCGCCGGGAGTCCGCATCATTCTCAACAAAATCAGCGCGCCGGGCGGGCACGTACCCCTCCATCCGGGGCCAGGACGCGTAGAGACTTAGCGCTTCGCGTTCGCCCTCTCGCCGATCTCGGGGGAAAACAGTATAATTGGCGGGTACGGAGAATTGAACACTTCCCACCGTGATGGGAATTGCTTCATCATTGATGGTGGGGCGGGGTTTGTTCCCTTGGATTTCATCCACGTCGGGGCCGACATAATGGTAAAGGAAGATAACGCAGAGAATGAGGGTCGCGATGAAGATAATAAGAGGATACCGCCACGACGATTCCTCTTTTACCTCATCATTACCAAGCTGGTAGCTGCCCTGCGCCATGGGACGGTCTCCGACTCACACCAAATGCAGCGTAGCGATACGAAGCGGCAAAAGAAAGGCGATCGTCAGGCTTGCTTAGTCCTCAAACAAGATGCCTTCTGGCGGTTCGCCCAGGCGTTTGTCGAGATACCCCGAAGCCATGGTCATCAGCTCTTCTTCATGTTGGGAGAAGAAGTGGTCAGCGCCGTCGATGGTCTCGAAATGGATCCGGCGCCCCTTTTGCGTTCGGGTTTTGGCCATCACATCCTTTGTGAGTTCTGGCGTGCAGATTTTGTCACCCGTCCCGTGGATCACAATGCCTGACGAGGGGCAGGGGGCAAGGAACGAGAAATCGAACAGGTTTGCCGCCGCGGATACTGAGATAAAGCCCACAATCTCCGGACGCCGCATCAAGAGCTGCATGCCGACATAGGCGCCAAAGCTAAAGCCAGCGACCCATGCAAAGGGCGCGGCGGGATTAAGGCTTTGAAGGTAATCAAGGGCCGTTGCAGCGTCAGATAGCTCCCCCTGGCCCTGATCATACTCGCCCTCGGACTTGCCCACCCCGCGAAAGTTAAAGCGCATCACCGCAAAGCCGCGCCGGGCGAACATATGATACATCTCATAGGTGAGCTTGTCGTTCATTGTCCCGCCGAACTGCGGATGGGGATGCAGAACCAAGGCGATCGGCGCATTGTCTTCTTTGCCGCGCTGATAGCGCGCCTCGATGCGCCCGTCGGGGCCTGGAAAAATCACTTCAGGCATTCACTACTGTTCCTCAACGCCGCCAGCGACAAAAAGGCCGCGACGGAAAGTTGACCAAACTGGTCGGGTTTCCTATTTCCTCAAGGGAAGGAGGCGAAACGCGGCCTATACCACGTTTTCGCGCCTTGACCAGACGAACATAGGAACTGTCGCCACCAATGAAGCTGACCGCAAAAGCCCGCAGCGCTGTGACCGCGCTTGCCGACATCGCCGCCCAGCGGGGAGGTGATGGTGCCGCCACGCCGGTACCCCTGCGCGATATTGCTGGGCGGCAGCGCCTATCGGTGGCCTTTCTTGAGCAGATTTTTGGTAAGCTCCGCAAAGAAGGCCTGGTTCATAGCGCTCGCGGTGCTGGGGGCGGGTATCTCCTCGCCGCCGCGCCAGATTCCATTTCCGTATCTGCTGTCGTGCGGGCCATGGATGAGGAGATTCGCTCCACCGCCTGCCAACCGGGGTCGGTCATTGGCTGCACCGGGACATCTGTGCGGTGCCTCACCCATGGTCTGTGGCACGATTTGGACCAAATGATTGAGGGGTACCTTGAAGGGGTGAGCCTTGCGGACATCACGGCTCAAGCCTCGGTCGCTGAGGAAAGGGTGAGTGAAGATGCGTGATTTTGTTTCCGCATTGAGTTTCGCCTCACGGCGCGTGGCGCCTCCGGCGGGGCGGGCTGACCGCCCGGCGCCCAGTCGGGCGCTTGGGCAGCGGTCGTTGCCGTTCCTTTCTTTACCCGCTTGCGGGGGAAGTGCCGAGCGTAGCGAGGCGATGGGGGAGGACTATGTCTAAACGCCTCTATCTCGACCACAATGCCACGAGCCCCCTGCGGCCCGTGGTGCGCGATGCCATGGTGGCGGCGATGGAGGGTGCCCATAACCCTTCCTCCGTTCACGGAGAGGGGCGGGCGGCCAAGCGCCTACTGGAGGATGCCCGTGCGGTCGTGGCTGATATACTGTCTGCGCCCAAGGAAGGGGTCATTTTCACCTCTGGCGGCACCGAAGCCGATAATCTTGCCCTATACGGATTGGTAAAGGGCCCTGCGAAGGTGCGCCGCCTATTCGTTGTCGCGACCGAGCATGACGCGATGCGTGTGCCCGCCGAGGCGTTGGCGGGCGAGGGCGCGACGGTCGAGACGCCCCCGGGGACGGCGTCCGGCACTCTGGACCTTGATAGGTTAGCGGACCGGTTGGCGACCTATGATGCGGAGGCGGATGGCGCCTTTGCCGTTGTGGCGATGCTGGCGAACAACGAAACCGGCGTCATTCACCCCGTTGAGAAGCTTGGCCCGTTGGTTTGGCCCAAGGGCGGCTATGTGGTGGTGGATGCGGTCCAGGGGTTCGGCAAACTGCCCCTCCATTTTGGTAATCTGGGGGCGGACCTTCTCACTATTGGCGCCCATAAGGTGGGTGGCCCAGTGGGGGTGGGGGCTCTTCTCACCAAGCCGGGCATTGGCCTTGCGCCGCTGCTGAAGGGCGGCGGTCAAGAACTCTACCGCCGGGCGGGGACAGAGAACGTGCCGGCCATTGTCGGTCTTGCCAAAACCGCTGAGGTGGCGAGGCCCGATGACTATGCTGCGCTCGGCTCCCTCCGTGATGCGCTTGAGGCGGGATTGCCGGACGGCGTCACTGTTTGGGGGAAGGACGCTCAGCGTTTGCCCAACACCAGCTGTTTCTCCGCCCCCGGCTTTTCAGCGGAAACTCAAACGATGGTGATGGACCTCGCGGGCTTTGCGATTTCCGCTGGCTCCGCTTGCTCCTCAGGTAAGGTGCGCCAGTCGGGCGTTCTGAAAGCGATGGGGGCGGATGATGAGGCGGCGAGCAGCGCCATCCGCGTGTCCTTGGGGTGGGATACGCCCCAGGATGCCACTGAGCGTTTTTTGGCGGCTTGGGCCAAAGAATACAGTCGTATTGTGAATATTCATCCCGCTCATCCCCGCGAAGGCGGGAATCCGATCCCACAACAACAGGTCCCCGCCTTCGCGGGGATAAATGGCACAACAGGAACGTGAGTTTGATGTCAGAGGTCAAAGACACTATCGACCAAGAGACCGTGGACACCGTCCGCGAGTTAGAGACGTACAAGTACGGCTTCACCACGGACATTGAATCGGTGAAGGCGCCAAAGGGGCTTTCCGAAGATATTGTCCGCTTCATCTCCGCTAAAAAGGAAGAGCCAGCGTGGATGCTCGATTGGCGCCTTGAGGCCTTTGCCCGGTGGCAGCAGATGGATGAGCCTGACTGGCAAAAGGTGAATTATCCGCCCATCGATTATCAAGACCATTATTACTATGCGGAGCCCAAGGCGGGGGCAAAGTACGAGTCCATCGATGATGTGCCGCCGGAAATTCTCGCCGACTTTGAAAAGCTGGGCATCCCGTTGAAAGAGGCCGAGGTGCTCCTCGGCGTCGAAGGGGCGGCCGCCAGCGCGGCGGAAGCCCGCACGAAGCCCCAGGTGGCGGTGGACGCGGTCTTTGACTCCGTGTCCGTTGCAACGACGTTCCAAGAAGAGCTGAAAAAGGCCGGGGTCATCTTCATGTCGATTTCCGAGGCGGTGCGGGAGCACCCGGACCTCGTGAAGCAATATTTGGGGACAGTGGTCCCCACCTCGGACAATTTCTTTGCGACCCTCAACTCGGCGGTCTTCTCCGACGGGACATTCGTCTACGTGCCGCCAGGGGTGCGCTGCCCCATGGAGCTGTCGACCTATTTCCGTATTAATGAAGCCAATACGGGCCAGTTCGAACGGACCCTGATCATCGCGGATAAGGGCGCTTACGTCTCTTACCTTGAGGGATGCACGGCCCCTATGCGGGACGAGAACCAGCTGCACGCTGCGGTGGTGGAGCTGGTAGCCTTGGAAGATGCAGAGATCAAATACTCCACCGTCCAGAACTGGTATCCCGGTGATAAGGACGGCAAGGGCGGCATCTATAACTTCGTGACCAAGCGGGCGGACTGCCGCGGGGACCGGTCTAAGGTCTCATGGACCCAAGTGGAAACGGGCTCGGCGGTGACGTGGAAATACCCCTCCTGCGTCCTGCGGGGTGATGACAGCCAGGGGGAGTTTTACTCCATCGCCATCACCAACAATCATCAGCAGGCGGATACGGGCACTAAGATGATTCATCTCGGCGCACGGACGAAGTCGCGGATCATTTCGAAGGGCATCTCGGCCGGTAAGTCTGACCAGACCTATAGAGGCCTTGTGTCTATCAACAAACGCGCAAAGGGTAGCCGGAATTTCACCCAGTGCGATAGCCTCCTCATTGGCGATCAATGCGGCGCCCATACTGTGCCCTATGTGGAGAATAAGTCCGCCTCCGCCATTTTGGAACATGAGGCGACCACATCGCGCCTGTCCGAGGATCAGTTGTTCTATGCCCAACAACGGGGCCTCGACGAAGAAGCGGCGGTTGCGATGTTGGTAAACGGCTTCTGCCGTGAAGTTTTGCAAGAACTGCCGATGGAGTTCGCTGTTGAAGCGCAAAAGCTGGTGCAGGTGAGCCTAGAGGGGAGTGTGGGGTGAAGTGGTTGTCCAAAATTTTGGCGCCTAGGGCGAAATCGGAAAAGCAGGTCCGTGAGGGCCGTTTTCTATCGCGTTGGCACCTCGACGCGGACAGCTATTTGGGATTCCCATCTCGTAAGGCCCGCGCCGCGGGGTGGGTTGCGCCATCAATGGCATATCCCAGTGGCTTTGTTCCCATGTGGGATTTTGGAGCGTGGCGGTCCTGCTGCTTCTGGTTGGATCAATATCTTTTGTTCACGGATCAGAAGTTTTCCGGTGGGGTGCCCAAATTTATGGGGTGGTATGGCAGTGAAGGCGCGGTTTGTGTCGCAACGGCGTTGAAGAATGAAGCTCAACTGGGGTTGTTCAAGACCGATGAGTATGAGTCACCTCACCCGCCAGCGTGGGCGCTTCTGTGCCAGCCAAAGGGTAAAAATGTCCGCCACCTAGGGTTTTTCAAGTGGATCCCAGACCGTTGGGAATTTCGTCCGGACCTTGATTGGGACGCTCTGGCCAAGGAGGCTGTGGTATGAATGCCGAAGCGGCAATCACTCTCTATCGGCCGGTTGGATCCAAAGAGTTGGCAAAGATTGAGGCCCTCGATTTTCGAGGCTTTCCGCCCCGATTGCCTGAGCAGCTGATTTTTTATCCGGTGACCAACCGGGGCTACGCGGAGCAAATCGCTCGTGATTGGAATGCAAAGTATAATGATGAAAAAGTCGGGTATGTGACTGGATTTGACGTTGAGGCTAGGTATTGCGCGCAGTTCGATCGCAAAATTGTTGGCGGCGCTCAACATGAAGAGCTGTGGGTACCTGCCGAACAGCTGGCTGAGTTTAATGAGCACATCATTGGCGTTATTCGCGTTGTCGATGAATTTCGTGGAGTGGATGAGGGGGGTAAGGAATGATGATCCATTATTTCAAGCTTCCCACTCGTTCGTTCATCCTCGCTAAGGCTCACCTGGTCGTCCCAGCAGATCTCCTCCGCTCATCCCCGCGTAGGCGGGGATCTGTAACCCCATCCATGGCTTTAGCTCAGATGCCCGCCTGCGCGGGCATGAGCGGAGAGGGCGTATAATGGGTGTCTTGCGGTTTTTGTGGGGATACGTCCTGCCCACATGGGGAGTCCTGAGTTTAGCATGCCTTGGTTTTGCTGGATGGCTTTTATTCTCATCAAGGTATGCCGAGGACTTCGGGTTTTCTTTCGAGGACGAGTATGACCTGGAGGATCGTTTCGAATTCTTGGATGAGGCCCGCGTTCCGTCGCCAGATGGAAAGGTTGAGGCTGTATTTGTTTACGCGAAGGACGGTGAATTCGAGCGCCATACAATGACGTTGCTTCAGCCTGGAGAGGAGCTCAATGCAATGAGCTTTATTCGAGACGAAGGTATCGATTTTGAGTTCCGTCAACCAAACCCGACAGTTTGGCAACCGCTGTTGAACAACGGACCTCTGCAAGTTGAATGGAAATCAGCGTCTCTGTTAGAAATTCAGTATTGTGATGTCCTGTTGCGAGCATCCAACTCCCTATCGATGACAGTAGACGTCAACATGGTTCGCCGACCTGACTGCGCTACTGTGCACCCCAGCCCTCATAATTGGGACCAGGATATCAACCTTGTTTGGGATCGAGAAGTCGAATGGTAGACGGAATAAATAACATGCTTACGATAAACAACCTCCACCTCACCCTTGACGTGAACTCTGTCCTCAATGGCCTTTCGCTTGAGGCGTCTAGGGCTCAGATACCCGCCTACGCTGGCATGAGTGGGGGGAGGGTGAACTAATGAAACCTGGCAAAGAGGTCGCTCTGAAATTTCTACTGCGGGCGAGTTTTCGGAAGCGTCGCAATCCATTCCTGCGGTACTTTTGGCTTGATATGACACCAACACTCCTTGGTATTTATGGGTTGGGGTTCGTCATCCTGTTTGGGGGAGTCGTCTTTTTCTCTAAGTACGTAACATTCGCGGTATGTATGGCTTTAGTTCCTTTCACCTATGTTTGGTACAAGAGTTCCTTCCGTACGAGGGCTGATGAACGCAGAGAATTCGTGGAAAAGGCTGAAACGCTCGGTGTGTCAACGTCTGACGCGGAGGCGTTTTACGATACGCACGCCAAGCCTGGGGCTTTCGTTTGAAGGTCAACTATTTTTAATCTGGATATTGGATATGCTAACCATCAACAACCTCCACCTGACCCTTGACGGGATCCCCATCCTCAACGGCGTTTCCCTTGATGTGCCGAAAGGGGAGGTGCACGCCATTATGGGCCCCAACGGCTCGGGCAAATCCACCTTGAGTTACGCCGTGGCCGGACGGGACGGGTACGAGCCGGAAAGCGGCGATATCACCCTCGACGGAGAGAACCTTCTCGACCTCGACCCATCCGAGCGCGCGGCGAAGGGGGTCTTTCTCTCCTTCCAGTCCCCCGTCGCCATTCCGGGCGTCGCGACGATGAATTTCATCCGAACAGCAATGAATGCGCAAAGGCAAGCGCGCGATGAGGAGGAGATTTCCTCCGCTGACTTCCTTAAAGTGTTCCGCGAAAAGGCAAAGGTAGTGGGCCTTACCCCTGAAAAGCTGAAGCGTCCCTTTAATGAGGGCTATTCCGGCGGCGAGAAGAAACGCATGGAAATGCTGCAAATGGCAATGTTTGAGCCGCGCTTTGCCATTATGGATGAGACGGATTCTGGCCTCGATATTGATGCCCTTAAGATGGTGGGGGACGTGGTGAACGATTTGCGCGGACCCGACCGCGGGTTCCTCGTCATCACCCACTATCAGCGCCTCCTTGACCATATCAAACCCGACCGGGTGCATGTCTTGGCGGGGGGCCGGATTGTGAAATCTGGCGGGCCAGAGCTGGCCCAAGCCCTGGAAGAGGGTGGGTATGATCAGTTTACGGAGGCTGCGTAGATGGCTGTCACCGTTTCTTTGAACCCGGTTGAGGAAGCCTTGGCAGGCACCCTGCCCCAGGGGGAGGTGACCGATGCCTTCCGCGCCCAGGGTCTGCCCACCCGTCGGGATGAGGCGTGGAAATGGTCCGACCTCAGGCTAGCGGCCAAGGCCATCCGTACACCTTCGCTTGAGTATCAGGGGGACCTTGCGCCCCTGTCCGCCCTTGCTGCATTGGAGGCAGAGCGGGTTGTGATCGCAAATGGACGGTTGGTGGAGCCGGGCCGCGCCATCGTGTGCGACAGAAGCCCTGACGTTTGGCCTGTTACGCCATTGGCCTCTCTCGCCACTGTGGTGCCGACGGTTGGGCTCACCCTTGATGGCGATAATGATACGCCAGTGCTTGTTGATCGTCTCTCTGATGGGGACGGCTATCATGCCGACCGTCTGAAGGTGACCCTTGCGCGGGGTGCTCGGGCCACTCTTGTGGAGGTTCATTGGGCCGTAGGCGCTTCATTCAGTAATTGTGTCACCGAAATTGAGATGGAGGAGGGCGCAAGCCTCACGCGTATTGTTGTGCAACCAGCGGCTATTGACGCACTTACAGTGCATACGTCTCTTATTCGTCAGGCGGCAGATAGCCAGCTTAATCAGACGTCTATCCTTGGTGGGGCTGCCTTTGCCCGCCATGAGACGCGAACGGTGTTTGAGGGCACAGCGTCCGCGCAGATCGATGCGCTTTATCGACTGTCAGGTGATCTGATGACGGATGTCACCACCCATGTGGATCATCAGGTGCCGGGGTGTGAGACCTCTGAACTCATAAAGGGTGTTATCGACGAGCGTGCCCGCGGGGTGTTCCAGGGCAAGTTCCATGTGGCAAGGCCGGCGCAGCAGACCAATGCGACCATGGCGCACCACGCTCTTTTATTGTCGGATGACGCCTCGGTGAATGCCAAGCCTGAGCTTGAGATCTATGCGGATGATGTGGAGTGTGCCCACGGGAATACAGCGGGTGCGTTGGACGATGATACGCTCTTTTACCTGCGACAGCGGGGCCTCTCCGCGGATCAGGCGCGGCGCCTCCTCATTGATGCCTTCGGCGCTGAAGTACTGGAGCGGGTCGAGGACGAGAGCCTGCGCGAAGCGCTGACTGAACTCTATGGAGGGTTAAATGATCAGTAACTCTCACCCGGCGCGACGCGCCGACCTCTCCCTCACAGGGAGAGGTGTAGACAGCCCTTACGAAATCCACCTCTCCCTATGGGGAGAGGTCGAAGGACGCGCCCGCGACCTTCGGTTGAGGGGGGCAAAATGACCTTCGACGTCCAAACCTTCCGGGCGCAGTTTCCCATTCTCTCCCGCGAGATTCACGGCAAACCGCTTGTCTATCTCGACAATGCGGCATCGGTGCAAAAGCCGCAGGCGGTGATTGAAGCGATCACCAAGACCATGACCCACGGCTATGCCAATGTGCACCGGGGGCTGCACACCTTGTCTAATGAGGCGACAGCGGCGTTCGAGGCGGCGCGGGTGAGCGCGCAAAAGTATCTCAATGCAGCGTCATCGGACGAAATCATCTTCACCATGGGGGGCACCGATGCGGTGAACCTGGTGGCGAACACGGTGGGCCAATCCCTCAAGGAGGGAGATGAAATTATCCTCACCGTGATGGAGCATCATTCCAATATCGTGCCCTGGCATTTCCTCCGGGAACGGCAAGGGGCGGTGCTGAAATGGCTCGACGTGGACGATGATGGCGGCATCGACCTTGCGGCCTATGAGGCACTCTTGTCCGATAAGACAAAGATGGTTGCCATCACGGGCCTATCGAATGTGTTGGGGGCGACGCCGCCGATCAAAGAGATGGCGCGGCTGGCTCACCAGGCGGGTGCTAAAATCTTGGTCGACGGTTGTCAGCATGCGGTGCATGGGCCCGTCGATGTTCAAAATCTCGACGTCGATTTTTATGTCCTCACCGGGCATAAGGTCTATGGACCAACGGGCATTGGTGTCCTTTATGGGAAAAAGTCAGTCCTCGATACATTGCCGCCTTTTCGCGGCGGCGGGGAGATGATTGATGTGGTTGAGCAAGACCGCATCACCTATAACGAGGCGCCCCACCGGTTCGAGGCGGGCACGCCGCCTATTGTCGAGGCGATTGGCCTTGGCGCGGCCCTTGACTGGATGATGGATCAAGATATTGAGGGCCTCCGTGCCCATGAACGGGCGCTTACGGATCATGCGATGGAAGTGTTGGGAGCAACCAACACCAACCACCTTTATGGGCAAGCCAAAGACAAGGGCCCGGTGGTGGCCTTTAATCTGGGGGCGGCGCACCCCCATGATGTCTCAACGATTTTGGATCGGCAGGGGGTCGCGGTGCGCGCGGGCCACCATTGTTGCCAACCTCTTATGAAGCGCCTTGGGGTAACGGCCACGGCGCGGGCCAGCTTTGCGGCCTATAACACCCGTGAGGAAGTGGACGCGCTGGCGGCAGCCTGCGCTAAAGCCTCGCAAATTTTAGGGTAAACTGACGAATGAGTGATACAGACACATTTGACCCCGAAACCGGCGCACGGGACATGATCGATCTCGGCACTCCGGAGGAGGCGAAAGATGCCACCGAGACCGTCGCGGACGCCGATAAACTGCAAGGCATTACCGAGGAGATTATCGCGGCGCTAAAGACCGTCTATGATCCGGAGATTCCCGTTGATATTTACGAATTGGGTCTCATCTATAAGGTAGACTATGAAGAGCCGGGCAATGTGGCGATCGAGATGACCTTGACGGCGCCCGGTTGCCCGGTGGCGGGGGAAATGCCCGGCTGGGTTGAGATGGCTGTCCGGCGTGTGGATGGCATCGAAAATGTAACGGTCGAGATGACATTCGATCCGCCCTGGACGACGGAGCGGATGTCGGACGAGGCCAAACTAGAATTAGGGTGGATGTAAGAGCGATGCCGAGACCCAAACCTCAAGTGGTGACCCTGACGGACCGGGCCGCTGACCGGATGCAAGCCATTATGGCGGGTGCCGATGAAAACTTCATTGGTGTAAAGATTGGTGTGAAAAATGGCGGCTGTGCCGGCATGGAATATACCATGGACTATGCCACTGAGAAGGCGATGCTGGACGAGGTGGTGGAAAGCAACGGCATTCAGATCCTTATCGACCCCAAGGCCATTCTGTTCCTTCTGGGCACGGAAATTGACTATGTCACCGAAAAGCTGTCGAGCCGGTTTGTCTTTAACAATCCGAACCAGACAGATGCCTGCGGTTGCGGGGAAAGCGTTACCATCGTTCCCGCTGCAACGGCTTGAGTGGTCTTATTCGGCGACCGGTGCACTTTCGCTGCCAGGCAGGACATTGCCCAGCATGCCTTCCGCTGCCAAGAGCAGCTGGTCCACGAGCCCCTCAGCAGCGACGGGCACGCCGTACCGGTCGCCGAGGATCCAGCCAGCACCCAGGAGTACCGCATAGGTCACGCGGACCGAGCTGCCTTGCATGTTTGAGCCAAGGATAAGCTTCAACAATGATCCCACTAAATTCATCGCACCATTCCCACGGTCATTTGTTAATAGAGGTTAATGGGTAATCGCGCGGCGCGCAATCGAAAGCGGCCGTGTATCAACAGGCTGACCTTGCAATCCGCGGCAATTTGGCACCATCCTCTCTCAGATAGTTGGGAAGGGGCTAGCACGTGAGGACATCGCGAAACTCATGCGGGTTGGTTCGCCGCCAAGTGCTCCAGTCACTAGGGGCAGTGGCGGGTGCCGCGGCCATGGGCCTTTCCCCTGTGCGGGCGGCGGACGAGGGCGTGCGGGCAGTTCGCTTGCGGCCCAAGGCGCACCCCAAGGGCTGGTGGACCTATGGCTCTGACGCGCAAAGCCAACACCCCCTCAGACTGCGGCCGAACACGCCCTATGAGGTTGTCATCGACAATCAGCTGCCGGTGGACACCTCCATCCATTGGCATGGGCAGCGGGTTGAGAATGCGATGGACGGCGTGCCTGGGCTAACTCAAGACCCGATTGCGCCCGGTGAGACCCTTCGCCAGCTGGTGTCTTTTCCTGACCCTGGGACCTATTGGTACCACCCCCACCTTGAGAGCCATGAGGCGGTGGGCCGGGGGTTGATAAGCCCTCTGATCATTGAGGAGGAGGTCCCCGTCGCGGTCGATCATGACCTCACCGCGCTCGTCAGTCGCCATTGGATCGCGTCGGATGGATCCATCGCGCCCAACTTTAATGATCGTTATGCCGTAACCTTCAATCAAAGCGCGTCAGCGCATTGGTTTGTGAACGGGGCGCCGCCGCGAGGTCAAAGGGCGATGGCGGGCGATATTGTGCGACTACGGCTCGTTAATGGGGCGGCTATGTCGCCCATGACCGTGAAGCGCCCGAAAGCGGATGTTGTGATCGCGGCAATCGATGGGCATCCATTGGCCTCGCCATTGCCTTTTGACGACGAGCTGTTGTTCCACCCGGGGCAGCGCTACGACCTTTTATTTGTGATGCCACCGCGTGACCTCGTGGTTGAAACCGATGCCGGGGACCCCCTCGTGATGCTCAGCCATCAAGGCAGCGCGCCCGGGCCTCAAAAGTCGCTGCCGATCCTTCCCAAAAATCCGATAGCAACGCCCGTTCTCGAGGAGGCGAAAACCGTCTCCCTCACCATTGGTCGGCGGGCGCCAACCTTTGGTCAGCGGCTGCGCGCGCGGTGGAATAGCCTTCAGGGAACTCTTGATCTGCGTGGGTATGAATGGCTTGTGAATGGCGACAGTTTGACGGAAACCGCCCTTTGCACGGGGGATGCAGCG
>CALFRH010000172.1 GCA_937919225.1 uncultured Parvularcula sp.
GGGCGCTGGCAAATTTGCCGAACTTTAATGGGCGGGTGGGCCTGAACGGCAATTCCTATCGAGGGTGGCATGTGATGGCCGGCCTTATTGATCCGCACCCTGCCGTGAAGGCCGCAGTGCCGTCTGCATCTGTATCGGAGGGCTTCATTGGGGACGATTTCTTCCACCACGGGGCCTTTGCGCTGGCCCAGTCTTTACGCTTTTTTACAGCGCATATGGACTTCTATCCTTTTGAAGCGTTTGACGATAATCCTATTGCAAATGAATATCAGGGCCTCGATATCTATGATTTTTACCTCAATGCAGGGTCTATTGAGGATCTAAGACCTCTTTTCCCGGCTTCATCACCGATGACTGATACGGTGTTGAAGAATGATACGTTTAGCGACTATTGGGCATCCCGTGAGGTGGCGCCTCATTTGCGGCAAAAACCACGCGTTCCCGTTCTTCACGTCAACAATTGGTTTGATGTTGAGGACCAGTATGGGACCTTACTCTTTTATCAAGAGATGAAGGCCCATGACGACAGCGATCTTATTCGCATCGTCTCTGGACCATGGAACCATGGTGGTTGGCGTTTTGGTACGGGAGACCACCATGGGCCATTTCACTATGGGACAAACACGGCGTCTTACTTCCGTGAGGAGATTCTCATGCCGTTCTTGCGGCATCATTTGAAGGATGGACCTGATCCGGCACTGCCAACGGCGACCATGTTTGATTGTGGGTTGAATAAATGGCGCACGTACGATCAATGGCCTCCCGCAGCGGCGGTTCGGTTGCCGCTATATCTGGGTCAGGATGGGACGATACGCTTTGCCCCCCCCGAAGAGGCTGAGGCGTTTAACGGCTATATTGCTGACCCTGCCAATCCTGTTCCCTTCATTCCCCGACCCAACAAGGATGGATGGAACGATGACTATAAGCTTATCGACCAGTCTTTCACGCAAAGTCGTGACGATGTGTTGGTCTATTCCACCGGCCCGCTGAAGGAAGATATTACGCTTTGCGGGCCTGCTTTAGCGCGATTGTTTGCGAGCACCGAAGGCACGGATACCGATTGGGTCGTCAAACTCATTGATGTTTACCCGGATGACCCTGACGAGAACGAGCCTCACCCGACGCCAGGCTTTCACCGTTTGGTGCTGAGCGATATTTTTCGCGCGAAGTTTCGCGACAGCTATGCTGACCCCAAGCCGACTGAACCCGGTGTCGTAGAGCAATATGATATCCCATTATTAGAACAGAACTATACCTTCCGTAAGGGACATGAACTGGTTATCCACGTGCAAAGCAGTTGGTTCCCGCTCTTTGATCGAAATCCCAACACGTTCACCCACATCCCCTCTGCATCTGCCGATGACTTTCGGGCGGTAGAAAATAAGATCTATACGAGTAATACATTCCCCAGCCATGTGGAGCTCACTGTCTTACCCCAGGGATGATGGGCGCGAGCCGGCTCAGACCATGACGGTCAGGCGTCGCTGACGGTTCATCTGTCCTGAGGACTGCTGCAAGACACTCACTGTGGCTTGGCAAAGGGTGGACAGAAGCGGTTTGCTCTCTTTATCTGTTCGTAGAAAGATGTAACGGGCCGCAAGGCCACTCAAGCTGATGGTCACCAGGTCCCGTGCATTATCAATAGTGCCTTCATCAAGATCCGTATGCGCGAACCAGTTGAGCCAGTTTTGACGGACCCCGTCGTTTAAGGCCTGCTGACGGTCGACCAGCTCTTGGTGGAACACTTTATTGGCGCGGGATCCGCGCAGGATCTCAACCATCGCAAGGTACGCTTCAGACTGGTACGCCTTCCAGGTGACGGCCACAATCTGTTCGACGCACTCCTCGATCGAGGCGCATTCGCTACTTTCGCTATTAAGGGCGGCTGACAGCTCTTCGTAGGTTCGGCTGGCCACGGCCAGGAGGAGGGCTTCTTTATCGCCGAACAGATGCTGAACGGCGCCCCAGGTCACCCCTGCGCGTTTCGTGATCTGGGAGGCTTTAAGACCGCCAAACCCATGTGCGTTCACCGCGCTGACTGTTGCATCAATCAGTTTCTGGGTGGTCTCCCGCCGACGCTCTTCTTGGGTGCGGCGTCCTTTTTCTGGGTAGGCCTTTTGTGGCAAAGCTCTAATGTCCTCTCCGGTTAAATACCGCCCCTTGGGTGGTGGTTATCCTTCTTACGCCATCTTTGGCCGTCCCGTCGAGGGTGGCAAAAAACTGCCGGATGGGAGCATAGGGCGCTCGCCGGATACCTTCAAAAGTGGGGCCGGACCAGGGGCGTAGCTCAAATGAAGCCGCCCCGGCGGTCAGGATCAGCCGTCCGTCCTCTAAGGTGATGGTGGCGTCGCCAAAACCGGTGCCATCGATGTAATCGCCGCATAAGGCCTCGAGGGAGGTGGGGCAGGGCGTTGCATCACGTTCCTGTTGCAGTGTCTCCTCGGCGGCGTTGGCCTCATTCCGCAGCTTACTGTCTTTTTCAAAAAAACCTTGCAGCCAGTTATCGCCTTCAAGGCCAAGATGCTGATCAACTAGAGTTTGAAACAGCCCTCGGAGTAAATAGGGATTGTCCGCATTCGCCAAAAGAACGACGCCCCATTTTTCCTCAGGCAGAAAACCCATCATACTGCGAAACCCATCTATCGAGCCGGTGTGATAAACAACTCTACGGCCGTGATAGGTGTGGCAATACCAGCCAAGAGCGTAGGTGGGGGATTGAATGCGTCCTTCGCCATGGCCGACCACAGACGCGAGTTCATCGTCAGCAAAGGAACCTTCTTCAGTCACGTGGGGGGTGAGAATCTCTGTCAGCACCTTTTGGGACAAGATGCTCGAGCCCTTTGCGTCAAAATGACTGAGATGTGCCTGAAGCCAAAGGGCCATATCGTGAACGGAGCTATTCACGCCGCCAGCGGGCGTTGCTGCGTGGTCTTCATATCCCCACGGGATAGGGTCAGCCACTCTATTTGTGATAAGGTGAGGGGTTGCGCTGTTATTGTCCGTTTGCGCTACTTTGTGATCCGCATTGGTGCGGAGCATGCCCAACGGACCCCAAAAGGCTTGTTGGGCTGTATCCGCCCAGGGACGCCCGGTTAGCTCGGCCACCAACGCCCCAATGACGGTAAAGGGGTCAGAGCAATAGCTGAATTGTTGCTTGAAGGGATGCCGAAAGGGTTGATGACGCAAGCGGTCTAAAAAGTCCGTATAGGATGTCGCACTGCGGCGGTGCCGCCCCTCAGAGGTCTCTAATCCAACATGGTTGCATAAAAGATCTCTGATAGTTGCCTCTGATGCCGCCTGGGGGTCCGAGAGGTCAAAATGGGGCAGATGCTGCTGGACCTTATCATCCAGGGAAAGGTGGCCCTGGTCCGACAGCCATCCGATACTCGCAGCGGCAAAACTCTTAGATAGGCTCGCAATTGCAAAGATCGTATGCTCATCAATTGGTGTGCTTGTTCCCGTCTTACGGGTGCCCACACCCCCCTCATAGAGGATTTCGTCGCCCGTGGTGACAGCGATGGCCAACCCCGGCTGGTGCCACTGGGTGCAAACACCCGTGAGCCATTCGGGGAGGGGGGAGCCGTTTGGGCTAAGCAACATGGGGGCGACTCTCCTTTAAAGGGGGCCCAATTATGACCGAACTTACATATTGATCATTATGTAAATATCGTCAACATGGGGGCGGAAAACAGACGCTATTCCTAGCATATGAAGGTGGTAAATCACATGCGGACCGAAACACTTCTGATTGGCGATCGACATATTACGACCGCAGACCGTGACCCCTTCGCAGTGGCGTGTCCGGCAACCCTTACCCCAGTTGCAATGGTCCCAACGGCGACCGAACAGGACGCATACGATGCTTTAGAGACGGCGTCCGCCGCCTTTAATCAGTGGCGTCAAGCTACGGCCAGTCAGCGGTCGAACCTTCTTCTCAAGATTGCGGCGCGACTCGATGAGAAGGCGGATATGTTGGGACGCCTCATGACTGAGGAGCAGGGCAAGCCGTTGGCCGAAGCGATTGGGGAAGCTGAGTTTATCGGTGAAGAGTTTCGGTTTGCAGCAGCCGAGGCGGAACGCCTAAATGGTGAGATTTTACCGGCGCCTGCCCTTGATGTGGATCGCTTTGTCCGTACTGAACCTGCAGGGGTGGTGGTGGCGCTGCCGTCCTCCAACTATCCAGCTGCCATCGCGGCACGGAAGATTAGCGCGCTCTTGGCTGCTGGCTGCGCCGGGGTCATCCGTGCACCAGAAGAGGCGCCGTCCGCTGCTATTTTTATTGTGAAGACCTGTTTGGAGGCGGGCCTGCCCGCTGGTGTGCTCAACGTGCTATCCGGCAATCCCGCCGGCGTGACTGAGGCGCTGATCACGGATCCAAGGTCGGCCATGGTATCCTTCACCGGGTCTAACCGTGTGGGACAGATTGTTTTGGGGCATGCGGCGCAGACGATCACACCTGCCCTTGTGGAGCTTGGCGGGACAGCCCCATTGATTGTCGGAAAAGACACAGACATTGGTCACGTCGCCCCGATGATGGTGAATAAGAAACATGAAAATGCCGGGCAGAACTGCGCGGCCCCCAACTATGCGCTGGTTCATCGCGACATTTATGACGCCTTTGCTGAAGCCTATTGGGCAGCGGCTCAATCCATCCGTGTCGGGAATGGGCGTGACGCTGACGTCACCATGGGCCCCCTTGTTTCGGCGGCCGGGGCGACCGCCATGCGACAGCGTGTGGATGCCCTTCGTCAGGCTGGGGCGACCCTGCATCAGGCAGATGCTGGATTACCCAGCGAGGGGCATTTTGTCGCACCAACTTTGGCCACTGACGTTCCAAGCACCTCATCCCTTCTTCATGAAGAGGTGTTTGCGCCGCTTATGCCTATGGTGGCCTTTGACGACATTGAAGAGGCTGTGGCCATCGCCAATAAAAGTCCCTTCGGTCTTGCCGCCTACGCCTTCACCGGCTCCCAATGGGAGGCGCACTTCATCGCTCGAGAATTATCCGTGGGGAGTTTGGCCCTTAACAAAACGGGTGTCGGGGACATTGATGCACCCTTTGGCGGCTATGGCCAAAGCGGCTTTGGCACCGAAGGGGGGCGTTACGGTATCGATGCGTTTCTACGCCGGAAGTTTGTCTCTATGCGGTATGTGTAGGTTCCCCCTTTACTCTGCAGGCGCTGCCGGTGGGTTAGCGGCTTCAACGTCAAGCTTACGGGCCACATCCCCGGGCGAACCAGAGCCGCGGGCAATAAGGGCATAGGCGGTTGGTACAAAGAGGACGGTCACCAACACCGCCGTTACCACCCCAAAGAGGATCACCACGCCGATTGAAGCGCGGGTTTCCGCGCCCGCGCCACTAGAGTAGATAAGCGGCTATGTCCCGGCGGCCGTCGTCAGGCCGGTCATAATAATAGGGCGGAATCGTGCCAGCGACGCTTCGCGAAGGGCGGTTGAAAACTCTTTTCCCTGATCCCGCAGCTGGTTTGCGAACTCAACGATCAAGATACCGTTCTTCGCCGCAAGGCCGATCAGCATGATAAGCCCGATCTGGGTGTAGATATTAAGAGAGTTACCGGTCACGGCGAGCCCGAAGAGGCCACCCGCTAGGGTGGCAGGGACCGTCAGCATAATGATAACCGGGTGTCGATAGCTTTCAAACTGGGCCGCGAGGACCAAAAAGACAATAGCGATCCCTGTCAGAAAGACAAAGATCACCGACCCCCCAGAGGTTTTAAAGTCTAAGGACTGACCTTTAAAGTCAATGGTCGCCTCAGCTGGAAGTGTCTCTCGCGCAATTTGCTGCATTTCTTCGAGGACCGTACCAAGGGACGCTCCGGGCGCAAGGCCCGCTTCGATGGTCAGGGACCTTACACGGTTATAGCGGTTCAGCGTTGGGCTATCCGCAAACGGCGTAATCGAAATGAGGCTTGATAAAGGGATAAGTTCACCAGAGCGTTGGGATCGCACATAGATATTTTGAACGTCATTGGGGGTCGATTGTTCCGTCCTTAGACCTTCTAAAATAACGTCATATTCTTCGCCATTATCGATATAAGTGGTGACGCGCCTTGACCCCAACATGGTTTGCAGGGTGGTGCCGATTTCTTCGACAGTGACCCCAAGGTCCGCAGCCCGATCATAATCCACCTGAACGCGATATTGGGGCTGAGTTTCCTTATAGTCCCAGTCAATATCGGCAAGGCCCAGATCGCTGTCCTGAAGAGCCTGAACGAACAGCTCTCGCCACTCGACTAGTTTTTCATAGGAGGGGCCGCCCAACACGAACTGCACTGGCTTGCCGGTCCCCCCGCCAAGCCCCTGGCGCATGAGCGCAAACGCCCGAATGCCGGGGAGGTCGGATAGTTTTCGGTTAACCTCACCGACAATTTGGTTCGCCGGGCGCCGCTCACCCCAGTCGGTAAGGACCACAATAATAAACCCTTGATTGAACGTTGCGCCCGACCCAAATCCCGGCGCACGCACCAGCAACCTCTGAACCTCCCCACTTTCTGTATAGGGAAGAAGACGGCGTTCGATTTCGTCCATATACCGTTCCATGTAGCCATAGGATGCACCCTGCGGGCCCTGCACGGCAATGAAGAAGGCGCCGCGATCCTCCTGGGGAACATATTCCTGCTTGACCGTCTGGCTGAGGATGCCCGCGCCGCCGAAAAATGCTAGAAGAAGAAGGCCTACCAGGATTGGTCTGGGGATAAGCCGATCCAATATCCACCCATATCCGTGTCTTAGGTGGCCAAATAGTTTGTCAATTTGGCGCGGCAAGGCGCTCAACCAGTTGTCAGATCCGCGACCTTTCAGAAGCTTAGAGGCCATCATTGGTGTCAGTGTGAGGGCCAGCAAGCTGGAAAAGATGACGGCCGCCGTCATCGTTAGCGCAAATTCTGTGAACAGACGGCCCACATCTCCTTGCAAAAAAGTAATGGGAACAAAGACTGCAATCAGTACCAAGGTTGTTGCGACCACAGCGAAGCCAACTTGCCGAGCGCCCTTAAAGGCGGCGACGAGAGGGGTTTCGCCAAACTCGTCCATGCGTCGAGAGATATTCTCAAGCACCACAATCGCGTCGTCCACCACAAGGCCGATGGCCAGCACAAGCGCCAACAGGGTGAGCAGATTAACTGACAAGCCGAGGGCATAAAGAATGATGAAGCTCGCCACGATAGAGATCGGCACCGTGATCGCGGGGATGAGGGTTGCTCTGACACTGCCTAGAAAGAGAAAGATAACGAGGGTGACGAGACACACTGCGATACCAAGGGTGATATAAACTTCACGGATGGACGCTGAAATAAAGACAGAGCTATCAAAGCTGCGGGCAATGATCATCCCTTCGGGCAGGGTGTCGTTAATGCGGTCCACAAGATCGCGGGCGGCATTGGCAACATCGACCGTATTGGCCGTGGACTGTTTAATAATGCCAAGGCCCACCATCTGGACCCCGTTCCCGCGAAACATATTGCGGTCTTCTTCTGTCCCCCGTTCGACCCTTGCCACATCGCCAAGGCGCACTTGGTAGCCATCGCTGCCTTCTGCAAGGACGAGGGCCGCAAAATCCTCCGGCGTTTGGAAAGGGCGATCAATACGCACCGTGAAGGTCCGTCGCTGGCTTTCTAAGCTTCCTGCTGGCGCCTCGATATTCTCTGATCGCAGAGCGCGCTCAATATCGCTGACCGTCAATCCACGGGCTGCAAGCGCTCGGCGGTCAATCCAGACGCGCAAGGCATAATTCCGCGCGCCGCCCACGCGAACGCGGGCAACGCCGTCAAGGGCTGAAAAGCGATCCACCAAATACCGGTCAGCATAGTCTGATAATTCTGGTGAAGTGAGATCCTCCGCTGCCAGATTGAACCACATGATGACATCATTATTGGAGTCGGCCTTTTGGACCTCCGGCGGATCGGCGTCCTCCGGCAGATTGTCAAGAATGCCAGAGATTCGGTCGCGAATGTCGTTGGCGGAGACGTCAATATCTTGGTCGATGCCGAACTCGATGGAGATCTCGGATTGACCATCGCTCGAATTGGAATCGATAAACCGAATGCCTTCAACGCCGGCGATACGGTCCTCGATCACTCGGGTGATCCGCGTTTCCACAACACTGGCCGAGGCGCCAGGATAGGTCGTCTCAATGGAGACGATTGGGGCATCAATATCGGGATATTCCCGTAAGGCGAGCCGATCAAAGGACACTACCCCAAAAATCACGAGGACCAATGCAATGACCGAAGCGAACACCGGTCGCTTCACGGAGATATCGGAAATAACCATCGGTATACGCCTTTTATGGTAGCGGCTATCGGTGCTAGTTTGCGGTGCCCGTAGTGCCAGCGGGAGATCCACTCATGCCTTTGAGTGTTGGGCGGAGCATTGTCTCATTTTGGATGATGACCGGCGCCCCATCGCGGACCCTAAGGAGGCCTTCATTGACAATGATATCCCCGTCGGAGAGGCCATCTAAGACCTCCACGCGTCCCTCCTGTCGGGTGCCGAGCTGAACTTCTCGCCGTTCGACAATTTTGTTGCCGTCTCTATCGTTCACAACGTAAACGAAGGTGAGGGGGCCAACAGGCTCCACCGCCTCTTCGGGGATGGACGGGGCGGTACGCGGATCAGCGATAAGGGTCACTTGCATGAACATGCCCGCGCGGAGCTGTTGATCCTCATTGGGGAGAATGGCGCGGATGCGGACGGACCGCGTGACAGGATCAATGGCATTATCAAGGGTAGCAATGGCGCCCTCGAAAATTTGACCCGGCAAATCATCCGTTGTGGCTTCGATTGCCACCCCTGGTCGTAAAACCCGCAAAAAGGTGGATGGGACCAGAAAGTCGAGGTTCATTTCACTGTCGTCGATAAGGGTCGCAATCACGTCTCCAGGCCCGACGAATGAGCCGACGCTGACCTGCCGAAACCCTAATAGGCCGTCGAACGGGGCGACCAGAACGCGGTCCCGCTGCCGTGATTGCACTGCGCGGAGCTGGGCATCTGCTGCATCATAGGTTCGTCTTGCGGTGTCGAGTTCCGATTGGGATACGGCATTTTGGCGTGCTAAGCGGGTCACCCGTTCAAGCTGGCGCCGCGCTTCTTCAACCTCTGCCTCTGCTGCTTCTACTAGCGCGACCTGTTCCCGCTGGGCGAGAGAGAGGAGGGTTTTGCCCTCCCGCACCCGTTCTCCGTCATCGAAGTAAATGGCGGTGACGCGGTCGGCTGCATTTAAGGTAAGGTCCACCCGCTCATTGGGCTCTAATGTGCCGAGCGCCTCAATGCGCTGGGCGAACTCATAGGGCGCCACCGGTGTAACAAAAACACTCGCAGGACCCCGTTGAGCCATCGTTGGGGTCAATAAGGTACCCCAAAGAGCTGCGGTTAAAATACAAAAACGGGCGAAGGTCACGGCGTCTTTCCTTCCCAAGTCGAGGCTTTCGTCAAGTCATTATCGGTCAGCATACCACCTAAAGTGCGGTAGACGGTAATCGTATTGCGTGCTGCTTGAAGTCGACTGGCGGCCAGTTGATCCTCAGCAACAAGGAGGGTGCGTTGGGAGTCGAGAACATCGAGAAAGTCATCAAGCCCCTCTTCAAAACGAAGTTGCGCCAGCTCAAGCGCGCGGGCAGCGGACTGGGCGGCGGCGACAAGGTCCTCGCGGCGCTCTCGCTCCCGCGCATAGTTGGTGAGAGCGATGTCCACTTCACTAAGCGCGCGGATAACCGCCTGCTCATAGTTGCGCATCGCTGCCTCGGCTTCAGCATCTGCAATCGTGATCGCTAAGCGTTCGCGGCGCAGATCGGGCCCCGCCCAACGGATCGCTGGGCCGACCGAAAAACCAAGATAATCCTCATCTTCGAACTGAGTATTCTCATTGATGAAGCTTGTGACATCGGCGTTAAACGTCACGGTGGGGAATAAATTGGCCCGCGCCGCATCGCTGAGGGCTAGGGCGCGCGCCAACCTGGCCTCCGCTTCGCGCACATCCGGGCGCCGCTCCACCATCTTGGCGAGGTCCCCACCGATGAGGGGGCCGCTTAACGCAGGGATACTTCCCGACACTTCAGTCGCCGTCAGTGTGCTGTTTTCCAAATCGAAAGCCGACTGCCCAGTGAGAGCGGCAAGGCGGCTGATGGCATTTTCTGCTGCTTGTTTTTGGATCGGAATGCCCGCGGCGGTGGTGCGGAACTGGGCCTCAGCGCGGGTGACATCAAGCTCGGTGGCGCGGCCATTTTCGAACAGGGTTTGGAGAAGATCCCGGGTCTGCCGCTGGGCATCGGCATTGCTGCGGGCAACGGCTAGGCGCCGCTGCGCCCCGCGGAAGTCGGCATAGGCGAGGGCGGTATCTGCAGCGACGGTCACCGCCACATCTCGCCGCGTTTGGCGAGCCGCCTCAGCGTCAAAACGGGCCGCCTTGATCTGCGCAGCGAGACGGCCAAAGGCGTCCCACTCCCAACTTGCGCCGATGCCGCCATTAAAGGAGCCCTCAATATCGGAACTGTCGGCACGACCACCGGGGAAAGGGTCGCGGGCCGCCTGCCCATTAGCGGTGGTGGTGGTGATGGGCTGCCGGTCAAGACGGCGGGTTCGCAGAAGGGCCTGGGCGGCTCTGATATTGGCTTCCGCCGCGGCAAGGTCGCGATTATGCCCAAGGGCTTCACCTATAAGACTGTTGAGGGTCTCGTCCTCAAATTGCCGCCACCAATCGGTTCGCACATCCCCCGGCGCTGGGGTTAAGGCAACGTCTTCAACCGCGGGCAGGCGTAAGGTCAGCCCGTCCGTTTGGGGGCTGGCGCAGGCCGAAGCGAGGGCGACCCCTAAAAAGGCGAGCCCCCACCGGCGTCCGATATGGCTTTTATCCATCATCATTCAAAATATAGCGCCCCACATGCCAGCATCGACCGTCAGGCGCAAAATAACCCATTATCATAAACAGCGTCCCACGCATGGTACCGACGTCTTATCCCTTACAAGATGAAATAAGGGTTTTGGGTGAGGGGCGATAGCGCGTGGGTAGCAAAACAGCTTTGCTGAAGTGCCTGCGGCAATTACAGCCTACCCCTGGCCACGGCGCGCCCGGCGGGCCGCAAACCGGCCGGGATCCACCACTTTGGCCATGGGAGGGCTTAAGGGGCTGACCCCATCGCTAAGGCCCGCCAGCAGATGCGCCGCCAGAAGGGGCCCGGTGCTCAGCCCGCGGGACCCCAGCCCGGTAAGGATCCATAGACGGGCTAGGCCGTCCTCTTTTTGGAGCCGCGAAGGCATCGCGGGTCCCGCGATAGGGTGGCGATCGAGCGTGACGGCCCTCACCGATGCGCGGGAGAGGGCGGGCGCCCCGACCCGATCCTTAAGCAGGCCCTCCGCCGCTTTCCGGTTACGGTCAGTACTCTCCATGTTGGCCTTCGCAATATGGTCCAGCGGGACATCATCATAGGTCGCGCCCGCCGCCAATTGCTGGTCCATAGGGGCGATATAGCTTCCCTCGGTCATGACATCGCCGATGGCCGGCCCATCGAACACATCCATCTGCCCGCGGGAGGCGCGAAGGTCGTCGCCCAGTTGGGCAAGAGCCGCCGATTGGGGCCCGCTTGCAACAAAGACCGCATCGAACCGCTGTTGGGTGTCGCCTACGGACAATATGACGTTATCGTCGTTCACCTCAAGCCTGTCTGGTGCTGCGCGGATAAGGGGGACATTGTTGATCAACGTCTTGACCGCTTCAGCCACCTGCAAAGTGGCCCCGCCGGGTACCCGCAAATCACCTTGGTCAGTTAGGTGAAGGTCGCCATCGGTCCATAGGCCGCTGGCCATAACCTTCTCGTGTCGTGTGTGTTGGTCTTCCCCCGCCTTTAAGGTGCCGCCGCAGAGGGTGAGCGCGTTTGGCGTTGCCTCCTGATAAAATTGAACCGCATACAGAAAGGCATCGCGATAAAGCCGTGCGCTGGGGCTGTCCGCCGCCTCAATGCGCGGCATGAGAAGGCCCATCGGATTACCCGACGCCCCATGGGCGGGCCCGCTAGGGTCGTAAAGCGTCGGGGACAATCCAAGGCGTTGCGCATGCCAGGCAAGGGCGGCCCCGGCGATGCCAGCGCCTAAGATCGCGATGTTGCGGATAGGGGCTGGGGGTGTCGTCGACCCTTGGGGCTTTGAAGCCCTCAGCATGTCCCGTTTTTTGCCGAACCCTGGTGCTTTTTCGACGTCGAGCCCCGTCTCGGCGAGGGCCCGCCGCACGGCGCCCGCGACGGTAAAGGTGGCGAGGGTTCCGCCTGCTTTTGTCTTGGCCGCGACCATGGCGAGGACGGTGGGGGACCACATGTCTGGATTTTTGGCCGGGGAAAATCCGTCTAGGAACCACGCATCTGCCTTAATCGGCGCCTCCGCAAGGGCTTTGTCCACCGTGTCAAAGGTCACCGTCAGAGTGGCGCGCGGGGTGAGGCGGCATTGCCACAGGCCGGGCCGCGATGGTGGATAGGCCTCCCGCAACGTCTCGGCGAGGTCCGCGATCTGCGCAAAGCGGTCACCTATTTTGGATAGTGCCTCATCCATCCGCGCCTGCGAGAGCGGGAATCCCTCCACGGACCAAAAATGTAGATGCGCTCCCGCTGGCGCCATTCGCTGAAAAAGATCAATGGCGGCGAGGGCATTAAGGCCTGTGCCAAAGCCAAGTTCCGCAATGACAAAAGCTTCACCCGGCGTCAGACGACCAAAGCGGTCAGCGAGGTGGTTGCCGTTGAGGAAAACATGATTGCTTTCCTCAAGGCCTGCTTCCGGCTGGAAATAAATGTCATCAAAGTGCTGAGATCGCAGGCCGCTGCCATCCTCAACAATGTCCGCCGATGGAAGGGCCGTCATCCCTCCAAAAGCCGCTCAAGCACCTTCGCTGAGGCATAGCCATCCGCCGGCAGCTCAACAGAGCGTTGCCAGGCTCTCAAGGCCCGCTTGGTTCCCGCTCCGACAATGCCGTCCACGGGCCCCGGGTTAAAGCCTTTATCCGCGAGCGCCTGTTGAAGCGCTTTTCTTTCAGCGCGGGTGAGGGGGCGGTCGTCGATCGGCCAGCCATTTTTGAGGCTGTTGGTGCCGCCGGCCAAAACATCACTCAGCATACCGACACCAAGCGCATAGGAGGTGGCATTATTGTAGCGCAAAATGGCCCTGAAATTCTGGAACACCATGAAGGCTGGGCCGCCAGCCCCTGCGGGCACAATGATCGAGGCATCGGCGTCAAGATTTGCGCGGTCGCTAAAGCTCGGCCCCACCGGCATCACCCCGAGCGATGCCCAAAGGGCGACAGGCTTGCGGGTACCAAGGGAGGCATCAGCATAATCGAAATCAGCGGGCAGGATCACTTCAAATCCCCATGGGGTACCGCCGTCAAAGCCCGACCGGGACAGATAATTGGCGGTCGATGCAAAAACATCTTGGTGATTAGACCAAAGATCCCGGCGACCATCTTCGTCCGCATCCACTGCATAGGACAAATAGGTTGTCGGAATAAATTGCGTTTGGCCCATGGCCCCCGCCCAGGAGCCCTTAAGCTGCGCCCGGGTGGCATAGCCATTATCGATAATTTTAAGGGCACCAAGGAGTTGCTGGCGGCCATATTTCTGGCGCCGTCCGTCATAGGCGAGGGTGGCCAGGGCGGAGAGGACGTCATGGTCGCCTTGGATTGCGCCGTAGGCGGACTCTAGCCCCCAAATGGCGGTAATGATGCTGGCGTCCACATCATATTGGGCGGCAACGCTGTTCAACACATCGTCCTTCGCGGCCATGTTCATTTTGCCGTCTGCCACCCGACGCTCGGACACGGCGCTGTCCAAATAGGACCAAATGGGACGCACAAACTCCGGCTGATTCGCGTTGCGCTCTTTTACAACGGGCCGTTTTTTGACCGTCGCCATTTCGCGATCATAGATCTCCGCACTGATTCCATTGGCGAGGGCTTCTGCCTTAAAGGATTGAATAAACGCGGCAAATGGGTCGGGGGCCTCGGCAGGCTGGGCCCAGGCGGGCGCCCATGACAGGGTGGCGACAGCAAAAAGCGACAGGGTGGCCAACGCCGTGTTGCGCATGGTGAAAACTCCCAAACTAGAGCATTCTTTTAGCCTGCCTCGCCGCGCGGGGCCAGGGGAGACCGAACGGAGGGTCATAACCACCTGCCTTCACCGTTGCGGCCCGGTCTTGGCCTGGTATGGTGCCATTTCTGGTTGAAATTCTTGCCCCTTGAAATCGCTCATGAAACCCTCCCCCCCGACCGACCGCGCCCAATTGCCGGTCATCGCGCTTGTCACGGCTTATAATGAGGCACCGACCATTGGCGCCATTTTAGAGGTACTGAAGGCCTGTCCGGAGATTGATCGCGTCCAGGTGGTGGATGATGGGTCAACGGATGAAACCCGAGCCATCGCTGAGGCGGCGGGGGTCAGCGTCATCAGCTTGGAAACGCGCGTTCCGGTGGGTCAGGCGATTATGCATCACCTGACCAATATTGATGAGGAGGCGATCCTCCTGTGGTGCGATGCGGATTTGTTGGGTCTGAAACCTCAGCATATGACGGCGCTTATCAATAAATTCCGTGAGCGTGGGATTATGCAATCCATGAGTTCCCGCGGGGTGCCCCCCACCTGGCCGGGTTGGGCGCGCAATGGGGTGGTCAAAGCCTTTTGGGGCTGGTTGTTTGGTCCTATTAGTGGTGAACGGGCCATCCTAAGGTCTGACTTTTTGGCGGCGATTGACTTGGCGCAAAAGCTTCACTGGGCCGAGATGATGCGGGGCTACGGTATTGTCCTATTCCTCAACTGGTACGCCAACACCTACGGCGAAGGGTCGACGGTGACCTATTTTGACGATTTGCGTCAGCGGCAGAAATACCAAAAATGGGGCGGTAATCCGGTGGGTGAGATGTTGCGTCAATGGGGACAATTCATCTTTGTTTGGATGAAAATCCGTATGAATGCTACCCGGATTAAGGCGATGGCCCAGGCGCAGGCGGCCCTGACGCCCGCTGAGTAGATGCAAGCTTTGGTCGGCGTGTATGCCATTTGCACTCAGCCGAAAGCGGGCAAGACGGACAGTCTGGCGTCCTTGCAGTGCACAGATTTTGAGAGAGGCTTTTTACCAATAAATGATGGTGCGCCACCATGGGCGCGTCCCACTCCTCCGGCAGGGCGGGCATGAGACGCTCGAAGGCTTTTCCGTCCGTGGTTCCCTCTGGTAATACCCCAATCCGGGTCATGACTCGCAAATGGTGGGTATCCACCACCAGCGCGCGCTTATTCAATGTACTGAAATTAAGGACCGACGCTGCCGCCTTCGGTCCCACGCCCGGTAGCCGGCGAAGCCAGGCTATCGCCTCTAACACTGGCCAGCTGTCCAAGAATGTCAGATCCAGCGCACCTCGCCGGGCCACAATATGGGTAAGCGCTAGGGGGACGTGTTTGGCCTTCTTTTCCGCATGGGTCACATTGGCGATAAGGGGCAAAAGCTGAGCGGGAGAAGCATTTGCCAGCGCCGCCCAGTCGGGAAAGGCACGGCGAAGTTGCCGATACGCCGCCCACGAGATCGCGTCCTGGGTTCGTCCGCCCAGCATGGTCCGCACCAGTTGCGAGATGGGCGGCAGCCCCGGGGCAACTTCTGACACTGTTTCGGGCTGAGCCTGCGCAGCTGCTAGGAGGCGGTGTATCCGCCGCAACCGAGCTGTTTCGTTCGATGGAAAAAGGGCCAACTGCATTAGTCGACCCTATCATACGCAAAAGAACAAATAAAGAACATTTATCGAGGTGATGGCAGTTAGCCCATCATCATATCGTCCATCATCGACACATCGACCTCGCCAACGCCGCCATCACCGCCGAAAAGTCCATGGGTGGAGAATTCGTCTGCAGGGGGTTCTGGCTGCGGGTTGAAGCCTTTGGCCTCAAGGTCATCGCCAAAGGTGAACACCATTTCGCCATCGGCTGGGGGTTCGGGTTGGGGGTCAAAGCCCTTTGTGTTCAGGTCGCTGGCGGGATCGCCAAAGTGGTCGTGGTTGATCGTGACACTGATTTCTTCGCCGGTGCCGAGATGATTGTGGTCGATTGTCACGGCGATTTCATCGGCAGGGGGTTCCGGCTGCGGGTCAAAGCCCTTGGCGTTGAAGTCATCGATGGGATCTTCGGACTGGCTGCTGGGGCGAGCGGATTCTCGTGCGGCCTGCACAGCTGGCAACAGCATGCCGACCTCTTGCTCTGACTCCTCCACTGCGAAATCGTTGGGCGAGGAAGATTGGTCTTGCGCTTCGTCGATCGAATAGTTGAGCCGATGGAAGTTTCTAAAGTGGGGCATGGTCTCTCTCCTCAAAGAGGTTGTTGTTGATGAGAGGACAGTAGGGGCGGCTGGGTCGTTGCGCCGTGACGCCCGTCACAGGCATGGCTCTTCTTCAACCAAAGATGTGTGGTAGGGGCGGCGCTCTTCACGATGGACGTGCCCCATGGACGAGCTCTGCCCCCTTTATCTTATTACGCCGCCGCAAATTGAGGCTGATCGTTTCGCTGCGGATGTGGATGCGGCGCTTCGTGCGGGGGAGGCGGCGGGGGTTCCGATTGCATGTTTGCAATTGCGGTTGAAGGAGGTGCCTGACGATAAGGTACTGGCCGCGGCAGAGGCGCTCTTGCTTGTGCTCAATACCCACAGCGTGCCGCTGATCATGAACGACCGCGCTGACCTCGCTAAGGCGGCAGGGGCGAAGGGGGTTCACCTCGGTCAAACCGATGGGAGCGTGCGGGAGGCCCGGGCCCTCTTAGGGGAAGAAGCGGATATCGGCGTCACTTGCCATGATAGTCGCCACCTCGCGATGGTCGCGGCAGAGCAGGGGGCGGACTATGTGGCCTTTGGCGCGTTCTTTCCCACGTCCACAAAAGAAACAGTGCACCGGCCGGATCCGGAGATTCTCACGGCTTGGTCGCAAATGACGGTGGTGCCGTGCGTTGCGATTGGGGGCATCACATCTGAAAATGCAGGGTCCCTCGTCGCTGCGGGGGCTGACTATCTCGCCGTCTCGTCTGCTGTGTGGGGTCACCCAGATGGGCCGGGTGCCGGGGTGGAAGCCTTTTTACCGACCCTGCGGGAAACGGTTCCACAGCTATAGGCTGTTTTTTGGTGGCTAATATGCTTATGCAGGGAGGATGCGAGTCGTTCTATTCGCTTCGGCTGCTTGCGTAAGCCTTTTTTCCCTCGCGATGACGCCCTCCGTCGCTGAGCCCAAGGCTATGCGCGCTGAAAGCTCTGACATTAAGGCCGCTGTGGCCGCGATGCAGGCATCTGACTTCGACACCGCCCGCACCATTGCTGAAGAGATCGTCACGACGGGCGACCCCGATGCGCACTATTTGCTTGGCCACCTCTACGCTCAGGGTCTGTCGGTGGAAAAAGATATGACCCATGCGGTGACCCACTATGTGAAGGCCGCCAGCGGTGGCCAGCCGAATGCCCAATTCGCGCTTGGTGAGCTTGCCTATACTGGCGATGGCGCCGTCAAAGACTGGGAGCGGGCGGCGGGCTGGTACAATCTCGCCGCGGCCAAGGGGCATATGCTGTCCAAGGTTCGCCTTGGCTATATGTATGCCGAGGGGCAATCGGTACCCCAGGACCTGACGCGCGCTGCTCTCCTTTTCGAAGAGGCAGCGGAGGCGGGCGTGCCCGCGGCGCAGTACCATTTGGCGCTTCTTTATTTGGATGGTGAAGGCAAGCCCCGGGATTTCCGCACCGCGGCCCGGTGGTTTGAAGCGGCAGCAGAGCAGGGGGATGTGGACAGCATGTACAATCTTGCTCTCATCTTAGAGTCCGGACGCCTCGGCGAAGCGGACTTAGAAGGTACTGTCCGTTGGATGGAAAAGGCGGCGGAGGGGGGTGTCCTGCCGGCAACAGTGTCCATGGGTCTTTTGCATTTCAACGGTCGCGGTGTGCCCCAATCGAACATCCAGGCGGTGAACTGGTTCAAACGCGCCGCCGAGGGCGGCAGTGCTGAGGGCATGTTCCTCTATGCTGTGGGTCTTGCAGAAGGGGTGACTGGCAAGCGCAATATTAAAGAGGCACTGCGCTGGGCCGACCGCTCGGTGAAGGCGTCCCAAGGGGAGCCGCCTGAAATTTTGGAAGAACGCACAGCGCTGCGCGCGCAGCTTCAGCGCTTGGCCGCAAGGCCTGCGCCTCAGCGGGCTTCGGCGCCCCCTCGCGACCTGACCCCGCCCAAACCCTTGCCTCAAAGGCGGGCGCCAGCGCCTATGTCTGAACCTCAGCCGGTTGCGAAGGCGCCCATCAAGCCGCCCGCACCGAAACCCGCCGCGCAGCCGCCCCTCACCGTGGCTGAGAGTGATGGGCAAAGGCCCAGGGGCCGGGGCTTGCGGTAATGGGGCGTCTTGTCATCCCGGTTTGCCCGGATGGGCAAGACCGGGATCTATAAGCTTGGATGTCGACAATTGGGTAATGCCCCAAGGTCAACCGCCCTTTGGATCCCGGGCCGTCCGTTGGTCGCCCGGGATGACGGCATTATCTTCAGCAACAATCCCCATCACCAACGCATTTGCTTTCCCCGCGCCATCATTTAGAAGCGCGCCTCTGAACCCATTTAACTGAGCAAACACCCCATGCCCGACGATCAGGCCCAGCAGGGTCCCGACTATCGCGATACCCTTTTCCTTCCCCAGACAGACTTTCCCATGCGGGCGGGTCTGCCGAAGAAGGAACCAGGCCTCATTGAGCATTGGGCGTCGATTGGGCTGTACGATAAGTTGCGGGCCGCGGGCAAAGGGCGGCCGCCCTACACCCTCCATGATGGCCCCCCTTACGCGAATGGCCACCTTCACATGGGGACGGCCCTTAATAAGGTGCTGAAGGACATTATCGTCCGCTCCCGGCAGATGATGGGCCATGATGCCAATTATGTTCCCGGCTGGGACTGCCATGGCCTGCCCATTGAGTGGAAAGTAGAGGCGAATTTCGCGGGCAAGGGGCGCAAGAAACGCGATGTGCCCGCGGCGGAGTTCCGTGCGGCGTGCCGCGAATACGCCTCCGAGTGGATCGACATTCAGCGGTCTGAATTCAAACGCCTCGGCATCGAGGGGGACTGGGACAATCCCTACCTCACCATGAACTTTGCGTCCCAAGCCACCGTGGTGGGGGAGTTCTTGAAGTTCGTGGAAAAGGGCCTCGTCTATTGCGGGTCCAAGCCCGTCATGTGGTCGCCGGTGGAACAAACCGCCTTGGCGGAAGCTGAGATCGAGTATCACGATCATACGTCCACGACCATTTGGGTGCGCTTCCCCTTCCAAGAGGGGCATGGGCCTAAGGGCTTTGAAGATGCCCAAGTGGTGATCTGGACCACGACCCCCTGGACCATTCCGGGCAACCGCGCCGTCTGTTACGGGCCGGGCCTCTCTTACGGGGCGTACCGGGTGGACACTGTTCGCACGGATATGGATTTTGCCCCCTGGACGAAACCTGGGGAGGTGCTGATCCTGGCCGATGCGTTGGCCGAGCAGGTGAAAGCCGCTGGCTTCATCGCTGAATGGACCCGGACCGCGGACGTACCGACGGCGCTTTTGAAAGACACAAAGCTTCACCACCCCCTCAACGGCTTTGCGGGCGGGTACGATTTTGATGTGCCGATGCTGTCGGGCGATCACGTCACTGACGAGGCGGGCACGGGCTTTGTCCATACTGCCCCCTCCCACGGGCAGGAGGACTATTTCGCCTGGCTTGATCATGGCCTTGCGCTAGATGCTATTCCGCATACGGTGGGCCCTGATGGCGCCTATACCGATGAGGCCCCTGGCTTTACCGGCGAAACAGTATTGGTCACGGAGGGCAAGAAGAAGGGCAAAGAGGGCACTGCGAACAAAGCGGTGATCGCGCAGCTGATGGAGCAGGGCGCGTTGCTGGCCCGTGGGCGGCTTGAACACTCCTATCCCCATTCCTGGCGGTCAAAGGCGCCGGTGATCTTCCGCAATACTCCTCAGTGGTTCATCCGATTGGGGGCGATTGGTGAGGGGGGCTTGCGCGACCATGCGCTTAAAGCCATCTCCGAAACCGCCTTCTACCCTGAAGCGGGACAAAACCGTATACGGTCGATGGTGGAGGGGCGGCCCGACTGGCTGGTCTCTCGCCAACGGGCCTGGGGCAACCCCATCACCCTTTATGTGCATAAGGAGACGGGCGAGCCCCTCGTGGACAAAGCCGTCAATGAACGGATTGTCGCCGCCATCCGAGAGCGGGGGGTGGACGCCTGGTTCGATACGGACGACGCGATATTCCTCGGCGATGACCATACCCCAAGCGACTATGACAAGGTCACCGACATTCTCGATGTGTGGTTTGATTCAGGCTCCACCCATGCCTTCGTGTTGGAGGGGCGGGACGATCTTCAGTGGCCAGCGCAACTCTATTTAGAGGGCTCGGATCAGCACCGTGGTTGGTTCCAATCAAGCTTGCTGGAGGGATGCGGGACCCGCGGTCGGGAGACCTATGATGCGGTATTGCCCCAAGGTTTCGTCTAGGATGCCAAGGGCTATAAACTGTCAAAAAGCCTTGGGCTCACCATCCTGCCTGAGGAGCTGACGAAGAAATTTGGCGCCGACATTATCCGCATCTGGGTGGCGAGTTCCGACTATGCTGAAGACATCCGCATCGGTGATGAAATCATCGGCTCCGCCGTGGATGCCTACCGCAAACTGCGCAATACCCTGCGCTACCTCCTTGCCGCCCTTGATGGCTATTCGGATGAGGAGACGGTCGAAGATGTCGAAATGCCGGGTCTGGAAAAATATATCCGCCATCGGATTGAAGAGGTTCATGGACAGGTGATCTCTGCCTATGAAGCCTATGACTTCAAAACCGCCTGGCGGGTCCTGACGGAGTTTGCGAACCTCGACCTTTCGGCGTTCTATTTTGATATCCGTAAGGACAGCCTTTACTGCGATGCGCCCACCAGCCGGAAGCGGCGGGCGGCCCGCGCGGTGATGGCGACCCTCTTTGATGCGCTCGTGCGGTGGCTGGCTCCCATTTGTCCGTTCACAGCGGAGGAGGCATATCTCTCTCGCTATCCAGAGGCGAAAGACGCGAGTGACTCCGTGCACCTACAGCTGTTCGACGCCCCGCCGCCCCAATGGCGGGACGATGCCTTGGCCGCCCAGTGGGAGGAGGTTCGCGCCCTGCGTCGGGTGGTAACCGGCGCCCTTGAGGTGGCCCGGAAAGAAAAAACCCTTGGCGCCAGCCTTGAGGCTGCGCCTACCCTCTTCGTGGCGGATGCGGCGAAGCGCGAGGCGCTGTCCGGCATCGATATGGCAGAGATGTCCATCACCTCGGCCCTCACTTTGGAGGAGGGGGAGGGGCCGGCCGATGCCTTCCGCCTGCCCGACGTGCCGGGGGTGGCTGTTGTTGTCGCCAAAGCGGAGGGCCAAAAATGCGCTCGCTGCTGGCGCGTTCTGCCAGAGGTGGCGTTGCCTAATATGATCTGTAACCGGTGTGATGTGGTGGTGAACGGGTGAGTGCTTTCTCCGAGTGGTTAAAGGCGGCGCGGACCAACCGCCTCTTTGCCCTAACCTTGGCAGTGACCATTGGGGTTATCGCGCTCGATCAGGCGTCGAAGCTGTGGATCCTCCATGGCCTTGTGCTGCCGGATGTGCCGGGGCGGAGTATCGATCTGGGGCCGATCTTCAATCTCACCTATGTTGAAAATCGGGGGGTCAGTTTCGGCCTGTTTGCGGGCGGGATGACCTCCCGCATTCTCCTCAGCATTCTTGCCATCACCGTGGCGGGGTTTGTCCTCCACTGGGCGGGCCGGCTTGATCGCCGGGGCGCTGCCATCGGGGCGGGCTTTATTGTTGGCGGCGCGTTGGGCAATGCCTTTGACCGCATTGCCTATGGCTTTGTCGTCGATTTCTTTGACTTTTCAGAGCTTTACTTCCCTTGGGTGTTTAACGTGGCGGATGTTGCCGTAAACTTAGGGGTTGCCTGCCTTGCTTATGATGCGTTTTTCGTCATGCCGAAGCGCGATGCTGCCGCTGCTGCTGAGCTTACGAAAAACCTAACTCCTGAACCGCCTACGAAGGACGGTTAGGTCTTTCCGGTTTTGGTCCCCATCGCTATAAGACTTGAGATCCACGCACCGAGGAAGCGTCCATGAAAAAGCAATTGTTGAGTGTTTTGGCCCTCGGGGCGCTAAGCCTGGTGGCCTCTGGCTGTGAGACGATGGGCAAGGCCCTAGGCGCGGGCAAAAACCCGCCCGACGAATTCACGATTGTGACCAAGGCCCCGCTGACCCTGCCGCCGGACTTCGCGCTGCGTCCTCCGCGGCCCGGTGAAACCCGGCCTGAACGTCTGTCCAGCTCCGAACGGACGCGGCAACTCCTGCTGGGTGATGAGTCCACCGCTCCCCCCACCAATGGTGAGTTAGCGCTGTTGCAGAATGTGGGTGCGCTCAATGTGGACCCCAATATTCGCGCTATTCTTTCGGCTGAAAATGGTGGGCGTGCCGATAAGGATCAGAGCTTTGCCAACCAGCTTCTCTTCTGGCGCGTGACCGAGGATGGGCAGATCGACGATAGCCAAGCGCCCCTGCGGGTGGATGATGCGGCGGCCTGGATGCAAGAGCGCCAGGACATGATTGACGATGTCACCGGCGGTGGCGAGGTCAGCATTTCCAAGCAGCAGCAGCGGATTTTGAACCTGCCAGGCGTCAATTAACGCTTTTAATTCATAGGTTTATGAAGGGCGGCCATGGGGCCGCCTTTTTTGTATAGGCTCTATGACCATAAAGCCTCTTGCCTGGATTGTGCCTGGCGCATACATCAGACAAACATTTTAGTGAGCTTTCGGGGCGGGGTGGAAGTCCCCACCGGCGGTAATTGAGGGTTCGCCCTCTTAAGCCCGCGAGCCGACGGCACTCTCTTCGTTTTGCTGAGTAGCTTCTCAGCTTTGCTAACAAGAAGGTGCTCGACGCAGGATCTGGTGCAATTCCAGAGCCGACGGTCATAGTCCGGATGGTAGAAAGTTCGTGATGGCGGCAGTGTCGGTGCGTGTGCGCTCTTTCTGCTGATGTCTCGTCGTATAGGGTGGCTATCTATGGTCGCCTTACTGCGGTGTGAATGGCCATGACGTACGTCCCTCAAGCCTATAGCAAAGACGGTTTGTAAGGACGGATGACCACCGACCAAGACATAATGCATATGCACCGTGCCTTTGAATTGGCGCGTCGGGCGGAGGGCTTTACGAGCCCCAACCCGATGGTGGGCTGTGTCTTAGTGAAGGACGGTGCCGTCATTGCTGAGGGCTGGCATCGCGGTCCGGGGCATCCCCATGCGGAGGCCGATGCGTTGGCGAAAGCGGGCGACGCTGCCCGCGGGGCCACGGCCTATGTCACCCTTGAGCCCTGTAATCATTATGGCAATACCCCTCCCTGTACGGAGGCATTAATC
>CALFRH010000173.1 GCA_937919225.1 uncultured Parvularcula sp.
TTAGGGGCACAGAACCGCTTGTCGGCGCAATTCTCCGATACGCACTGCGCATTCCGGGTACACTGTGACCCATCGGCCTTATAGTGCGGCGCCCCTTTGATGGGCATGCAGAGATTATTGCGCTTGTCGCAATAATTATACTCGTCGCACTGATAGTCTTCGGTGCAAGGGAAGGCCGGGTTGCGCCGGAAATACTCCGCGTAGAATTCTTCACCCGGCTTGGTCACGCACCGATAGTGCTTACACTCCTGGTAGACATCGCACCCACTATCGACGAGGCAGGCCTTTGCGCCCTCACTCGCCTTCGAGCGGCATTCAAAGCCGCCTTTGGCCCGTTCTTCCAGGACCTCGCGGTCTGAGTAGGCTTCCCAATTTTGGCAAAAGCCGCCGGGCTTCGTGTCGCCCCGGCATGAGCACGTGCCGGTGGAGCAGTGATTATTGTGGTGACAATACTGACCCACCTGACCGGTACCGTCCTTTGGTGCGCACCGTTTTCCATCGGCGCAGTGACCCGACTGACACTCAGCGCCCTTCTGGCAGGATTGGCCGTTCCATTTCTTTGATGGGTCCCGCGGGGCCAGCTGGTCAATGATCATGCCCGTTGTCGCCTGCACGTTGAGAGACGCATCGGCGGAGGAGGTGGGGGCAGACGGTGCGCCGGGCAGCACGATGGTGCCCACACTGCCGCCACTAACCGCGCTCGCACCGCAGGGAGCGATAGCCACATTCCCCATGGGCTCAAGGATATTCCGGCCCGCGCTCGGGGCCCGCCACCAAAGGTCAGCGTCTTCACGGCTTTCCCAGCCGGTATCGACATCAAACGTGTAGGTGGACCGGATCTTTCGGTCGCGCACATCAAGGAGGGAGGACCCGTCGGGCGCAAAAAGCTGCAACCGCTTGATCAGCAGCGTATCGCCCGCGCGCACCTCGAGCCGGGCAAGGTTGTTCTTGGACGTTCGCACGAGAAGGGTGGCTTCCCGCAGCTCGCCACGGGGTAAAGGCGCATCAAACCATTTCGGCGTGACCGCACAGGTGGGAAGGGCCTGTGCCTGTCCCTCTGAAAACCCAAAATAAGTCGCTAATATGACGCCCAGCAGACCAAAAAGCGCGCCGATTGATTGTCTCGCCATTGTTACTCGTCCCTCGTTCCCACTGAAGCTTACTCAATCGACGAAATAAGAGCCAGGGTGAACGAGAGTCGATTTTGGGGGACATGTTTAGGGGACATAGAATAGTCGGGCGAGGGCTACCGGCGGGCCCGACCCGACTTCTTTTGGTTGTGCGGAGAGCGCCGCCTAAGCCAACTTTGCCGTTGTCCGGCCCGCCGCCGGCTTGCTCGCGGACTTAACAACCGACTTTGGGAGCCGCGGCGCTGACGGGGCGCTTGGTTTTTGAGGGGCAGCCGCGGCAGGGGCCTTAGCGTCTTTCTCCTCGTTGTTCACTGCGGATAATGCCCGGGTGGCGGCATCATTCATGGCTGAGGCGACCACCTTTGCGGCATGATCCATTTCATCCGTTGTCGGAATCATTCCTTCAGCAAAGGCTTGAGCCGGTGTTTCATGGGACAAGGCCTTTGCCACCTGCTCCTCTGAGCGTTTTGACGACTCCAGAATAGCGATGGATAAATCGCACGTGCTTTTCATCACGCGAGAAAACATCTCCAAGCTATTCTGGTAAATGACGAAGGGCATCAGTTCTTTATCAGTACTGCTTGATCCATCGCCTGAACTTTTCGGTTTGCTGGTCATTGTTCTTTTCTCCACCTGAATACCAACCCGCGAATCGTCTAGCAGTTTTTCCCGCATAAAGGGAGTGATTTTCCAGCAAGGTTGTCCACTATCGTCTGAGTACACCCTAAAGTGGGAGGGGGTTGCGAGAGGGCGCGCGGATCTCACTCTGGGGCGGTGGCGGCGAGGTTTTGCGAGGGGAGCTGGCGCCTTATCATCTTGTCCATTGCCGCGTGGGGGCAACTCTGGTCTAAGGCCAAAAGAACGCTTGCCCGAACAATGAGGATCTGCCCCCATGAACATCCATGAATATCAAGCCAAACAACTGCTGAAGTCCTTCGGTGCGCCGGTGGCGGAAGGGGCCGTTGTGTTGTCCGCTGATGCGGCGGAGGCGGCAGCCGCCTCGTTGCCGGGGCCGCTTTATGTGGTGAAGGCGCAAATCCACGCAGGCGGCCGGGGCAAGGGGAAATTCAAAGAAGCCGCCGCGGGGGGAAAGGGCGGTGTCCGCCTAGCGAAAACCCCGGCAGAGGCGGTCGAGAATACCCGCCAAATGCTGGGAAACACGCTGGTCACCAAGCAGACCGGTCCTGACGGCAAACAGGTCAACCGCATCTATATCGAAGATGGCGCGGACATTGACCGCGAGTTGTACCTCTCTGTCCTTGTCGATCGGGCGACGGGCAAGGTCGCCTTCATCGCGTCGACCGAGGGCGGCATGGACATTGAGGAAGTGGCCGAAGCCACGCCGGAGAAGATCCTCACTCTTCCTATCGATCCGGTGACGGGCATGACCGATGGCGATGCGGCAAAGCTGTGCGATGCGTTGAAATTAGATGGTGAGGCGCGCGCCGACGGCATGGCGTTGATGCCCATCCTCTACAAAGCCTTTGTCGAAAAAGACATGGACATGCTGGAGATTAACCCGCTGATCGTCATGGAAAATGGCCGCATGCGGGTCCTCGACGCCAAGGTCAGCTTTGATTCGACTGCGGAGTTCCGTCACCCCGATGTCATGGAGCTGCGCGATGAGACCGAAGAAGATCCGCTGGAGCTGAAAGCGTCTGAGTTCGATCTCTCCTACGTAAAGCTCGACGGGAATATTGGTTGCATGGTAAACGGTGCGGGTCTTGCCATGGCGACCATGGACATCATCAAGCATTACGGGGCGGAGCCTGCCAACTTCCTCGATGTGGGCGGTGGCGCCACGAAGGAGAAAGTGACCGAGGCCTTTAAGATCATTACGTCCGACCCAGGCGTGAAGGGCATCTTGGTCAATATTTTTGGTGGCATTATGCGCTGCGACGTGATCGCTGAAGGCGTCTTGGCCGCGGTGGAAGAAACCGGCCTGGCCGTGCCATTGGTGGTCCGCCTTGAGGGCACCAATGTCGACAAAGGCAAGGCGATTATCGATGGCTCTGACCTCAATGTCATCGCCGCCAACGATTTGGATGACGCCGCTCAGAAAATTGTGAAGGCGGTGCAGGGATAGTCACCTGCTGGGTGGCACCTGACAAAGTTTTATGGTAAATCCGTGGCGGTAAAGGGAGGGGGGCCGCCATGGGACACCATCAAAATTCATCTGACGAGTGCCGCGATCCGCGCGGGCCGGTGCGCGTTATTGTCGAGAAGAACAAAGACAAAGGCATCTTTGACTTTATCGGCAAGAGCTTCTTTATCGCCTTGGCGTCGATCACAATCGCGGTCTCAGTCAGCATTGGGACGCTCAATATTGTGAACGGCCAGGTTGTCCAGTGCTCCGTTCAGGTCAATCAAGGGAATATAAATTCCCCTATTTGCCAGTTCTTTGTGGACGTCATTAGCAACACACCGGTCACGCTTACTGAAGGCGACATCATTCGGATTGGTGATGAGGTAGAGAGGCGGCTCGACTTCTTTTGCGAGGAGTGTCTTGGCGGCAAGATCATCCGCGAAGTCAAATACCTTATCAAACCGCGATCCGATATTCGGTTGATCCGCGGGGATTCCCGGTCATGTGGTCAGTACGATTGGTATATTGAATATGCCCCCAATGGCAATGACTGGAACAGCATAAAGCGAGACGAACTGTTCAACCCGGAGGCGGCCGGTCAAATCAGTTTGCCCAAATTTTGCGGCAAAAATGGCAAGATGGGCTGGGCGATTATCGATCAGCCGCGGGTGTATTATAGCTCAAGCACTGTGGTAACCGCACGGGACGAAAAAGGCGTACCGACCGAAACGGAGAGCTATCAAGCGCCCTATGTGATGTTCACGGCGGTTGAAGAGCGGACACGGATGATCGCCAACGCCTATTTCATTTATATTGATGCCCAGTCTGGGCGGCCAAACAGTATTGAAATTCGCTTTGAAAGCCGTGGAGCCAAGGCGCTGATCTCCCGCGAAGGGAACGGCCAATTGGTCAGTAACCTGAAGCTGGATTCCGATAATAAGCAGATCACCTTCCAGGTCGGTGAACGTGCCCACTCGATGACGATTGCCGGCTTCGATATTGGTCCATCCGCAACACCGGCCGGCAATGCGGGGGCGGCGCCCAACTTGCGGGACGCATCAGGCGCCTATGTGATTGAGCTGACCCAGAACGGTGCGGTTCACAAGTTGCGCCGGCGATAGCTGCGCTAGATGCGCTGCTGCTATAGCAGCTTTGTTCGCCCATTTGGGGCGGGCAATAATATTGGCGAGATGGACTAAACAGCTTCATGACCTGTTGCAGGGCTTGACACACAGGCCTATGGGGGTCGGCGATCGATCGTTCACTCCATCGCACGCAAAGGCTGCCCATGTCTGTTCTCGTCAATAAAGATACCAAAGTCATCTGCCAGGGTCTGACTGGTAAAACCGGTACGTTCCATACGGAACAAGCCATCGCCTATGGCACGAAGATGGTGGGCGGCGTGACCCCGGGGAAGGGCGGCCAGACCTGGGAAGCGGGCGAGGCGGCCCCTGGCGCGAGCCTCCCTGTCTATAACAGTGTGGCTGAAGCCGTGGATGCCACGGGCGCCAACGCGTCGGTGGTTTATGTGCCGCCCAAGTTCGCGGCAGCCTCCATCATCGAAGCCATCGAGGCTGAAATCCCGCTCGTCATTACGATCACCGAAGGCATCCCTGTGCTCGACATGGTGCAGGTAAAAGCGAAGCTAGAGGGCTCAAAAACCCGGCTTGTGGGGCCAAACTGCCCGGGCGTCATCACGCCCGATGAATGCAAAATCGGCATTATGCCTGGTCATATTCACCGTCGCGGTTCCGTTGGCATTGTGTCGCGGTCCGGGACCCTCACCTATGAGGCGGTGCACCAGACCACGGCGGCGGGCCTTGGCCAGTCAACTTGCGTTGGTATTGGCGGCGACCCGGTGAAGGGGACGGACTTCATCGATGTCCTGGAAATGTTCCTGGCCGACGATGAAACCGAAAGCATCATCATGATTGGTGAGATCGGCGGCTCTGCTGAGACCGAAGCGGCAGAGTTCCTGGCCAAAAACAGCGTCAAGAAGCCCACAGTCGGCTTTATCGCTGGCGTGACCGCGCCTCCGGGCCGTCGGAGGGGGCATGCTGGCGCTATCGTTTCTGGTGGTGCCGATACCGCCGAAGCGAAAATCGAAGCCATGAACAAGGCCGGTATCGCCGTGTCCCCAACACCGGCGGCGTTGGGCACGACTTTGGTAGAACTTCTTAAAGGATAAACGTGCCAGTGGTGGCCGGGGTCCTTGCGCCCCTGGCCGGTACGGCTATGTATAAAGACGGGTGGCGTACCTTCACCCACAACCTAGTGCCAGCCCGCTGGAGTGGCGGCTGAGACGTTGGCAACAAAACTCAAGGACGGTCCGTCAATGGCCCACGACGGCTCACAAGGCGA
>CALFRH010000174.1 GCA_937919225.1 uncultured Parvularcula sp.
CACCATAAATTGGTGTTTGTGAGCGCGTGTCTACATCGGCGACGAACAGCGTTGTTTTGGCTTTAAAGCGCCGAATGAAAGCAACTTTCTTTCCATTAGGAGACGGTTGAGGTGTTGTTGCCCCCCCAAAACCACCAATGAAAGGGCGATCATAATTATTCCGTATTTTGTAGAGAAAAGGGTCTTCGTACCTTATCTCGTTGCGAACCTCCGACATATTCGATTTCAAAGGGGCACGTTTGATCACAAAGTTCTTCAACCCCGTGTTCATATAGACATAGTGATCTCTGGTGACGCGCTCCGTATAGTAAAGATGACGGCCATCTGGAGCGTAACGCGGTTCTTGTATATCTCTTCTGCCGCCAGGGGCCGCGACGAGCGGCCTTGTCGGTCCGCCATCAATTTGAAACTCATGGATGCTGGACGTATATACCTGAGATTCCTCAGGCTCCCGAATGACAACGGCAATCGCATTACCAGATGGTGACCAGGCCGGCGAAGAGACAAAATTCCGTTCATCAAAACAGATCTGTCTGGGGCTTTTCCCGTGTATATCGGTGATCCAAAGATTATCGAGCCCCGACTCATCACTCAAGTAGGCGAGAGACTTTCCATCAGAACTGAAATGCGGACTTCGCTGCGTCGCGGGCCCAGAGTGGATAGCCTTCGCCTTCCCCCCGGATGCAGGCATAATATAAATATCATTAAGCAGATCAAATGCAATCCACTTTCCATCTGGACTTACATCCAGACTCATCCATGTTCCTTCATCAAGCTCGAAGCTAACTTCTTTGACGCCTTGCTCCGCAAGCGCGCTGCTTGATCCCATCAAGATCAATACCATGAGTATCAATCGAAATAACAAAGATGACCTCCCATACAACGTTGTCTGTGTAATTACTTCCGTATATCGATTTTAATATACGTTTGATGAGCCAAATACCCTGATGCACAAGCCGTTCACCCTCTGTCGAGTCCTAAACTCTAGTGAAACTGTCAATGGCTTTTTGGCATAAGCGTTATCGTCGCTATCTCCTCTACCGCCGATCGATCCGTTGGAATTTGAATACGTTTGCCCACTCGCCACATGTCGAAAAGGTTATCATAAAATGGCGATCTAAAGTGCCCAGAATTACCTGTTCCGACCATAAATAATGACTCGTCGAGCGCCGATAAATCGTACACAGCTTGATAACCGGAATGGTAAAACGCGTTTTCGAACGATGGCGCATTAGCGGCATCAACATTGTTGATGAAAAGGGTCTCAGGCCCACCAGCAATCGCCGCGGATCTTGAGAACATACCATCCAAGATAGGTAACCCGCCAAAGCCCAAATGAGGGAAAGTGATCGCAGCCGCCTCAGTCCAACGCCACGAAGCGGGGTCAACGCCGTAAGAGGCCTCGAGCTTCTGGCGGGCCTGTGTTAAGCTTTTGGCGAAGATGGTCTCGCACCGCTCCTCCACCGGAGTTGTAATATCGTCACACCAGGTCTCGGCCTTGCCCGCGAGCGCGCGCTCGACGATGCCTGGCAACGCAAAAGAGCGAAGGTTTGCATAAACCGTTTCGCCTAACTCATCCGAGGCAAGATGGTCGTGAATCGTAGCAAGCCAGGCATGAAAGATCACCGGACCGGACGCGTCCAGGTCGTAGCGCAGGTCCCACACGCGCAATTCGTCGAGAAGAGCGGCGTCAGCATCGCTGAGCGGTGTCACCTCTAAGAGGCGGGGTATCAAGCGGGCCGCGGCCACGGAAAAGTTATCGCGCTGCATATCAACGAAGTGATCAACCGTTTGGATAGGCTGTTCATCAAGCAACTGATTGATCCGCTGGGCGCGCTCTGATCGAATGGGAAAATCAGTCAGGTAGTGTGGGTACTCAGAGCCAACGATTCGCTGATTGGCAGTGACAATACGGCCACTTGTCGGATTGATGGTTTGAGGATTTTCGGAAAACGGAAGATAGTCATAGTCCAAATTCTCCTCTGGATTGAAGTCAAGAACCATAGCCGGTTTTCGAGGGCGGTCCCCGATCCGACCGGAAACAGCATATCCAATGTTTCCATCGACATCAGCGATGGAGATGTTAAACGATGGCCCGGTGACATCCGCTAAGGCCGATATCCCCTCTTGAACAGTCTTTGAACGCATTAAATTGAGATAGCCGGTGAGAGAGACCTCTTCATCGAGACCAAGTCGGCGGGTTTCAACGGCGACGTTGGGGCTGTCATGAACCCTGTACGGCGCAAACAGATTGGAAGTAAGGACGGTACCGTTCGGTGTTTTCCGAACCAATTGGGTGACATCCCTCCCAAACCGTACAGAGATCTTTTCCTTCCAGACCTTGAGGGATAATGGATCACCACCCGGAACGGTACGGTAAATCGCAGGATTACCCTCATCGAGTTCAACGTAACGGAAATCCCTCTCGTCGACGCCGGCATTTGTAACACCCCACGCGATGTGATCATTCCGTCCCACGCCGATACCGGGGTTACCAGGCGTGCTGCCCCCCACAAGATTGCGCCCATTAATCGACAGATGCATGAGATACCAATGCCCAGGGAATGTCACCGCTAATTGTGGATCATTCGCCATCAGCGGCGACCCGCTTTCTGTCAACGCACCAGATACAGTCCAGTTATCTGAGAAGGCACGGTCCTTAATTGGAGAGGCCTCACCCTCTTTGGAAGTATCTTCAGGCGGGTTTATAATTGGAAACTCGGGGCGGGAAACAGGGCCTAACCAGTCGGCAGCATACTCAGCCGCTGCTGTTGCCCTGATGAAACCGCTAAAGGCTTCAAGCCCGTC
>CALFRH010000175.1 GCA_937919225.1 uncultured Parvularcula sp.
GCAATAACCCCTGCGGGTGATGTGCCCGAGCTTCATAAGGTTTCTATAGAGTTGAGGCAGACGGGCAAAGAAATGCTATGGAGTATGTACAGCGCCTAAACCACTTTGCGGCGGCTAGGACATGGCGGCTCGATTATGATGGCATCACTTGGTCTGACGATAACGGCGAAAGTGGACGTATAACATATTTGGCTGTCAGAGCCGTTCGCCTTCGCTTCGAGCCGAGTCGCACAGAGCGCGGTCGATACGCAATGCGTATATTCGCGGGTAGAGAATATCTCATCACGAACATGAATTACCGCGGTCTCATGGATTTTGTCGACGAGTCCGCTCAGTTTAGAAGATTTGTCATGGCCTTTCATGAGTGTCTAAGGCAGGAAAATAAAAATGTGACCTATAAAGTTGGGGCCACTCATCTTGCCTATATGGCCAACTTACTGATCACCTTGTTTGTTATGTTGATACTGTGCGTCGCGGTCTTTTACTTTGTCTCTGTCGGTCTGATGTGGCTTGTTGCGAAACCCGCCTGGCACCTATGACCCGGCGCAAATTCCACCTCATATCATTCCGGCTTGAACGTACAAACCATCAGGAGGACCCACCTATGGGACGCACTCAAATGAAAGCAGTTTTCTATGGCTTAATCACCGCGCTGACAATGATCCCAGCTATTGTCACGGCCGCAGATGAGAAGCCCGCGTCCTTCTTCGCATGCATGCAATCCGATACAGCTGAAACCCGCGAGCAAATTTTCACAGCGTGCGAACGATCAGCTCAAACATCAAATGTGGCGCGATATACGATCGACATGACGCTCAGAATGAAAGAGCGAAATGCCAATTCCGATGGGCAAAGACGTGAATTACAAAGCGAGGCGATAGCACAAACGAAACCGCATTATTACTATGGCGGTCTAGCGTACATGCGCCAAGCAGAGCTCATCGAGAAAGTTGAAAGTGAGCAAGGGAAGCCCAAAAATACTGCACGATATTGCTGGTTCATCCAGGAGGCGTGGCGCCAAATGGCCTCTGCGAGCGGAGACTTTAACGATGATCTTGAGGGTCGAAAAAGGAAGACTATCGTGCGCAGTAACGCCTGCGAAAAACTGCCTAGGCAGACCTTCAATGCCTCTGAAACGATCCCAGATACAGGGGATCTAATGATGGATATTGCAGAACTAAACACCTGCTTGGGTCCGGTCACGCCAGACACTATGTTTGATATACTTTACGCCTGTCGTTTGGCTGCAAGTAAGGCTGATATGTTGGCTTTCCGTAAGGCCGGCGGAGGCATTAGTGGTCCGATGTCAGGTGGAAGCTCATAGGATACCGTATATATTGCGATGGGGAAGATAAAATATCGGCAGGTTGAGCTTTGGAGCAGGCTAGATTCTAAAAACATGTCCCACATGTGTAATTTAATCAGGCAAGCGGATTATAAATTTAGTCAGGTCAAGCACACTCTTACGCCAGGCTCAGTAGAGCGTGGTATGCAGGCTCAGGCACAGCATATGACCGCAGGCTGCCAGCAGAGAGGACTCTGAAGACCCCATAATGAAACGGCATATTTTAGTAACAGCTTCTTTCGCTGCTGTGACAGTTCTATTCACCGTCTGGGCCGTTATGAGAGCTTCCGCGAGTGAGCATGATTGCTGTGTCAAGGACGATAGATCAGAGTTTTCAGTACAAGATTCAACAACTCGAGAGCGCCAAAGAGTAGAAAGAAATGAGCCAATAAATTCGGATCAAATCCGTGGACTGGAACAAGATTTGATGGCTTTAATGCCAAAAAACGTCCCAGGCAACAAACTGAGCTGGCTCAACGGCATTTGGTACGAATCATGTGACTCACCATCGCCTTACATTAGCTTCTCGGCGTCCCGTGACGGACTTTACACGCTCACGGGATCTGAGGCCATGTCGCAATCTGTGCCACCCATTAAAGGTGCCGCCTCGGTTAACCCCGGCGATCGCGGTTTTACCAACATTACACCTCCAGAATGGAGTGATGCCTACTTGCGGATAAAAGCGAATAACGAGCAAGGTTTGGACGTTGAGCTTGTGATGTTTTTGCCTGAAGAGACAGCATGGGGCGTAGCGCGGGAATTCACGTTAGAAACATGCAAGTAACGTTTGGCTTTGTAGTTTGTGTTGAAGGGAAAGGTGTAAGGCCTGAGAACGTCGTCATTCCGTTAGATTGTTGAGTGACGTTCTAAAAGAAGCTTACTGTCGTTTGCGCGACTTGATCACATGGTCACACCGGCGAAAATCATGAAATTTATCCATCCATTTGCCATCATAGTCGCCACATTGTTTCTGCTGATTGCAGTACGAGCAAATGCAGGTCTTTATGAAGACGGCGTGGCCGCAGATAATGAACGTAATTACGCGGTTTCGTTTCCGGCCTTTCAAGAAGCTGTGCGTCAAGGGCACGTCAAGGCCCATTTGAAGCTCGCTAATCATTATCGGTACGGCAAAGGCACACCCAAGTCTTCAGCGAAGGCAATCGAGATTTATGAAACTGCAGCCGGCCTTGGGGAGCCGTCTGCCTATTACGAAATCGGCTATATGTATACGGAGGGTGAAGGCGTCGCCAAATCAGATCGGGAAGCCGTGAAATGGTATCGCAAAGCGGCAGAACAGAATTATTATTTAGGGCAGTATGCACTTGGGCAAGCCTATCGGGAGGGAAAGGGCATTGAAAAAGATTTACCCAGAGCTCTGCATTGGTTTGAGAAAGGTGCTGCCCAAGGCCATGCGATGTCTATAGGCAGTCAGGATCGATTGAAATCTCAAGGCGAGAAGGCATGGCAGGCTCCGACCCTCATAGCGTCCACATCCAGTTCAGAGCAGCCCGGACCCCAAACCAGCTTAACTGCGCAACAGGTCGAAACGCTTTATAGAACTGGCAATAGCGCCTTCTACAAGCAGGACTATGCGACGGCCGCTGATAATCTCACAATCGCTGCCCGGCAAGGTCATGCCGCGGCCCAACTGAAGTTAGCGCGCCTTTATTATGGCGGCTTCGGGGTTCCGAAGTCTTACGCAAAAGCTGAGGAATGGGCGCTTAAATCCGGAGCTCAGGGCGACATAGACGCCCAAAACTATTTGGGGGATCAATATGGCGAATATGGAAACTTTCCGCGTTCATGGGAGAATTCAGCTCGCTGGCATGAGCGGGCGGCGAAGCAAGGAGATGCCACTTCACAATTTGAGTTAGGGAAACTTTACTATCATGGCAAAGGCGTCACCCAATCCTATAATCTGGCGGGACACTGGTTTGAAAAAGCCAAAGCGCAGGGCAATCAGGCGTCAATTGTGATGCTGGAAAGAATCTCCAGACAAGTCGGCAAACCCTA
>CALFRH010000176.1 GCA_937919225.1 uncultured Parvularcula sp.
ACGCTGCAACGGTAAGGGCCTTCGCGGGGCCCTTAAAAACCACAGCAATGGTGATGATGATCACAGCAGCGGGGGGGGTGGGGCCGTTAAGGAAACATCACCCCGAGACAGGGGATCCGCCGCCCCCCACCTTGGCGTGTCCCCTTAAAGCGAGGCGGAGATGCGTGCCGTTTTTAGAGAGACCAGCCGCTCCCCTCGCCTCCCTTGGCCCTCTGACCGGCGTTTTTGGTCGGAGGGCCTCTTTTTCTCAGAGGAGATTGATGGCGCGATAAGGAGCGTTATGCCGAAGCGGCTTTTTCCATGACGGCCGGCAGCCATTTGGTCACGACATCGACAAGAGACGCGCGACTCACGGGTTTTGAAATAAAGTCGTCCATGCCGGATTCTTTGCAGGAGACGACTTCTGCCTCCATCACATGGGCCGTCGCGGCAATGATTGGTGTCCGGGCCAGCCCTTCAGCCTCTTCAAAGCTGCGAATATGACGGGTGGCCTCTTGACCACTCATTTCCGGCATAGAAACGTCCATCAATACAAGATCGGGGCTGATTTCCTTATATTTGTCGACGGCGATCTTGCCATTTTCGGCAACAACAATATTGACGTCCAGACAGCTGAGCATGTTGACAGCCACTGCCTGGTTTACAACATTATCTTCCGCCAACAGAATAGTCATTGCGTTAGAGGAAGCCGTTTCAGCCTCCCGCACATCGGTGACAATATCGCTCGTCGACTCAGATGCAGCGCGCATCGTCGTCGCCACGTCTTGAAGGAGGCTAGCCGCCTCGGTCACCACACAGCTGGCGATTGCGTCCATGAGGCGGGATGCCCGAGCGGGTTTGACCAGCCAGGCGTCGAATTCAACCTTAGACCGGCTTTGCAAGGACTGTTGATCCGCCACAGAGGATAGCATGATAATGGGCACATGCCGGAACTCTTTATACTCCTCATCCTGACGGACGCGGATGGCGAACTCTTCGCCATCGATTTCAGGCATGTGATAATCGGTCAGGATAAAATCGTAAGTCTTTCGGCGAACCTTTTGCTCGGCCAGTTTACCGAGGGCTTGGGCCGCTGAATCGGCCTCGTCCATCTCCATGCCCCACTTTTCGCCAAGCTCGACGATGATGCGACGGTTCACTTCGTTGTCATCGACCACAAGACCGCGCAGACCGACAAGATCCTCACGGGCCTTCGTTTTATTCGGCACCGCTTCACAGCTCGCCTCTAAGGTCACTTCAAACCAGAAGGTCGACCCCTCACCCAGCTCACTTCTCGCGCCAATCTCGCCGCCCATGAGCTCAACCAGAGACTTGGAGATGGAAAGGCCCAGGCCCGTCCCCTCATATTTCCGGGTCGTGGAACCATCTGCCTGTTCGAATTTCTCAAACATGCTGGAGACTTTGGAGGCCTCGATGCCGATCCCGGTATCTTCCACATCCACGCTCAGGGTCCAGTGCCCGTCCTTCGTCTCTTTCCCACCCACATTGATCAGGACGTGACCTTGATCCGTGAATTTTACCGCGTTCCCCACAAGGTTGCTCACCACCTGGCGCAACCGGGTTTCGTCCCCAACGAACCCATCCGGTAGATCCGGCGCATAGCGGACGAAGAGTTCTATATCCTTCACCATCGTCCGGGCAGACATCAACCGGGCGACATCCTCCACCATTGAGCGAAGATCAAATGGCTTCGGATCGATGTCGAGCTTGCCGGCCTCAATCTTCGAGAAGTCCAGAATATCATTGATAATGGCCAACAGGCTTGAGCCTGAGGACATGATAATTCCAGCAAGCTCTTCCTGCTTGGATGTGAGGCCACTCCCCAACAGCACCTCGGTCATGCCAAGAACCCCATTCATTGGGGTCCGGATTTCATGGCTCATATTCGCAAGGAATGCAGACTTAGCCCGACTGGCCTCTTCAGCCTTTTCAAGGGCAACCGTCAGGGCCTTTGTCCGATCAGACACTGTCTGCTCGAGGGTTTCGTCACGTTCGCGAACCTCATCAACCATCAGGTTAAAATTGGTCGCGAGGGTGCCAAACTCATCATCCCGCTTATAATCCACCTTACGCGAATAGTCCTTAACGCGGGTGATTTGATCAATAGTCGAGTTTAGCTCATTAATCGGCCGGGTGATCACGCGCGCAAAGCGGGTGGCCACCAACAAGGACGCAAGCAGCGCGATAATGATGACCGCCGCCGCCATGATGAAATAGCGCAAGATCTGCTGGCGGAGCTTATCCAGACTGACCACCAATTGAATGGTGCCGACGCGATCGCCCTCATCGAGAACCGGCGCCGTCACAAAAAGACGCCCGTCGCGCTCATCCACCAAAACGGTCTCGCTTTGCAAAACAACCGCTGAGATTTTGTCGGAGCCTATGTCCTCGCGACGATATTCGCCCAGATGGTACCCGCTCAACGTATAGACATCGGCCGCCATAACATCGTCCGTGAGGTCAAGAACCGCGATGTTCCCATTGACGGTTTGGTCATCCTCAAAAGCCACGGCCAGTGAAATCGTTTCTGCCAAGATTTTCGTGGTTTGAATTTTATCATAGGTCAGATTGCGCTTCAGCGTTTGCACGTCGCTGAAGGTGAACACGAAGGTGGTCACCGCCACGGCAAGGAAGCTCATACCCGCCGCCAGCAAAAGCGTTCTGGTTTGGAACGTGCGAGGAAGACGCAGGAGGAAGGTCATTAGTCGTATACCTCCGACGCCAGCTGAAGCAGCTTCGCATTCGGCCGCATCCCCGCCGCCGTTGCCGCCGTCAGATTGATCTCAAAGCTGATCTTAGAGCCGACTTCGTCCACAAAGAATGTGCCCCCGGTACGAGCAAACCGTTGTGTGGTGCCGATGGTCAGGACCCCATCTTTGGCAAGCATCATCGCGTCGATGGTGCCTTCCTCTCGACGCGTCACAAGCAGCATCCGACAATTGGGAACGAGCTGTTCAATGTTCTCGAGCTGCGTCAGGCGAATGGTCCACCCTTTCACCTGACGTCCTTCGAGGTTCCCTAAACGCTCGCCCCGACGGTTCGATTCGGTGAAACACACATGATATTCGGAGACCGCGGGGGCATCGACTTCGGCGAACTCGATGGCCGCCGGTTCAGCTGTCGCGCCTACTGCCGAAACCTTGGTTAAAGCGGGAGTGGTCGTCTCATTGGCAGGCGTGCTCATCCGGGCGAGGTGATAGATAAACACCTCTATCGCCTTCCGATCAGAACCAGCCGCGGTGCTTGCCGCCCCGCTCACCAAGGCCGCCCCAACCCATGCCGATAACAGAGCCCACTTTCGGATCTGCATAGACAACTCCCTTAACCACCTTCGCTCGCGCCCGTCACGATCGGCGGTAAGCCTTTTAACTCTTTCGTCCTGCGAGCTATCTTCTCTCCCCTAGGAATGAAGTCCGCGCAGACTGACCGCGCCGGTATTAACGAAGAATCCTTTCGAAATGCCTTCACTCGGCGACATTTTGCGATTTGCGCCCGCCCACCACACCTCCTATGTCCCAAAAGTGGCGTTAATCCGCCTCTACCGTGTGCCAACCTGAGCGAGCCCCCTCTCCACACCAATGTCTGCCCCGACCCATTTTTCGTCCAATCTGGTGATCCAGGACCCGGTGACAGCCGTTCTGGGGCCCACCAACACGGGCAAGACCCATTATGCCCTTGAGCGGATGTCTGCCCACGCCAGCGGGATGATTGGCCTGCCCCTACGGCTGCTCGCACGCGAAGTTTTCGACTAATTTGTTGAGCGCAAGGGGGTAAACGCCGTCGCTTTGGTGACGGGAGAGGAGAAGATCATCAACTCCCGACCCTCCTATTGGGTCTGCACCGTTGAGGCGATGCCGTTAGAACGGGACGTCTCTTTCCTC
>CALFRH010000177.1 GCA_937919225.1 uncultured Parvularcula sp.
ATAGTCGATGGTAAGAGCGATATTCTCGGTGGGCTCGAATACAGCCCCCACAGACCACGTCTCCGCCTCTTCCGGATCCAGGTTCTGGTTACCGACTTCTTCGGAGAGGAGCGCCACACCATCCCCGCCCTCATCGTTGTCACACGCCCCAGGCGTTATCCGACAATCCACAGTAAACGATGTTAACCGCGTACCTGCCCCCACTTGGGCCAAGGATGGTGCACGGAACGAGGTCGACCAATTCCCGCGTAGGACGAGTTGGTCAACAGGCTGATACCGCAATGCGACCTTAGGATTGAAGCTATCGCCATAATCGTCGGTGGAATCGTACCGCCCAGCCAGCTGCATATCTAACTGGTCCGTCAGCGGGATATAGAATTCACCGAACAACGCCCATTGATCGCGATCGGCATCTGCTGATGTCGATGAGAAGCCGAGAATGGGCTCGGGATTATCCCTCGTAGCAACAGCATCGCCCGAAGGGGTATCTTCCACCTCTTCACGGCGATACTCGGCGCCAAAAGCGGCGCTCACAGGCCGCCCACGGAATTCCATCAACTCACCAGACATGGAGAAATCCGCCATAAACATGCGGGCTTCGCCTTCCCGTTCAGCGGTGGTACGGATCAACTCGTCAATGCCCGCCTCTTGGGTAACCTGTCCGCCGAAAGGATTGTACCAGAGAGTTGTGCGGCCCGCGTCTTCGCAAGTATCACCGACAAAGAAGGCGTTTGGACGCTCCGGATCTACTTCCCAGCGTTCAACGCGCGATCCATCGGTACAAACATTACCAAGGAGGGCGTCATAAAATGGCTCAGAAAGATAGAGACCAGAAATACCGCGCTGGGTCGAATTGTTCTGGCCATAGACAAGAGCGGCCTCGTAATTCCAGCCATTGTCCGCCTCATGTTCAATTCCAGTAACCAGACGGAGGGTTTCGCTTTCCACTTCCACCGCTCGCGGATCGAGAAACTTACCCCAGGCGAAAATGGGGAAGCCAAAGAAGTCTTCGTAGATTATGCCGGGATTATCGAAGTTTGCTTCCTCGACAATATCCTCAATGAGCTCAGCGGGGAAAAATGGGTTTTCTGGGTCGACAGGGGCGCGGGAGAAGTTGGCCGGCGAAGATGTTCCTTCGCTTTCGTTCGTGGAGAAAATAACTTCATTGAACCAAGTCGTGTTGTCGCCGAACCGCTGCTTGAACGATCCCATAAACGATAGGCTTTCATAGGCGTCTTCCGCGGAGTTAAACGCATTTGTGTTTACTTGGCAGAACTCGCCGAGAGAGCCGAAACCAAAATCTTCCGTGGCACATCCACCGTCTTCAGGCTCTTCGGTCTGATCGAAGAACATAAACTCTAAGTCGTTAAAGCTCGGGAAAAAGCCCTGCTGGCTTGGGCGGACGCTGTTCGCCGTGATATCACGATCACGATCAAAAAAGGCGTTACGCTTATAATAATCCGCAATGAGCATGACAGAACGGCTGTCGTTGGAGCGCCCCCACACCGCGTTTGCGTTAAAGCGTCCTTCGTCCGTGTCGGCTGTAGAATTCCCGTAAGAGCCTTGAATCTCAAAGCCGTTAAAGTCGTCCCGCAGAACATAGTTGACAACCCCCGCAATGGCGTCTGCGCCATAGATCGCCGAGGCACCATTGGGTAGAATTTCAACCCGTTCAACCGCTGAAGACGGGATAGCGTTCACGTCAATGAAGTTCTCCTGTCCCACCGCAAATGAGGAAATCGCAGCGCGACGACCATTAATCAGCGTAAGGGTTGAACTGGGCCCTAAGCCCCGTAGGGATACCGATGCTGCACCAGGAGGTGTGTCGCCGGACAATGCCCCCGCCGTAGACAGAGAGAATGTGCCGCGACCACCGCCAGTGACCGGCAGATCTCGGAGCGCTTCGGCCAAACTGGCTGCGCCGAACTCAAAAATCTCGTCGCGGTCGATCGTGACAGCTTGCACGGCACCATCGGCCTGCAACCCTTTAATCCGTGTCCCCGTGACCACGATATTTTCGTTTCGCTCCGCCTCGGGCGAGGCCTCGGGCACGAGGTCAACATCCCCCTCTTGGGCATAAGCGCTCGCACCCCCGAGCGCCGTTGAGATGAGCAATAAACGGATGATATTCTTACGGTTTTTCATGGCAATTCCCCTGCCTTCTTTAGCCAAACAGATTGTTCGTTGAAAAAGGACGGGGCCACGATGCGCGGCTATTTTATGAAAATCACAGCCGGCACAGGAGCCCCGGCAGGAGAGGTCACTCGTCGAACCACTCGCTCAATTGGTAGTCGACGGAACTCCGACCAACCACCTGGTTATGAATTTTCATCGCCATACTTTGGAACTATATCGCAAGAGCGGCTTCCAAGGCAACTGTGACCAGCCAATACCGTTGCGGAAACGCAACACCACCCAGAGGCGGGCTAACTGCCCATATTCAAATGTGATCGCTCACCCCATAATTGAGAGCCACTGACCCCACAAATATATAGAGGCCGCGGCGGCGTTACGGTACCAGAACTAACTCTCAGAGGGTGCTACTTGTTCGGAACCCATTAACGCTCCTTACACCCAAGATTCAATAGGCCTACAAAACACACCCTTGAGCTTGAAAATCTCCAAGTCGTCAGGTGGCTATGTCAGCACAAGTGTCCAACGCAATTGCGAGTTGGACTGAGGCAGTGACGCTGCTGGTTCACAACCTGTTCCTTCAAATCAAAACCTCGCCGGAGTTGGCCGAACTCGCGGTGATGACGCACGTGAGACCTCCTCTTTCACAGCGAAACGCGGAAGGCTTTCTTCACAAGAGCGCGACATTGATGACCATAATCGATTTGGATGATGTTGTGCAGCGATAAACACGATCGTAAACTAAATTCGCCAAGCAGCCGGTCGCCATCCCAAAATCATGGAAAAAATTCGCCACCTACTATTTCGACGTAGATAAAGGCCATGTTTGGTTTCAGACAAAAGCCACAATTACAAAAATTTGTCTAGCTACACATTCACATCAGCAGAAACCACTATATACTCTGTAGAAAGACTTTCAGTTTCGCGACAAGTGCTAATCTGTTGGAGTAGGATCAATGCTTGGTAGACTTCAATCCTACATCCTAACGTTGCTCGAGACGAGTTCGCTTTGGACTGACAGCTCCGCCACGCAGTCAGCGTGATTTGGGCGATGTTTCCGACGCCCACCAAAGCCCCCACAATTCAGCGACTTAGCGGCTTCAAACGGCTATTTCAGGCGAGTGGAGACCGTCTCTACGGGTAAACACCGCCCTTTTCGCGCAAGCGTCTCTTGGAGCAGTTTTTTCGGTTCCGTTTGGAAATACAGGGAATTTTTTCCCCCCTCTCAGAACGAGCGATATAATCAGCCTTCTCGAAGGAGGACTAAAAGGGAGACCTCATTCTGCCAGGACTGTTAGCGGAGGACCTTGTCCTGTTCGGTCCAGGAGATTGGAACATTGAAGTTACGCAACCGTTCGGTGGTGAGTGTCAGTGGTTGCTGGCCCGCCATGATCTGCTCGACAATGCGCGGAGATAGAAAAGCGAACTTGATATTATTGCGGACAAATTCGCGGGAGAGGTTTTCCCGTTCCGCAATCGCCTTGAAGGAGAGGCCAGCCTCAACCTCGGCGGCCCAGTTCATAGCGCGGTAGATGCGCCTCACTAAGGTCATGTCCGGCTCTCGTGATTGCCCATTGATGCAGAGTTTGGTTTCCACGCCCCGGCGCTGCACCGTCAATGGTCTGATGATTTCAGGACAGGTTGATTTATCGCTGAAGGAGAGAGTGATGGTATCATGACCTAGAACGATGTGATCAATTGATCGTAGACGCTCTTGAATCGTTTGGTTCGTAGCGTCACTATCTTGGGGGATGAGATCCAGGACAAGCTTTTCCAGCTCTTTTGCCGAAAGCCATAGTAAACTCCTGATACGTCTTTTTACCAAGACCGCTGACATGTCCGGCAATGATGCCGCTCTCATCATCAATGAGGATCGGGTTGGTCCAACCGAAGGCTTTGATGCTTTCGGCAATTCGCGCGATCTGACGCTTGGTGTGGGTGCGGGGATTACCCGCATACGGTGTAAGCGTCGCCACCGGTCGGTCGATAATCTCAAGCTTCGACATAACAGCCTCCCCCATTATGGTGTGTAGAGAGGCGATCAGTATCTTGATCATCGATAGCGCGGCAGTGTCCGCAAAAGCAGATCAGAGGTTGAATATGGTTTCGATCATTGAGTTAGCGCCCAACGTCAGAGGGCATCAGCTAAGCCTAGGCTATACAAGGCTTGATACTGAAGATGTTGATCTCTCGGTCCTGACAGGGCGCTACGGCTATCAGTTTAGCCAACATCTCCGTCTCGAAGGTGATTGGGTGTCGGTATCGATGAAGCATCCTACGACTTCGCCTTTGAGGAGTTCGTGAACGACACACTCGTCAGCGAAGTCGACGTAACGTTGAGCGGTCGTGTCAGTCATACGCTGGGCCTATATGCTGTTGGATCCCTCCCCGTCACCAACCAGTTTAATCTGTTCGCGCGAGCGGGCTATCAGCAAACAACACTTGATGTGGAATTGATTTCTTCAGGGACAGTAGCAGGGCTCCCCTTTTCCGCCGAAGCTAAGGACAGTGTTGAGTATGGCGGCTTAGGACTCGGCGCTGGCGCAAACCTCATGATAACAGAAGATAGTGGGATAAGGCTTGAATATACAATACTGTCTACTGAGGATCTAGCCAATGATCTGGAGGCAGCTTATAATGCGGCAGGGTTTGAAGCAGACCTCAGCAGCTATGAAAGCATCAATACAGCAGGCGTGTCTTACGTTACGGGGTTTTAGTAGGTCTTGCTCTCTATGATATAGACAGTTCGAGTGCTTATAGGCGCGGCGCAAACGCTGGCAGGATATCGCCAGAGAAAATACTCTACTCTGCCCTCTGATCGATCTAATGGCGATCTTACGATCCATCAGAACCGAACTTTTATCGCAAGATGGCCCAAGCTGTATAACCAGATCCGGTCGCATCAAGCGCTAGGAATGCGTCCGCCCTTGACCCGCTCCCCGAAGGTGAGTCATCCGGCTGGAAGATTCTTTGAGTTTTGGAATGGAGGTTGGTGATGGCTGGAAGCGTTTTTCGGATGAAGTCTTCGTGGGGACAAATGGCGACCACCATCACCTTTGTGCGCGCATTCGATCGCAATGGTGAAGCGCTTGAGAACAAAACTACCAAGACCAGCGATAAGCCCTTTGCAATCAGGTTCTTGGAGAAAGCGATGAAGCCGTATGCAGCACGCCGATAGGTTACTGATGGATAATCTCGTTCTACGGTAGAGCACTGACGGCGTTTAAACGCCAAGATCACAAGCAGGTCGATCATCTTCTGCACCGACGCCACAACCCCAGTGGTGTGGGAGGTGCACCAAGACTATCAAGAAAAGCAGTGCGCCCCTTTCCGCCAAGCTTATAGCCTTTGGGTCTGTAAAGGAGATTCCGATGGTTATGACCCATAAGATCGTCAGCGCTGTTCTCTATGTCGCGATTGCGCAGGGTATGGTCGGCTGCGTCCATTCACCGACGCCCTCACTAGACGCCCTAGAAAAAGAGCTGCTCAGCGCCGACCGTTCTTATGAGGCCTATAACAGGGAGTATGGATTTAAGGCCGCTTCGCAAGAGTTCGTCGACTTTGACTCAGCCTTCATGATTGAGGCAGGAGAAGGGTTTCTCACCACAGAGACCGATATTCTGGCGGCCCGTGACCTAACAACCGTCCCGTCACCGGTGCGGTGGCAACCGATAGGCGCAATGGCGGGTGGCGGAGATCTAGGCATTACGTGGGGATCATACTCTATAGACAGTACACCTATGGTGACAGGAAACTATGTCACCGTCTGGCGCCAAGTTGACGGTGAGTGGAAAATCGTAACCGACGTCGCATTAGACGACCCGTCAACGGACTGATCTAGCCGTTTCGCAGCAATATCGGGTGTGGCACCGACTAATTCATTAGCGCGGTCACGCCCCTTGATCTGCAATGACGCTCTTGCAACCCTCGGGCGTTCGATGATGATGTTTGACGCAAAGACAAGGCACTAGGTTACTCGCGTAGGAGTTAGAACGATGACACGTACATTCAAATTCCTTGGCGTCGTCTTCGTGATCATCTTGGTCGCGATTGGTGTCGCCAGCCAAGTCTTCAAACAGGAAATTGCTCGCTACAACTATCAAACATCCCTATTCACCGGCGTTGATCAAAGCGAGAACTTCATCCGGCAAGAAGACTTCTATCCCATCAAAACGATGGGAGCGTCCGAGACCCCCCGCCCCTTGCCACTTGGCCCACAAATCACGTTGCCAGACAGTTTCACCTTCGAAGAGGAAACATTTAACACCGACGCCTTTCTTCAGGAGACGGATACGGCTGCGTTACTCATCTTGAAAGATGGTCAGATCCTATACGAAAATTATTGGTTGACCGCCGCTATCGATGAACCTTGGCACTCACACTCTTTGTCGAAGAGCGTCGTTTCGGCAGCGGTGGGCCTCGCGATAGAAGACGGTCATATCGACTCCGTGGATGATCCTATTTCCGACTACGCGCCCTTGCTCAAGGAAAGCGGCTACAACAACGTTTCAATCAAAGATGTGCTACAGATGTCATCAGGTATTCGGTGGAACGAGGACTATGGTGACCCAGAATCGGACATGAGGCGCGTCGGCATCGCTATGCTACTGGGGTCATCATATGATCGACTTGTCGCCAGCATGGTTAGGGAAAATGAACCGGGAACGTATCGTCGGTATACGGGAATGGATACACAAGCCTTAACCTATCTCGTCGCAGAGGCAACAGGCCGTTCTCTGCCCGACTATCTAGAAGATCGGCTATGGAAACCATTGGGAGCTGAACATGATGCCTTCTGGACAACGGACAGGCATGGCCGGGCACTCGGGTTAGGCGGGCTAAACGCAACGGCCAGAGACTTTGCGAGGATCGGTGAACTCTATCGCCGTGGCGGAAACTGGGATAGCGATCAAATACTCCCTGAAGCATGGGTTCGCGCCTCCATTAATGCCGATGAGCTGCATCTCAGACCAGGCGAGAACCCGCTCTCTGCGCACCGATTGGGGTACGGATATCAGTGGTGGATCCCGAACGATAGGGGCGATTTTGTCGGCCTCGGCATCTATAATCAGTTCATTTATGTCAGCCCCGAAAGTAAAATGGTTATCGTGAAGTTGTCTTGCAACCGCTTTTACGCCAGTGAAGATAATCCAAGGGCATACCGTGAATTAGAAACATTCGCTTTATTTGACGCCATCATCCGGAGTGACAGCTAGCACGCCGGGCCATCATATTGGATCAGAGACAATTGGTTCACACGCGAAGAACAAAGACTCAATAGCATGCGACCTCATTCAATCAGACAGTCTGACAATGTAGAGGCGTACTATCACTGTGGCGCATATCCACGGATAAAGTGCTCAAAAACCTCTTTAATGAGAGTATCTTCATCTACCCAATCATATTCCGGGATGGTGATAAGACTAAACAATATCCCAAACATTGATATCAGCAGGGTTTGCGACATTTTTCGAGTAGATGCTCCCGATAACGATTTATCCCGCTTACTGTCGTCGATGAGCGAGTCAATAAGCTCATAGACTTTTTTGACGCTAACTTCCTCCATCTCAAAAAAGTCTTGTCCGAGGGAAATTGTTTCAGGATCGACGGTCAAATATACCACATAAAAATAGTCTCGGTTCAACAGCCAAAACTTCAAATAGGCACGACATAGCTTTCTGAGCTTCGTGAGCGGTGTTGTTTCACGTTTTGTCGCGTGCACGCAAGTTTGGTATAACTCATCGAAGATAACTTCCCAAATACAGCGCAAGATGGCGTGCTTATTCTCGAAGTAAGAGTAAATCGTCATCGGCGAACAGCCGACACCTGTTGCTATGTTCCGTATGGAAACGCCGCTGACACCATGCTCGAAAAAGAGACCTTTGGCGACATCGATGATGGTTTCGCGAAAGGCGGCCTGTTGTTCCGCAGAGAGCTTTGGGCGCCCTGCCCGCCTTTTACCGCTTGCCATCACATCTTCCCATCTACGCAGTAAGGTTAAAGCGTTCCTCCTGTTCTGCACATCTTGACTCAAATCGCCACCACCATAATAAATTATACGTGTATAATTTATTATGGTGGTTCCAAGATGTCTCCGGAGGAATACGCGCAGTACGATGCCCTCGCCCTTGCAGACCTCGTCCGCGAAAAGCAGGTCGCGCCCGAAGATATCCTCGCCGCTTGTGAGAAAACCATCCTCACCCTGGACGGAGACATCAACGCGGTCGTGTCGCAACATTTCGATATCGCAAGAACGCACCTTAAATCCGTTGACCAGGAGGCTCCGCTCTTCGGGGTCCCCTTTGGCGCCAAAGAAGAAGGCGCCTACTACAAAGGCATACCGAGCGGCGCTTCCTGCAAACTGATTCCACCGACTGACCCCGGTTACGACGCCAGTTTCGTCACCCGGTATCGGAACGCTGGGCTCAACTTGGTTGCGAAGCTAAACATGCCAGAATTGGCCTCCTCTGTTTCCACCGAATCGGTCGTAAACGGTGTATGCCGAAATCCGTGGGAGCTATCCCGAAGCACCGGCGGCTCTAGCGGCGGGTCCGCCGCCGCCGTCGCCGCCGGTTACTTCCCAGCGGCCTACGGCAATGATGGTGCCGGTTCCATCCGTATACCCTCCTCCTGCTGCGGCGTGTTTGGCTTAAAACCTTCCCGCGGACGGGTACCGAAAGGGCCAGTTCATAATGACGAATGGGGAGGGAATGTTGCAGACCACGTGATCACCCGCTCGGTAAGAGATAGCGCCCATATCCTCGATATCTCGGCCGGCCCTGATATTGGTGCACCATACAGCGCGCCAAGCGCTGACAGCAGTTTCCTCAAGGCCGCCCAAACAAGTCCCGAAAAACCGTTCAAAATCGCCTTTACGACAGTTGCGCCCACGGGCGGCACTGTTCATCCGGACTGCGTGAAAGCCGTTGAGAAAACGGCACACCAGTTAGAAGCGCTGGGGCATATCGTCGAAGAAGCAGCTCCCTCCTATGATGGCGGCGAACTATTTGATCGATTGCTTACCCATTTCGCAGCATATGTTGCACGGGAAAGCCGGCAATTGTTTTTGAGCAGCGGATTAGAAATGGCTGAAGGATATCTTGAGCCAACGAACTTTGCCCTGCTTGAACACGGACTAACTCTTAGCGCCGCGGACTTTTTGGATAATATAATGGGCTTTGTACGGATGTCTCGATCTGTTGCCCCGTTTTTCGAAGACTATGATCTCCTGTTGACCCCCACCTTGGCTATGCCAACGATCCCTCACGGCTACATCACCCCTGCGGACCCAGATCTCAATCGCTTCTGGCAACGGTGGATGGAATTCACTCCCTTCTCTCCGCTGGCGAATATCACCGGCCAGCCCGCCGCCAGCGTTCCTGTATACTGGAACGAAGATGATTTTCCAGTTGGTATACAGATTATGTCGAAAATCGGTGCAGAGGCCCGAATTTTTCAGCTCGCGAGCCAACTTGAGACAGTCTACGAATGGTCCAATACCCTTCAAGCACTTAGTAAACGACTGCTCGAACGCGCCGCTTCATAATCATCATTATCTTGACGGAGATCGAGCCGCAGCAACCCTATTGCACACTATAAATATAGCGAAGCTCACACAATACACCAGTATGGATAGGCTTAATAACGGTCCGAACTCATTGTCGCTTACAACTAAAGCGCCGATAAATGGTCCTAGGGCAAGCCCAAATAATTGGGCAACCAGGCTTAAAACAGCCACTTCACCACTATCGTCAAACAGGGAAATCACCCCCATCAGATAGGGAAATGTGAAGTTCCATGCGAAATTAAAGATACTTGCCGCCAATAGATAAAGCAAAAACCCGCTCGCCCCAGATAGAAGAATAACGGCGATGACAGACAGGCCAATACCCAAAGACATGAGGAATGCTCTTGAGATAGTACTCCCGATCACCAGAACAGTGGCGGCACCCGCCATGCCTGCGAAAGCGGCGAGGCCAAGAGCATTCCCAATTTCTTGTCCGCTAACGCCAAACGATTGGCCAATGGGTTCAAAATATGCCCAAATCCCTGCTGGCGCTAAGAAGTAGATAAATAGTCCAATAAGGGCGGCGCCGGCCCATATCATCTTTACACCGGTTGTTTTTGTAGATCCGGTTGTAAGCTGATGACTTTGAGCGATGCTGGATGGAAACAAAAGCAAGAGTGGAATAGACAGTAGAGGGAACAGCGCAAGTGCCGTAAAAAGGCTTGACGCCCCATAGGCTTCCCATATCCAGGAAAAGAGTGGTATCAAGACGCTCTGCAATGCCAACTGCACGAAAACGTAAATGCCAAATGACCGATCTGGCGATCGCGTACGACACAGGCCGACAAATACAACCGACAATATCAAGCCATTCAAGCAGCCGATAATAAAGCGCAGAGCAAATAAGTAAGCAAAGCTGCTTACAAAGATGGATATAATGTTGCCGAAAAACACACCGCCCAGAATGATCAAGAGCAATCGTCTTGAGAAACGTCGCAACACCCAGAACGATGCGGTCGCACTGGCAACCCCCATTCCGAAAAAGTCGGCCGACGCCAGATACCCAATAAAGTCCTGACCTCCCCCCACTCTTGTAGCCATCGCCGCCGATAGGATCGGCGTCGACACAAGGACCGAGGTTGAAAATACGCCTATGACGATCATCGCGACGATGGAGAGTGGCGACTGCAAGGTAGGCTGATTTTTCAATACCGGCGATGGGTGGATGTGGTTTTGGCGCATATTTCCCCTGAGCGTGGAGCGGCGGGGATGGCACCACCGCACCAAGCATTTTTAACACCCTTGCAGACAAGGATGATTGTGATAGCATTAAATTATACGCGTAAATTTATTATAGTCAACGAAACGCGATCATAGCCATTTTCACATCGGATGGGCGAACACACTATGACAACAAAGCCAATACAAGAATGGTTAGATAAAAATCCGTCTGCAAAGTATGTAACCTTATTCATTGTAGACTTTAACGGTGTGTTTCGGGGCAAGCGTGTCCAGCGTCGGTACATCGAAAAAGCGATGAAAGGATCCATCAAAATTCCCTTCGCTATTTTAGGCGTTGATATATTTGGAACAGATTGTGTTGGTAGTGGTCAGATTTTTGAAACGGGCGATAAGGATGGATTTGCCGTTCCCGCCAGCGGACGCGTACTCCCCGCTGAGTGGCAAGACCGCCCTACAGCCCTTATTCCAGCAACATTGTTTCAGTCGCCGCAAACCCCTTACCCCGCCGATCCACGGCAAATCCTAACCTCTATCGTCCATAAATATCACCAGCGTGGATGGTATCCGGTTTGTGCGGTCGAACTTGAATTCTCACTATACAAACTCAATGAAGGCACAGCGACCCCAACGCCCGCGATCACAAACCTTGGACAGTCAAATGCCCTCTATTCACTCAATGAATTGGAGAGCTACAGCTCGTTGATTGACGATATTTACACCGCCTGCGAAGCTTGTGGCATCGAATCCGACGGCGCCGTCAAAGAAGCGGGCGCTGGACAGTTTGAAATCAATCTGGTGCATGCATCCGATCCCGTACGGGTTGCAGACGATGCCCACTACTTCAAACATCTCGTGCGAGAGGTCGCAAAAAAACATGATCTCGGCGCCACCTTCATGGCGAAACCCTTCGGCGATGATGCTGGTAACGGTTTTCACGTTCACATGAGTCTTGCGGATGATAATGGTCGTAATGTCTTTGATAATGGCGGAGAGGATGGTTCGGCGTTGCTGGGGTCCGCCGTCGCGGGTCTATTGACAACTATGCGAGAGAATACGTTGATTTTTGCACCTCATTACAACTCATACAAACGGTTTCAAGCCGAAACCCACGCCCCCATGCAACTAACATGGGGATATGATAATCGAACTACCGCGATTCGAATTCCCGCGTGCGACCGGAAGGATCTGCGAGTCGATCTTCGTGGCGCCGGAGCGGACGCCAACCCCTATCTGGTTATGAGTGCTGTACTGAGTGGTGCTCTTGCAGGTATTGAACAACAAGCTGAGCCGCCTCAGCCCATCGTCGGAAATGCTTATGCAGAACAAGGGGAGACGGTGGCGACAAGCTGGATTGAGGCAATCGATCTCTTCTCGCGGAACCATGCCGTCAAAGAAGTCTTTGGGCCACTTTTTCACAAAATGTTTCTGGCGTGCAAACGCCAAGAGTTCGAGAAGTTTGCCAACGTCATCTCTCAGTATGAATATTCCTCCTACTTAGAAATGGTCTAATCCCAGTTACGATCAAAGTGAAAGCATGAAAGTCGGTATTTTGATCACCGGTCGACCGCCAGTCGCTCTAGAGCGTCAGTTCAGCGGTTATGGTCTAATGTGTGCCACGCTTATCGAGGAATCGGATAATGGTCATAATGCGACCTTCAACAACTATGCGCTACTTGAAGGACAGGTTCCAGAGGATCCTAATGAGTGCGATGCATGGCTGATCACTGGCTCCAAACATGGCGTCTATGAGGATCATTCATGGATTAAGCCGCTTACAGAGTTTGTTCTTAGAGCGATTGACAAACGGAAAAAGGTCATCGGCATTTGTTTCGGGCACCAGCTGATCGCGCAAGCTCTTGGGGGTGAGGTTCAACCATTCGTCCGAGGTCCCGCCATCGGTGTTTCAACCTATCAATCGTCTTTAGACAACCCGAAAGCCCCAGCGCCTCTATCGCTCTATGCATGGCATTATGATCAAATTATTTCGCCCCCAAGCAGTGCAGAAATTATCTTACAGTCTGACTTTTGTTCCTATGCGGGCCTGCGGTACGAAGATCGAGCCATTAGCTTCCAACCGCACCCAGAATTTAGCCGCGCCTATATGGCGGCGCTGATCAAGCATTATAGCGGCTCAATGCTCAGTCAAGAGACAATAAGGCAAGCGGAAAACTCCCTCGTGACCCCCGTATCGCCACAACACATCACACGCCATATTCGTCAATTCCTCAATGAGGGCTAAAATACCACGCTCTGTCAGATCCGATATTATCCCAAGGCAACGCGACGAGTGTTAGGCTTTTTCAATACGATCCAGCTTCATTGCCTTCAAAAGAGGACCTCTCAACACCAGCATGAGAACCGCCCCCGTCCCAACGATCGCTGCGTGCAACATCCAAAACCCATAGGGAGGCAAGATCTCGTAAAAACGTCCCAACCAACCGCTTGCAATTCCGCCTACAAATATTGCGAGATAGTATGACCCAACCATCATCGCGTTCACTGCCGCTGGAGCCGCTCTTGAGGTGAGCGACAACGCGATAGGTCCAATGTATAAAAAACCAATGGCGCAAATAAAATGAAATAAGACCGGCCAGTATAACGCCACCTGCTCCGTACCAGCCTGAAGTTCTCCGACGCTCAGCCAAATATTGGCCAATGCAAAGACGGCACATCCGATAGCGATTTTCATGACATCATTGGGTTCCGCAGCGCGCTTTGACAAACGCTTCCACCGCCAAATCACAATTGGAGCCAACAGCAAGACAGCTAGGGAGTCTAAGGACTGAAACCAAGTAATAGGCATGACGAGATCGAAAATCTCCCGATCCACCCGCCCTTTAATCCATAAAGGGTAGGTGTTCCACACTTGCGCCTGGGCCGTCCAATAAAGGGCGGTGATTCCCAGCATAAGGATGATGGCAATAATAACCGTCCCATCCCCTGGCTGTAGGCTGGGTCTCTCTTCCTTGCTGCCGCGTGGTTGCTCTTTCGGCAGCGTCTTGCTGCCAGTCATGTAGATGATCAGTCCAATAATCATCCCGACGCCGGCGGCGCCAAAACCATAGTGCCAGCCATACAACTCACCGAGCGTCCCGCAAATCAACGGCGCCACAAAAGCCCCAACATTAATGGCCATCACGTATAGAGAGAAAGCCGTGTCGCGTCGCTGATCAGTTTTTGCGTAAAGGTCACCAACCTGCGCTGCGAGATTACCCTTTAAGAAACCAGAGCCAGAAATAAGGGCCAGCAGAGCAAACAGAAACAATGGCTCAAAAGCCATCATAAAATGCCCGATTGCCATGAGCACCCCACCGATGATCACCGCTAAACGACGCCCTAAATATCGATCACCGAGATAGCCTCCGAAAACGGGAGAGAAATAGACAAAGGCCACATACAAACCAAATGTCTGGGTCGCGAGGGCTTGTACACTCAGGGTGCCAAAGACTGATTCCATTACCCCCTTGAAAACGCCAAAGCCAGCGACGTTGCCTGCGGCATCAGGCTGGAAAAGATAGCTCGCCATATAGAGGACCAGAAGGGCCTGCATACCGTAAAAGGAAAAACGTTCCCATGCTTCCGTGAAGACAATGAAGAAAAGCCCCTTGGGATGTCCCCAAATCTCATTCGTGGACGACGGTGTCCCAGCATTCACCTGTTGATTACTCATGTTTCACCCTAAGGTTTGTTCCCTCACCCGTAAGTTGTCGATCGGCACCACAGAGTGCACCTGACACGAACTGGTTCACCGACAAGAGCATCAGTGAATAACATACAACAACATAAGTCGCTTATTGATCACAGTCCGGTGACCTCCGAGCACCATTGATGAATCAAATTGCAACTACGGACATCCAGTCTCGATGATACCGTAGTTCTTCAAAATCAGTCCAACCTAGCGTGATATGAAGCTGTAAAAAGTACAGCGTATGAAGCGCCTTATAGCGAGCAATATAATGAAAAAATGGTCGATCTTACTTGCCGGGACCGCCGTCGCAGCGATTGGTGTTGGAGTGTATTTTGCCGATGATATCCGGATAATCAACGGAATGCTCGGTTACAAAAAAATGTTTGATCCGGAGAATATTGCAGTCAGTTTCCGAACAATGCCGGATACCCTACCGTCGGTGACAATCCCTCGCGGTTCGGAGGTCTATCAACTTAAAGAGCGCATACGCCCTGCCGCTCTTCCAGAGACCTATGAGTATAACGGTGAGATTAAGCCCACACGGGCGCTGTTTAAGAAGAGCAACTTCACTGGGATGGCTATCCTGCACAATGGGGAGTTGATTTATGAGGCTTACGACCTTGGAAATACTCGCGAAACACGAGCGATTCAAATGTCCGTCTCTAAATCGATGGTATCATTTCTGGTAGGTGTCGCCCATGAAGAAGGCGCCATTGAAAATATCGAGGATCAAGTCGTTAAGTATGTACCAAGCCTAAAAGGTAGCGCTTACGATGGGGCAACAATAAAAGATGTGCTTGAAATGTCGTCGGGCATTAGATGGAATGAAGACTATTCGCGATTAGATTCAGATATTACTCAATCAATGATCGCAACACAATTTGGATCTCTAGATGAATTCTCAGGGCAGATCCCCCGTGAATTCGAGCCCGGAACATATAATCGCTATGCAAGCGCGGATACCCATGTTCTGGGAATGGTGGTTCGCCATGCAACAGGTGAAGAATTCGCCGACTATTTCTACGACCGATTATGGTCAAAACTTGGTGCTGAGGACGATGCGGTCTGGATTACAGACACGGTCGACGAGCCGGTCGCCTATGGTGGGGCAAATATCCGAGTGCGTGATATGCTTCGCTTTGGTGAACTCTACCTCAATGGAGGTGTGAACTTTAAAGGCGAGCAGCTCGTGTCGGAAGAATGGGTTCAAAAATCGACAAGGCCCGATAACGATCGTCTGAGGCCAGGTAACAATAACCCTCAATCCGGATCAGGATTTGGCTACAAATATCAATGGTGGACACCTCTTGAACCTGATGGGCATGATTTCATGGCTCTCGGCATTTATGGGCAGATGATTTACGTTAATCCAGCGCGAAATGTCGTGATCGCCAGAACGTCCGCCTACAAAAATTTTACGACGGACGATGGGCACTTCTTCTACGAAAACATCACCGCCTTCCAAGAAATTGCGCGATACCTGACGCCCGACGTCGTGGCGGTAGACGGATCGATAGACCGAGATCTCGCCACCCAATAAAGACCGAAAGCCCTCCGCACTGTCGAACGCTGGCTACTGACAAATAGCTCTTTGGCCTTTGGACCCCGTGCGGACAAGCCCTGAGGAGGGAAAAGGGGTATGCCTGTTACCGACCTTAAAGCGGTTTCGGGTCAGCTGACATCCACCTTTCGCCTTAGGACTCTGCGGTAATGCGACTGACCCAGCCCCGTGATTCCAGCCGTTTAATTTGAGAGTCTGTTCGCCTTTCGTG